>JALWTK010000174.1 GCA_027082875.1 Sulfurimonas sp. | reverse complement strand
ATGTACAAGGCGATAGCGGAAGTTTTTTCCTATGTCTACAGACTGACTAAAGATAAAAAATAATTCTTTACCCCATAGGATAAAGAATTTCCTGATGTACTTTATCACAAGCATCTAAAACTTCTTGAGAGAGTTCAAGCTCCATCGCTGCCAAAGTTGCATCGAGTTGTTCAGGAGTTGTAGCACCAATGATAGTTGAGGCTACAAAAGAGAACTGTTTTGACCATGCTGTTGCCATGGTTACTGGATGGAGTCCTGCATCTTGAGCTATTTTGAGGTACTTTTGTACTGAGGCTAAAGATCTATCATTGGCAAATCTATCTGCCATGAGGCGTTGGCGTTTGTCTGTGGCGTTGAAGTAGGAGACAAAACGCCCCTCTTTGTTGTTTGGCTGGTTATACTTCCCACTCAAAACTCCGCCACCTAGTGGAGAGTATGGTAGAAGTGAGACCTGCTCTTTCTCACACAGAGTGGAGAGCTCATCTAAAAAGCGTCTATTTAAAAGTGAGAAGTTGTTTTGGATAGACTCAAACCTAGCATAGCCTTTCATCTGACTTGTCATAAGTGCCTTTGTTGTTCCATAAGCTGTATCGTTAGAAGTTCCAAGATAGCGAACTTTTCCACTTTGCACGAGTCTATCAAAGGCTTTGAGACTCTCCTCTATAGGTACTAAAGTATCAGGCCAGTGCATCTGGTAAAGATCAAGATAGTCAGTCCCTAATCGCTTCAAACTCCCCTCAACAGCTCGCTCAATATGAAAACTATCAATAGCTGTCATGCCATGTCTTATCGGTGGCACAAACCACCCATTTGCAGCTCCAGCTACCTTTGAAGCGAGGATAACACTATCTCGAGGTTTTGTCTTGAGCCATCGCCCTACTATCTCCTCTGTAAGCCCTGCTAACTTCCCTGAGGGTGGAACAGGATAGAGCTCAGCCGTGTCAAAGAAGTTCACTCCAGCATCGTAAGCCTTGTCCATTATCTCAAACGCCACCTTCTCATCTGGTGTTTGTGTCCCAAAAGTCATCGTTCCCATACAGATAGGGCTTACTCTTAAACCTGTTTTACCTATGTATCTATAGTTCATACTCATTACTTCAAGTCACTCCACTTCTCACCGATGTTGAGACTCGCTTTGAGTGGGATGTTTAGCTCCATGATACTCTCCATCACCTCTCTAAATCTCGCACCAAGTACCTCCGCTTCTTGTGTCTCCACTTCAAAGATAAGCTCATCGTGGATTTGAAGCAGCATCTTCGCGTTTATACCCTCTTCTCTTATGAGTGCATCTATCTTGTTCATACTCAGCTTAATAAGATCTGCTGCACTTCCTTGAAAGACGGAGTTCACACTCTCGCGCTCATAAGCAGCACGAAACATTGGTGTTGCGTTTTCGTAGTCAAAGTATCTACGGCGTTTGAGGAGTGTCTCTACAAAACCATTCTCTTTTGAGCTATCGACTATACTTCTAAAGTAAGTTCTTACAGTAGGAAAAGACTCAAAGTACTTCTCTATAATTTCTTTGGCTTCTTTTGTTGTTATGCCTAAAGTATCACTCAGTTTTTTAGGTCCCATTCCATAAAGGAGTCCGAAGTTTACTGTCTTTGCAACCGAGCGTTTTGCAGGTGCTTCTTCTTCACCAAAAAGTACTATAGCAGTCTGGAGGTGAATATCTTTGTCCTCTTTAAACGCCGAGACTAAAACGCTATCTTGTGAGTAGTGTGCAAGTAAACGCAGCTCTATCTGAGAGTAGTCGATACCTATGAGCTTTTTGCCCTCACCCGCTATAAATGCCTCGCGTATCTTCGTACCAAGTGGTGTTCTTGTTGGGATATTTTGCAGGTTGGGATTTTTTGAACTCAGACGTCCTGTTGCTGTTCCAGTCTGTACAAAAGAGGTATGGATACGACTTCTTTTACTCTCTTTTGAGAGTTTTAAGAGTGGTTCTATGTATGTTGAATAGAGCTTATAGACTTCACGATACTCTAAGAGCTTAGGAATGATCTCATGAGCATCTTTAAGTCCATTGAGCACTTTTTCATCTGTAGAGTAACCAGTCTTTGTCTTTTTCCCTACTGGAAGTCCAAGTGTCTCAAAAAGAATGACACCAAGTTGCTTTGTAGAGTTGATGTTAAACTCACTTCCGGCTAACTCGTGAATACTTTTTGTAAGTCCACTAAGTGTCGCTTGTACCTCAGCGAGAAACTCTTCTAAAAAGGCACCATTGAGCTCTATACCTTCTCTCTCCATTCTTAGTAGTGTATGAATGAAAGGAAACTCAACATCTTTAGCTTCATCTATGAGGTGTGTCGCATTTTGAAGTTCTAACTTCTCTAAGAAGAGATTATAGAGTTTTGCTGTTATGTAGGCATCTTCTGCCGCATATTTACAAGCATCTTCAAGCTCTACTCCTGCAAAAGTCTCGCCCTTTTTCACAGTATCTTTAAACGCTACCATAGTGTGCCCTAGTAATGCACTACTAAGTTTATCAAGAGAGAGTGCAGAGTTTGAGTTGATAAGCCAAGCAAGTATCATACTATCTGCATAGACTTCTAAGCTATCATCTTCTAAAAAGCGAGTCACGAAATGCAGGTCAAACTTGATGTTATGCCCAACTACTTTTGAGTGAAATATCTTTCGTATAGCAGCTTTAGCATCCGCCTCACTTATCTGCTCTGGCACACCAAGGTAAAAGTGAGCAAAAGGAACATAGTAAGCCTCTTCTTCATTCACACAAAAACTAAAACCGACTAGCTTATCTTTGTCATACTCTAGCCCTGTTGTCTCTGTATCAAACGCCACTATAGTATCTGCTGTAAAAGTAGAGAGGACTTTTGTAAGTTCTGTATTATCCGTGATGAGAGTCGCTTTAAACTCTAAAGAGACACCATAATCTTCCTCTTGTACCTCAACAGCTTTTTGAGCAGACTCGCGTTTAGAGTCACTCACTTGGTTTTTCGCATGAAGGACTCTGAGTATCGCGTTTTGTTCGTACTGCACTAACTCATCATAGATATTTAAAAACGGGTTTTCTATATCCATCTTATACTCTTCAAAGTCTATAGAGTCTACGACATCATGCTTAAGAGTTACCAGCTTTTTAGACATATAAGCAGCATCTTTACTTGCTATAAGTTTTTTCTGATTGGCACCCTTTACCTCTTCAACATGAGCATAGATATTATCTAAGTCTCCATACTCTTTGAGAAGTTTCTCAGCACCAACTTTTCCTATACCTTTGACACCCGGAACATTATCCGCACTATCTCCAAGTATAGACTGGTAGTCTGTAAACTGCTTGGCTGTAACGCCATACTTCTCATAACAAGCCTTCTCATCCATCTGCTTGCGTTTAATGGCATCGACAACAACAACATTTGCCTCATCATCTATGAGCTGGTAGAGGTCTTTGTCATGTGAGACTACTCTTACTTTGTAGCCTTTCTCTTTTGCAAGATGCACAACAGTCGCTATCATATCATCCGCTTCAAAACCACTCATACCCAGAGTCTTATAGCCCATCTTATCTATCCACTCTATAGCTATAGGGAGTTGCATAGAGAGTTCTGGTGGTGGAGCTGAGCGGTTTGCCTTATAATTAGGGTCTATCTCATTGCGAAAAGTATCCCCTTTTGTGTCTATAGCAAAGATGATGTAGTCGCTATCATGATCTTTTTGCAGAGTCGCTATGAAGTTTGTAAAGCCTGTTAAAAGTCCTGTAGGAAAGCCATCTCTGTTTTTAAGGTGTTGAGGGAGGGCATAAAAGCTTCTAAAGAAGAAGCCAAAAGTGTCTATGATAGTTACTGTTTTACTCATAAAAATAGCCTATAATTTTTATGAGAATTATAGCGCACTATTTAAAGTAGCCCTCTGTAAACTTTTATATTTTCTTATGTTCTTTTTAGGTACAATTAAATATATATTAATCAAAGAGGCACAATGAATTTTATAAAAGAGCTTATCGAACACCCACTTATAGGTTTACTTGGTATTTCAACCATTATTTTAGGCTATATTTTAGACTCATTCAACAAAAGTGAATACTTTATCTATGCCTCTCTTATTGCTGCTATTATCATAATTTTTGCAGTTGTAAATATTATCTCTAACAGAAAGCAGTATAACCAAGAGACACTTCAGATCCCAATAGTAATAAATGTCGATTCAAATGAGAGTGCAAAATATACATTAGAGCTTCTTATTAAACAGATTGAAAAAGAGTACGGCTACTCAAATTTGAAAAAAAATCTCAAACAGTATAGAAACATTGTTGATGATGACTTAGCATTCACCTATAGTGGTGATATTTTTGATACAAAAAGACTCATCAGTTTTATGCAGATCATTCGCTATCAAATTACTAAAATAAAAGAGCATACACCCAATAAAGTGCAGTTTCATCTTGTAAGCTATAAACGCCCAGCTATTGGCTTTTTACTTGGGTATGTTTTTGAGAATGAAGATCTTGTTGTCTATCAGAATAACCCAGATAAAGATGGACTTAATAATATTGCAAATCTCCATGATCGAAACTATAAAGAGGAAGTTGAGCAATTTACAAAGTTTACTATTGAAAAAAAGAATACTCAAGAACATAGTGATACAATCCTACTTGCAATAAAAGCCTCTAGTCATCATATTAACTTTGGGGCACCTTCACTAGAGGGCTACACACACATCACATACATGAAAGCAAATCATAAAGGGCATATAGAACTTACAGAAGATTGGCTTGTATATGCTCGTGAGATATTTACTCTGCTTAACGAATATCAATCCAGTTATAAAAAAATTATCATTGCACATAACATGCCTGAGTCTTTAGCTATAATCGTAGGTATGGCAATAGG
Source organism: Sulfurimonas sp. (assembly GCA_027082875.1). GTDB lineage: Bacteria > Campylobacterota > Campylobacteria > Campylobacterales > Sulfurimonadaceae > Sulfurimonas. The sequence goes on along the minus strand of JALWTK010000174.1, from coordinate 32,399 downwards.
AAACTATGCAAATATTGAAATGACACAGTTTTCAAACAGTGACTACAAAACACTTATAAATCTCAATGATGTGATATGTTACTTCTAAAGGGGCGAGTAGATGACTAGAGAAGAACAAGAGAAACTGGTCTATGAGTACCTCACTCATGATCTAAATAGAGTCACTAATGATAGTGATAAATATATAGATGCCATGTTATCTATATCTACAACAACATCCTCTTTAGGAAGTGATGTTATTGGTATACTAGACTCTCTAAATGCAATGCAAAAAGCGAGACTTAACTCCCTACAAAAAGAGCTTAAAAATGGGCTCAGTGACAAAGAGAAACCCTATGGAATACATACACAAGAAGCTGTAAAAAGAGCCCCCTCACCATATATGACTTTCTCCCCCAAGGATGCTCAGACACAAGAGATAAAACAATTTTTAGAGCAGTTAGAGATGCTTGTCATGCAAACAGACGAGACTCAAGAGAATAACAAAATAAAACTACAACGAGAGTGTAGGTCTATTATTGAACACTTTAAAAAGAGAACAATAAATTTAAAAAACTACATTACATCTAAGACTCAAAAGCAGGCTTGGAATATGGTGGTTTTTACTGATCCTAGTAAGATGGATCAGTTTGAACTTGATGATATTATTATTAAAATGAAGCTAGCTGTCACAAAACACTCTAAAAAACTCAAAGAGGTAAGAGACTACTTCTCAAAAGTAAATATGCTAGAAGAGGAGTTCGCTAAGGTTACCTCTAGCTTTTTAGATAAAGAGTTTTACATAAAAACTGTAGAGAAGTATAGACAAGATAAACGCAAGCTTCTCAAACCTGATACTAAAGAGTTAATCACAGAAGTTGCCAAGGTGAAAAACTCTCTTGAAAATAAACTAGAAAGACTTCCTCAGTATCTTAATGCTGAACAAAAAGAGGTTGTGAGTAGTTTTATGCCTATGATACATGAGTACTACGAAGACCAGTCTAGTGCCTTTGTCGATGGTAAGGTATATCTTCCTATGGCTAAAGATCTAGAGGAGTTTCATAATTCACTTGACAACAAAACAATCTCAGCATTTTTAAAAGAGTCACACAGACTTGGCTTCACTATGCAACACCTTTATCTGCTCCACTGGGTAGCAGAAGAGCTCTTTAAAAAGTACCATAAAGATATAACCCTAGGACGAAATATTATTAGTCGACAAGGAGCACTCAAATATAAGAAAAAATTTCTTAATGCTCAGTATAATGTTTTTCAAACAGGGGTGAAGTTTAGAAATGATGTCGCACATAATGGTATAATCTGGGCTCCTGATAGCTTTGAAGATGCTATTAAAAAGTATATAGATGGTTTAAGAACTATGGAAAGTGACTTTGAAGCGCCACTAGATAAAGAGAATATGCCTAAACGTAAAGTTCCTAAAACTTCAGAGATAGATAAGTTTGCTAACAAGTATTTCTCTGTTAATTATCATCAACTTCAAGAGTATCTTTTGTACTATAATTCGCGTTTAGAGAAAGTGAAAAACCTTGAAGCAGCAAAGTCAGATGAAAACTATAAACCAGGAATATCACGAGTAAACTACCTCTTTTCCCAAGAGAAGGTGAATAATATCACAAGCAAAGATTTTCAAACTATCAATGCTATAAAAACTATCATATCGGAAGAGAAGCATGCAAGATAACACGACACCAACTCTGCAAGAGCAGAACAGACATCTCATACACCAAGTTAAACAACTTGAAGGTGAGATAAAAAAACTCCAAGACTCTTTAGAGAGATCTAAGGAGTTTATAGACCTTGACGCTACTAAGGCACCTATAAAACTCTACATAGTAGGTAAATACAACTCTTTTGATAATGAGAATGCCTATTTAGATATCTCTGTTGATGGTATCTCATATAAGTACCCTATAGAGTCTTATGGCTCTTCTAGACTCCCTTTTCCAGACTCTCGAGTGCTTATATTTAACAGAGAGGGAGAGAAGAACAGACCCTATATTTTCAGTTTTGAATCAGGAAGGCTTATAGAGTGTGCTCCACAGTTTATGGCAACGGTAAGTGCTATTAACCTACTTGACTCTACTGTTTTACTCTCTACTCAGATATATGGAAATATTAAAATAACACCGAGTGCTCACTTTTTTGAGACTGTCACACTCAAAAATGGCATGCAGATTATGATAAAAAGAGTGCAGTATGGGACTGAGTATCTTTTTATAGTTATACAAAATGAGTTTTCGATAGAGCTAGATAACGATAAAATATATACTTTTTTATCTCAAAAAATAGGAGAAGAATAGACATGGGAAAAGCGTTAATATCATTACTAATATTTATTTTATTTGTTGTAACAATCATAGTGCCAAGTTCAATACATAACTGGATAGAACTCGAAGGAAAAGCGAGTGAATTGCTCATAGCCGGTATAGACTTTAATAAACTCTACTTAGGAGTTATACATATTCCTTCTGCCATATTTATCTTTGGCTCTTTAATACTCTTATGGATTTCAAAAAGTAGAGATGAGGATAAGGTGAGTACCCTTGAGCGCAACATTAGTAAAAACTTCAAAGAAGCAGATGAGCTCATAAGTTTACAATCTTATGAGGTTGAAGATTTAAAAAAGCTTTTTAGTAATAAAAAGAACTCCTATCTGCAAGAGCTTAAGTATCTTATCTCTATTGGTACTTCAGAGAAGGAGTTAGATATGATTATTGATAAGTATACACTCAAAATCTATATTGCCTATGAAAAACTCAAAAATGACTATGACTATATAGCAGCGATTCTACCTATGCTAGGTATGATTGGAACTATAGCTGGTCTACTACAGATGTTTGGATCACCTACAGGGATAGGTGGAGAGGATGACTTCGCATCTAAGTTTTCTGGGCTAAGTGTTGCACTTGCTACAACCTTGTATGCCTCATTACTAACAGTTTTACTGGTTAAACCCGCTTCAAGAAGAGTAGAAACCCTGATGCTAAACACACAAAAAAATGAGACAAATATTTTAATAAAGTCAAAACTTTTTTTACATAGACTCGATTCTCAGGTCTTTTTAGAGTATATAAATCTTACTAAAGATGCAGAGAAAAAAGAGTCTTAAATGTTAAAAAAAAGAAATAAAGCATCTGCTGATGGAGAGTCACTCTGGCTAGTTGGTTATTCAGATCTTGTTACTGCTATTCTTTCTGTGCTTGTCCTTTTTGTCTCTTTTTCAAAGATCGATATAGATAAGTTTGATCATATTCAAAAACTTGTTACAAATGAACAGATAGAGACACTCTCTCAGATAAACAAAAAGATTCAACTCACTGCAAAGAAGTTTCATCTTAAAGAGCTTGTTTCTACTAAACTTGATGATACAGGATTAGAGATAAACTTCTCTTCTGTTACACAGTTTAAACCCTCAAGCTGGGTTATAAATGACAAAAAGATCATAGCACTGATGCCAATTTTACAAGAGATTATTACACAGAGTAAACAGAGAGATATAGAGATTATAGGACATACAGATGACCTGCCTTACCATGAAAAATATACTGGTAAGTTTGGAGCAATAAAATTAGATAACTGGAGTCTTTCTGCTCTTAGAGCACACTCTTTGCAACAGTATCTTTCTACCTATGGACTTAATGTAGACAATACAAAAATCATCGCTTATGCAGATACACATCCAAAGCAGAAAATTTCTCTCTCTACTATGTCCAAAGAGGACTTAAAAAAGGCAAGACTTGAAAACAGAAGGGTAAGTATCGTGATAGGAAGACTCCATAGAGAGTCTAAAAAATAATACTTAGTTAGCTTCCATACTATCTAAGATATCATCAAGCATATCTTCTAGTACTTCATAGTCATACCCAGCATCTCTTGCCTTACGAAGTCCGAAGTTTATTGAGCTATCAGCAAAGGGTTTATTAATAGGAACTATTGTTTTTACAATGTTAAGTGCTGTTGCATACTCTTTGACCTCTTGAGGTGCTGTAGATGGATTGTCAGAGTACTTGATCATCTCTATAAACTCTTTATCAAATCCCCAGTGCTCAAATACAGCAGCAGTTACCTCAGCAGTAGTCACATCTGCATATGATTTTTCCACTTGAGCGATATTATTTGTCATATCTATCTCAGAGGCAAAACTGACATCTTCATCCTCTTGGATTACATCACTAGAGATAAGAATCTTGCCAGTCTCTTGTAAAAATGCAGCGAGGTAGAGTCTATCTGCTTTTTCTTTGTTAATAGTGTTATACCATGAGAGAATAAGTTTTGCCTGTTTTGCAGAAACATCCGCAAAATCATCACTTGTTACACCATAAGGTTTCATATCTACATTGAGCAGTTTACGCACTGAATTTCCTATGGCGATAGAGCGAGTCATACTCATACCAAAAAGACTTACAGCTTGAGAAACATTTCTTATCTCTTTACCAAATCCGTACAGAGGGGAATTTGCAGCCTTTAATAGGTTTGCTACTATCATAGGATCACTCTCTATAACCTTTGCAAGATCGTTTACCCCAGACTCTTCATCTGCATATACTTTATTGATGTCCATTATTGTTTTAGAGAGAGGAGGAAGAGATTTAATACTTTCGATTATTGAACTTTTCATGATATGCCTTATTGGATTATTGTTTTATTATTTATTATAGCGAAAAAAAGTATTACACTAAAAACTACTTCCTAAAAGAAAACGGAAATTACTGCTTTCTGCTGTAAAAACTGCATCATTATGAATATACTCAAGACTCACCGGGAAAGGAAGAGAGTTCATCATTACAGTTGATAAAGTCAATCCTACTGTCTCTTCATTTGCCTTAAAAAGTTTCGGACTAAAGTCTGTTATTTCATAGTGTCGATACTTCAGATAAAATGACTCTCTTTGCAAAGAGATAGGAAAGGTAAAGAAGTAAGCACTTGCATTAAATACCTTCGCAAGACTAAGCTCCCAATACCCTGCACTTTTCACATAAGCAGATCTATCAAAACTAGGCATATCTATAGTTGATGGATCCATATCTGCACTAAGTGCTGAACTACTCAGCTTCACACCTCTGGCCGAATACCCCACTCTACTATCTGTCTTAGAGTACTTCATACTAGCACCAACATAAAACTCCGAAGGAAGACTATGATTGAACTTATACTGAGCACCGGATATTTTATCCCCGCGTTCTAGTACTCCATAAATATCTAAACGATTGAGGGAGTTTGCATACATACTTACACCAAACTGCTTTGTATTTGAAAGTGTAAGTCTTGTACTTAAAGGCTCTCTCGCAAAGGTATCATAGTCTTGGTAATAACTCTCACTCACTTCACCATAGAAGTAGCCACTCTCTAAAAATGGCAGAGTAGCCTGTGCCATCACTCCACTATCTCGTACACCGCTATAGATACTTTTATCGACAACGCCATAAGCTACTACTTGATACTTTAAGAGATACTGTGCTGAAGAGTAACCTGCTCCAGCGATGCTTATCTTGTTCTCATCTCTACTTATAAAGGCATTGAGACTGTTTTGAGTGAGTGGATCAGAAAAGTTGATGTTTAGTGAGCCTAAACTACTTCCATCTATACTCACACCGTAAGTTACATCTGTACCACTATAGTGCATATCTAAAAAGGAGTAGTAGCTATCATTTAAGTCTAGATTTTCAACTTTTGTATCTTTTTTATAAGCACCATAGTAAGGCTTCTTTTCAAAAAAGAGTTTTTTATTATAAGGTTTTCCTTCTATCTTCTCTAGTCTGTTTATAAGGTAGTAATACTCTTTCTCACCAATAGCAGCAATGAGTACTTCCTCATCATTCAGAAGTCTAGCCTCGACAACATTATCTGCCCTACTTACTCGACTCACTCCTGCATCACTATACTTATATAGTGTAGAGCCTAGTTGAGAGTTCGCCACAAAGTAAACGCCACCTTTAGAGTCTACATCACTTACCACACCATAAAAACCCTCATAGCTGTAGAGTGGTGTTCTATTTTTGTAGAGTGTTCTTCTTTTTCCCTCTTGCACAAAATAGTAGAGATTATCCTCTTTGTCTACGATGATAGAAGAGTTAACCTGTGCATAAAACTTACCATCTACATAGAGTTGTGGCTCAGAGTAAGAGGAAGCAACATCAAAATAGACCTCTTTACCATCTTTGAGATAAGCCTGCACCATTTTTGAACCTGTACCCTCTTTTATGAAGGCATTTTTAGAAAAAAGTCCCTGTTCTCTACGAAGTGGCGAAGTTTTTCTACTCGCTTGTGTATAGTAGTCTCCATCCACTTTGAGTACTTTTCCTCCAAGCCAGCTATCACTCTTTTTTGTGACTTTTTTGTCTGCTTTGCGCAGTGTCACTAAACTAGGGAACTCTCTTCCTGATTCATTTGTTATGAAAAAAATCTCATCTTTATCACTGCCTAATGAAGAGAAAAACTGTGATGTAGCGATACTCTTTCCTTTTGCCACAACAAAATCTTTAGCTAACTCTTTTTGCTCTTGTGCAAATGAGTTAAGTGTCTCTTCAAAATCACTCCCTACTACACTTTTCATAGTCGCGTTTGTAAAAAATGGCCACCACCAATCTTCTGACTTAGCTTTAAAGTAAGAGTTTATTGTTTCTAACCCATAGTTCTCAGCCATATAAAGGTTATAAAAACCACCTTGTATATAGGAAATCTCACCATAAGGAAAAGCTAATCGTTTGTTATATACATAGGCTGCATTTATATTGTCCGCTTTGCCTTGAAGAAGTGTCTGGGCTTGAAATCTACCACTGTAGAGACGACCTCCATTACCATGCCATGACTCATTTAGCACTGCATTTCCTTCCAGCATAAAGGGATTTTCCACTAAGTTTGGGACAGTTACAGGAACTAAAAAGTAGCCATTGCCAAAGACAGCGTGTATACTACGAGAGACTACACTTCCTTTGACATTTGTCTGGTAGTTATGTGCTGTTTCGTGATAGAGAAGAGTCTCCAACCATGATGTGCTACAGAAATAGTCTACTTTTTGTGCACCACCGACATAATTTATCTGTCTGTTATTTGGCCACTGCGTTGAAAAACCATTTGCTATTTGGTTCTTATCTGAAATGAGTCCTACATAGAGTCGCTCATCTAGCTTCCATCCATAAAAGTGCTCGTAATCTTTGTGCAAAGGCGCTTCTATATCAGCTGCTTCTTGGGCAAAAGGGAGATTATCCTGTGTATAGATTATCTCTACATCATTTTGCTTGAGATTATGTGTGAAGTAGGCTTTATCATGTGGGACTACTGAACTACCTATCATTAAAGGATAAGTAGGTCCTGCTTGAAGAGTGAGTGCAGTAAGCAAACCAATTGAAAGCTTTTGCATCACTTATGACAATCTCTAAGTGTTTTGTTAGGGTTATCTATATAGCCATAACCATTGTAGATAGTAAATGCACCATAGAGGATAACCGCTACACTAGAGAGACTCATCATCATATTTCTAAAGCTTGTAGCCGATGCGAGTGAAGTCAAAAATCCTACGCCAAACATAGCAGGAATGGTACTCATTCCAAATATTGCCATGACTAAAGCACCATAAAGAGGATTAGCTGTACTTGCAGCCGTAATAGCAAAGAAGTAAACAAATCCGCATGGAAGAAGTCCATTGAGCATTCCAAGAAGGAAAAAGCTACTATTTGACTTTGAATTAAGTACTCTTTGAAAAGTTTTTTTATAGAGTGGTGAGCTTGAAAAGGAGTGCTCTATAAGTGTGAGAAATTTTATCTTTCCCATTAAAGAGAGCCCTGCAAGTATCATAAAGAGTCCTGCTGTGATGAGTAAAATTCCATTGGCAAGGTTTGAAAAAAGTACTACACCACCTAGGGCACCAAACATCGCACCTAAAATTGTGTAAGTTAAAACACGACCAAGGTTATAGAGTAGATGAGCTACTGTCTTTGAGACTTTGGAACTTTGTGGTTCTATTTTTATGGTGGAGTAAGCCATCACTATACCCCCACACATACCTATACAGTGACCAAAGGAACCTAAAAATGCGATGCTTATTATAGTGAGTATATTTACTGTTTCCATCTATTTAAGTCCTAGAAGTTTTTTACGGATTTTCGGATCTTTCATAGTCTCACCACGAAGCATTTTCAAACGGAAAGTATCGTAAGAGACAAAGTTTTTTTGATTTTTCTCATAAGCTCCAAAACCGTAGCCCATAGGTGTGATATCATTCAAAGAGTAGTAAGCATCCTGTGCATGAAGCCATCTCTTTGTATCCTTTGTACGAACCCAGATAACAGCTTCATCTTTAAATGGCTTATCTTCAAGCCAATGCACAAAATCACCATGATCATGAAAAAACCATGTTTTTCCATCGGGAGCGATAACCTCAGAGAGATATGTTCTATCTTTGATAACCATACCACAGTCACTATCTTGGTACTTGTTGAGGACTATTTCAAGAGGGACTTTTTGTATGTTACCCTCTTTTATAACAACCATCTTTTGAACTTTGCCAAGAGATAGAAAAAGGGCTACGATAAAGAGTATAAAGACAGATATAAGTAAAAATGGGGTTAATTTTTTCATGAAAGTATTATACTACTCTCTTCTTTTTTTACCCTTACCCGCATCATCACAAGCTAAAAACTTTGCAAGATCTTTATGCATTGCATCCTCAAGGCTATCCCATATAGCCTGCTTTTGTACATAGCGTTCAAGATCTTCTTTTTTTGACTTTTTTATATCACGTATGAGGTAGTGGTAACGGACAAGTTTTTTTGTGTATTCACTGACAAAAGGCCAATTTTTTATCACCTGATAACTTCGCTCTTCATGGTCTGTAAAACTCCACTCACCAAACTCGAAATCTTCTTCATCTTTTTTAAACGCAGTAAGAGGCTTGCCTACATCATGAAGAAGTCCAGCAGGGATGAAACGCCACTCTCCTGCTTTGATACACTCATAGGTTACACGAAGAGTATGGACTAAAACACCATGTTGATGCCATTTGTTCTGAGTAAAGAGAAGAGAATTCCAAAAAGCATAGGAAAAAATACTGTTATTAATATCACTACTACTATGCATTTGCCAACTCTATTTTAAAAACTGCACCCTCATCACTATTAAAACAAGTGAGCTTACCATTACAGTGTTCTTCTACTATTGTTTTACTCATATAAAGTCCTAATCCTGTTCCATCTTTGCGCATTTTTGTTGAAAAATAGGGGTCAAATATTTTATCAATTATCTCTTCTTCTATACCACCAGCATTGTCTGAAACTTCAAGTATATATTTCCCATTATCTATGTACGATTTTATCATAATTTTCGGATCTACTATTTTCTTTTCCAAAAGAATATCTTCTGCATTTTTGACTAAGTTTATCACTACTTGCTTAAGCTCATTAGGATAAGAGATAAAACTATCGTGACACTCCAATTCTTCAACTAACTCTATATTTTTATTTGTCAAGCTATTTTGAATGATACTGAGTACACTCTTTACTATATAGGTATAGTTTGTCGCTTCTTTCTCTTTATCCTGCTTAAAAAAATTACGAAAATCATCTATAGTATTGCTTAAGTGCTGTGAATATTTTGCTATCTCTTTTGAATGTTTTAAGGCACTCTCTTTATCGAGTTTATTTAACCTTGCTTTGAGACCGAAACTTGCACTTGAAGCGGCTATAGCAGTAAGAGGTTGGCGCCACTGATGGGCTATCATACTTATCATCTCGCCCATCTGTGCTAGACGCGACTGATGCAACATCTGTCTATCTTTAAGTCTATTCTTCTCCACCTCTGTCTTTATCTTTTCTTCTAAGGTAGCATTGAGTCTTTCAATCTCATTTTTATGTTTTTGCATCTCAATCTCAAAAGTTTTTCTCTCACTAATATCACGCCATACCCCATGAAGCAGATCTTCTCCATCAAGTGTAATTTTTGTAAGCACAACATCACACCAGAACTCTTTTCCTTCTGCATCTAGATGTACCCACTCAAAATTATAGTAGTTTGACTCTGAAGATTTTTGAATAATAGAAAGCATTTTTTTTACACTTAGGCTTCCATCTGGTTGGTATGTTGGTGAGACATTAAGGAGATTTCTTTTAAGAAATTCTTTTTCATTATCAACCTTAAACATCTTTAACATCGCTTTATTTGCCCGTAAAAATTTGTTATTTTTAAAGAGCATCACACCATCTCCAGAGTTTTCATAAATACTCTCAAAAGTTTTGTTAAGAGAGACAGAATTTTCTAAAAGCTTATAGTGGTTATAGCCATTACCCACAAGTATTATCATCAGCACAAACATAGCAAATGCAAAAGAGTAGAACATATCGCCACCATGATAAACCAATGCAGTAATAAGAAAAAGAAGATTGGGAACAATAAAAAGAAGATAAAGAGTATATATATTTCCAATAGTACTTAAAGCACCTGAACTTAAAGCAAAAATAATAACGCCAAGGAGAAATATATGTAAACTATCTATCTCCAGTAGGACACTCAACCAAATCATATACCCAAAAAGGAGTGTCGTTAAAAAGCTCAAGAAATAGGTACTATAAAGATAAAAGTTAATTTTTTCTACATTATCTGCTACTATTAAATAAAAAGTTAACTTACTTCTTGCATAGATACGTAAACTAAATATGAGCACGTGAAACCCCATCCAGACTAAGAGTATTTTTGTGCTTATAAAGTCATGTACAATATAAAGAATCATAAAAGGAGCAATAAAGTTCACAGTTACCAATCCAGGAAGGAGTCCCGATAACATACTACGAATAAGCTCGTAACTATATTTTATATGTATAAATTTATTTATCATATTTTTTCCTAGCTAGAGGGGGATAGGCTTTCCAAAATAATAACCTTGAAAATAGTCCACACCTAAATCTTTTAAGATATGAAAAATCTCTTCATTTTCTACATACTCAGCGATAACTTTAATCTCTTGATCTTGTGCGAAATGAAGTATAGACTTTACTATAGAGCGAGAGTAAGTAGATGTCTCTATATTTTTAACAAGACTACCATCAATCTTAATAATATCAGGCTGAAAATCTAATAATCTCTCATAATTGGAGTATCCAGAGCCAAAGTCATCAATGGCTATTTTTACACCATAGGACTTCACCTTGGAAATAAAGTGCTTTATTAACTCAAAATCTTTCATCTCTTCATCTTCTAAAAGTTCAAAGGTAACCTGTGAAGCTTTTGCACTATAAGTCTCAAGCAATGTATATATCTCTTTTCTGAGTACTTCGTTTTCAATATCGAGTGCTGAAATATTAATAGAGATGGGCTTATCTATTTTATCAAGTGTAGTAAATGAATTTCTTAAAACTACAGAAGTGATTTGATTGTAGTATCGCCCTTGTTTTGCTATATCTAAGAAGAAGAATGGGGACATTACCTTTCCATCCTCTTCTATTAAGCGCACTAGAGATTCATACTTATAGATAGCACCCTTATCATCTACTATTGCTTGAAAATAAGAGACAATATTGCTACGATCAAGGGCAGTTTTTACTTTATTGAGTATTTGTAAGTTTTGTTGTGCAGTATTATGTATCTCTTGAGCAATATCATTTGTCACAAGAAAATTCTCTTTCTCTTTGACTAACTTTTGCATACCATACTTTACATTTTCATATACACTGTTTTCATAAGAGACACAAAGTAAAATAGAAACATCATAAAATATAGAACCTATTTGAATATGTGTACTATGTATAAACTTTTGAAACTCTTTTAGTTCGTGAACCATAGTTTCTCTATTAGCAACAGTATGACAATCTTTTACAAAAGCATAATTACCATTTTCTAAGCTATAAAAAGCTTCTAGTTCTAAAGATTTTAGCATATTTTTTTCTAGGAGTTGCCCTACTTTTTTTTCTAAAGTAGAAACAAAATCTAAACCGTAATAGTTTTGTAGTTTATCAAAAGCCTCTATCTTTACTTGAATCAAAAAGGGCTTTTTAGCGGTATATAGAAAATCTGCAAGTTGTTTTTTTTGACTCATAATCTCTGTAATGTCATTATGCATAGCAATATATTCAATAATATTTCCATCAAGATCAAAGATAGGTTTTATCACAGCATCTACATAGTAACTATGTCCATCTTTTGCACGATTTCGTACTATACCTTTCCAGATCTTTTTACGAACTTTTATAGTATCCCACATATCTTCAAACATCAAAGAAGGGTTGTCTTTATGTCGTATTATATTTTGGTTTTGACCTAGCAACTCTTCTGATGAATACTGAGAAACATCACAGAACATCTGATTTACATAAGTAATTATTCCTCTTGTATCTGTCTTAGAAATCATTGCTTTTTCATTTGTCACCGCTTCATACTGTTTCAAGAAGTTAATATTTGCGGCAAGACGATTTTTTACTTCAACTTTTTCGACAATTTTTTTCAAGATATCTAAAAACTGTTCAATATCCAGAGGCTTAAAAAGGTATCCATCTACCCCTAGCTCAATACTGCGTTTAAAATACTCAAGGTCACTATAAGCAGAGAGTAATAAGATACATACATCTTTATTTGTCTCACGAATTTTTTCTATCATTCCTAAGCCATCAAGCTTTGGCATACTTATATCACTGATGACAAGATCTATATTATGTTCGTTAAACTGTGTATAACCATCTTCACCATCAACTGCAACATATATATCTTCAAAAAACTCGCTCAAAACACTGAGTGTCGCACTTCGAGCCTGTTCATTATCTTCTACATAAAGAAGTTTTACTTTTGATGTTGACTTAATAAGATTTTCTAATTTATCCATAGAACTATTCTATCTGAATCTTTCTTTCATAAAATTTAATTCCTACTGTTATTTTGAGACATTGGATGATAAACCTCTACTGTCTCTTTTAAGTTCTGTTTTTCTATATGTGTATATATCTGGGTTGTAAGAAGTGAAGCATGCCCTAAAAGCTCTTGAACAACCCGTAAATCTGCACCACCTGTGATAAGTGAAGTGGCATAGGAGTGGCGGAGTATATGAGGAGAGACACCTAGGTATTTTTGTGTTATCTTATAAGCACTGATTCGGCTAAGTTTTGTTCCCTGATAGTTCGCCCAAACAAACTCTTTTTCAAAAGGCATCATACTTATGTATGTTTGTATCGCTTTGATAGAGACTTTAGCCAGAGGAACTATTCGCTCTTTTTCTCCCTTTGCATGGCGAATATGTAGCCACTCTTCCTCTATATCTTCATGAGCAAGAGAGAGAGCCTCACTAATACGTGCCCCACTTGCATACAAAAAGAGTATGAGAGCATAATCTCTTGCACCAATCCATGTCGTTCTATCTATGAGAGAGAGTCCGGCTTGGACCTCAGCAAAGGAGAGATACTTTGGTAAAAGTTTTGGAATCTTAGCAAACTTGAATTTATCTGCTTTTTCACTAAACTCTTCTTTAAAACAGAAATCAAAAAAAGCATTAACAGCGGAGAGTTTTCGGTTAAGGGTACGTTTGTTTTCATAGGTCGATAAGAGGCTCAGAAGTTTTTCTGAGTCGAGTTTAAGTAGAGGTTTTTTAGAGAGTTCTTCTAGTTGAAGGAGATCACTTTTGTAAGCACTGACACTCTTCTTAGAGAGTGCCCGAGTAACACTGATATACTCTAAAAATGCTTCAAGTTCATTGGACATTACTCAACGCTAATTGTCATATCATTTATAAAGAATTTTTTACCAGCAGTAAAGATAAAACCATCAGAGTCAAAGTCAACTTCATGTACTGTGTAGTCAAAAGATTTTTTATCTACCACTATCATATAGCCCTCTTTTTCTAAAATATAAAGTTTATCTCCATCACTTATCATGCCATAAAAGTGAGCAAAAGGAAATTTGATTTTAGAAATAACTTGAAGGTCTGGTGTTAGCGATATTATTTCCCCTTGTTTTGTAGCAATATAAAGAGTATTCTCATCATGCACAATATTTCTTATCTCATACTTAGCACGTAACTCTTTGTTAGCTATAGAAAGTATAGTATAGCTTGTTGCTGCTATAATTTTATTTTGTACTACAGCAAGAGAAATAACATTATTAAAGTGATCCTCGCTCGATACTATGACAGTACGAAGTCTTTTCTTTTTAGCCTCATTTACAAAAATAACTTTTCCATCTAAGGTAGCGAAGAGGACTAAGCCTTTCATAAAATAAGGATTTACTATGCGAGAGTCAGCTGCTACATACTTTCCACCCTGTTCTTTAAAGAGTATCGCTTTTGTATTGAGGTCATAAAGAGCAATTTCATTATCTGCAAAAAGTACAGCAAGTTCATTACCTTGTACAGAAGCACCTGCTACCGTTTTTTTGAGATCTATCGTTTTTATCACAGATGTATCTTTTGTGGAGACTAAAGATACATTTCCATCTATCTTCGCACTGATAATCCAATCATCACTGTGCGATATAAGACGGTAACTACTATTGATATCCACATCCACAACACCTTCAGTCGTCAATACTTCTGTATCTTCTAAAAGTGCTACATTTGAAGCAGTATCAGTAATCATAAACTTAGACTGCTTATATTTATTCCAGTCATTACCTAACAACTTAGGCTTATATACCTCTTTTGTACTACAAGCAGAAAAGAGCACAACTGCAAGTATACTAAAAAGTGTAGCATTTATTGAAAATCTTTTCAAGATTTTACTTTACTCCATAGTGCATAAGTGCATGAGCTACTTTTGCAAGTGGAGAGTTAAGATTTATCATACTAAGCATTTCATGCGACTCTTTTATCTTTTTTTCTTGCATGAGAATAATAGCACTTTGCACACGAGCAAGGTCAGCATAGAGAGCATTTTGTTCTTCAGCATAGGCATTGAGTTTGTTTATATCTTTTGAGCTTTGTGCGAGTTCATAGGATGCTAAGTCTCCTACTAAAAATGCCTTTGAATTTGTAAGTGTCTCCAACTTTGATGTAGTATGATTAGCAACTGCTTGAGAATAGACCCAAACATCATGTAGGACAGGACTTAAGTTTTCGAGTCTAGCTAAAGTTGCTGGATTATTCGGATTAGATTGAAGTTTACTTAAGGCTGCATTTGCATTCTCTATAGTGTTTTGTTTATTAGCTGTATAAGCTATATTACCTGCTACAAAAAGTACCAGGGCTACAACACCACCAATCATAGCTTTTTTGTATTTTTTTACAAATTTTTCTGTTACAACGGCTTTTTCAAAAAACTTCTCTTCTGAAGTCAACTCATCTTTTACCATCTCTAAATCAGTTTTTAAACTCAAAAAATTTCCTTTAATATTTATAATTTCATTATATTACCCATAAATAAGTTAAAGTTTTATCAAATCTATGCTAAAATCTTCTAAAAACAATGAGGAATTTTTATGAAAGTAGATGATGCACTCTTATCAAAACTAGAAAAATTATCTTTTTTACAAGTAAGTGATGATAAACGCGAAGAGATTAAAGAACAACTCTCAGAGATCGTGAGCTTTGTAGATAATCTCAGAGACTTAGATACAGATGGAATAGATGCAAACTTTTCCATGGATAACCACCCTACACCACTTAGGGAAGACAGTGTAAAACCAAGTACTCAGATAAGTGAAGATATCTTATCTCATGCACCAAAAAGTGCTGACAACTTCTTTATTGTCCCTAAGATTATAGAGTAAAAGTATGATAAATGTTTACGGTATTAAAAACTGCGATAGTGTCAAAAAAGCAATCAAGTTTTTTAAAGCACATGATTTAGAATACACTCTTTTCGACTTTAAAACAGAGAATCTGCCTTGTGAAAAGATAAACTCTTGGCTGACACAAGTGGAGCTAAAAACTCTTTTTAATGCTAGAAGTACTACTTATCGTAACTTAAAACTTAAAGCGATGAATCTCTCAGAAAAGGAACAAAAAGAGTACTTATGCAAAGAAAACCTTCTGATCAAACGTCCAGTTGTTGAGTATAAAGATGAAGTTATAGTAGGTTTTAATGAAGAAAAATACCAAAGGAGTTTTTTATGAGTGAAGAGATTGAGGGGCAAATAGCCCCAGAGAAAAAGAGACTAGACATTAAGAAACTTCTTAAGTCTGTACTTGCATTTAACTCCTCAGACCTCCACCTTGTTGTTGGAAGTGAACCACAGATTCGTATTGACAAAGAGTTACGAGCCCTTAATCTTCCTGTACTCGATGCTAAGGACGTAGAAGAGATGGCTTATTCACTGATAGAAGATAAGCAGAAAAAAGTATTTGAAGAAGATAATGAGCTTGACTTCTCTTTTGAGCTTGAAAACATTGGACGTTTTCGTGCGAACTACTACCGTACTATTCATGGTATTGCTTGTGCTTTTCGTATGATTCCTATTGAAATTCCTACACTTGATGAGTATGGAAACCCTCCTATTTTTAAAGAACTTATCAAAAAGGAGAAGGGACTTATACTCGTCACTGGTCCAACTGGTTCTGGTAAATCTACGACTCTAGCATCAATGTTACATGAAATAAATATGACGGAACGTCGTCACATTATCACTATCGAAGATCCTGTAGAGTTTGTTCACAAAAATGACAAATCACTTTTTTCTCAACGTGATGTTGGAAGTAACACGGCTTCATTTGCTGCGGCACTTAAGTATGCGCTTCGTCAAGATCCAGACATCATCCTCATCGGGGAGATGCGTGATGCTGAAACTATTGGCGCGGCACTCACAGCAGCTGAGACTGGTCACTTAGTCTTTGGAACTCTGCATACCAACTCTGCTCCTGGTACTATTAACCGTATTATCGATGTTTTTGATGGAGAAGAACAAGCCCAGGTACGTGCACAACTGGCTTCTTCATTAGTAGCTGTAATTTCGCAAACACTTATTCCTCGTGTAGGAGGAGGTAAGGCTGCTACTCAAGAAATACTCATTACTAACCCTGCTATTCAAAACCAGATTCGTGAAGATAAGGTCCACCAAATATACTCTCAAATGCAGTTAAATCAGCAAGAAACAAAGATGACAACTCAAACGCAACAACTCCTAGAGTTTATGCAAAAAAACATCATCTCAAAAGAGAATGCTATTAAAAACTCTAACCGACCAGAAGAGCTTATAAAGGTACTAGAAAACCTTTAAAAGTTTTCTTCTAGCTCTCTTTTCTGAAGCGAATCATCTTAAAACGCTCACCTAAAAAGTCAGGTAAAATAAGCATCTTTGCTTTTTCCAACTCTTGGCGATAAATCTTCTCATCGACATTCTCTTTTAGCATCTCTAAGAGATCTAACATTCCCATATCTATAAGTGCTACCATCTGAGCCTTGAGCTCCACAAACGCCACACCAGCCTCTTCGTAAGCATCTTTAACATGCGCAAAAGTTACATCATAAGTGATGTCACTCTTGGCAAAAAGTTCTTCTCTTGGCTGATAGTCTTCATTATCCTCTGGGATGAAAAAAGGAATGACCTTGTGTTTTGTATAGATACGAAGAGAAAAGTCAGGACGTGCTCCCATCTCTCCATAGTCAAAGCTCATAAACTCAAACTTCTTTGCAGAACTTACCATTTCTAAAGCAAATTCTTCATAGCCAAGAGCTATTTCACCACGATCTTTTGCATAGAGTTTAGCTTTCTCTTCTACCCATTCATTTTCTACATCGAACTCTACATTATGGCCTTCTACTCTCGCTGTTTTACCTTTAAAGTAGAGTTCACAAGGAAAAGCATCAAAGATTTCATTTGCTATGAAAAAAGCATTTTCACATTGAAGCTCACACAGAGATTTGTAGTGAGTAAGTTGTACAGCATCACCAAAGCTCTCTTCAAAATACTTGTTCTGTTCTCTCTGCAGGTCATCAAATCTCTCGATGATTACAAAGTTAAAACTCTCAAGTAGCTCAGGTCGTAAAGTATAAAGAAACTCACAAACATCCGCTAAGAAGTAACCATGGTGTGCTCCTATCTCACAAATAGTGGCATCTGACTGTAAAAATCCTTCATCCACTAAAGAGATAATATGTTTTGCTATAGTCCCACCAAAAAACTTACTAGTACTTACCGCAGTATAGAAGTCACCCTCTTTTCCAATGTTCTTATAAGTCGCATAGTATCCATCTTCACCATAAAGCCACTCTGTCATATACTTACTAAATTTCAAATCTATTTTCCTTCGTTAACATACATTTCATAAAGATTAAGTAGTTCTAACTGTTTATCTATTTCATAAACCTTTGAGTCCAGTTCTTGAATCCTCAAAGAATTATTTAGAGTATCCACATCATACTCTGTTTTATATCCTGCACTAAAAAGCTTTTTTGTATCTTCTGAAAGTTTTGTATAGAGTTCTATGTTGTCGTTACTCAGTGCTATTTTTTTATCGAAGTTTTCTATATTTTTGAGAACTTGTTCAAAAAGTGCTTTAAGTTCACGCTCTTTATCTTTTTCTACTACTTGTGACTTTAAGAAGTCTATTTTCACTGACTCTATATCTCTAAATGTATTGAGATCAATCGGTATGTTCACACGAACACCATAGTCATAATACTGTGCATCATTTTTAAATGCTGGATATGTTGCATCAAATTGTTGCTCTGTATTATTCCAACTATACCCAGCAGTCAGATTCACACGGGGGAGATACTTTGCTACTGTAATATCTTTTTTGTACTCACTCTTCTTTATCTCAGCATTTTTTTGTTTTAATACAATATTATGTGCTAAAAAGTCCTCTAGATTAATAAGTTCAAGATGTGGAACCTGTGTATCTCTTGGATCTAAATCACTTAAAATACTAAACTTATTTAAAAGTTTTTCTTGTGCAGTCTCAATGTCATAAAGTGCTTGAATGACAATATTTCTCTGAATAATAGCATTATCTAAAAATCCTGAGTCTAATTGCCCATTAAGATACTGCTCTTTTTTTTGTGCTAGATTAATCTCGGAATTTTCTATTTGAAGTTTTTGTGCCTCTATTTTCAATGCTGTCTGTTTTAACTGCATCAAAATACTCACTGTATCTTTTATCATCTTGCGTTTTGCAACATCTATAGTATAGTTCGTATAGAGTCTACTTGCATTGGCAAACTTTATCCCGTAGTAGATACCACCACTCTGAAAGATTGGCTGATCCATGCGAATAGCAGCACTCTGACTCGTCAACTCATCACTAAAAGGTTTACTTCTTGTATAGCTATAGTTAAGTTGCAGTGGTGCTATCCATGAGTCACGAAGCTTCGAACTCTCAGCCTCATTTTTTCCATAGTCATATTCAAACTGCTTACGTTTGAGATCTGAGATAAAGGAGTCTAGCGTGTTATTATTCTCATTTGCAAATGTTAGTGTGCTAAACGCGAGACATAGCAGAGTTGAGAGCTGTAAAACCTTCATCTATTTCCTCTTTTGTTATAGTGAGTGGTGGTAAAAAGCGTAGAGTATTTCTTCCAGCCTTAAGAACCATAACCCCACTCTCTTTGGCGTTTAGCATGATAGAAGAGAGAGTATCTGCATCTTTAACACGAAGTCCACACATCATGCCGATACCTACTTTTGAAGTAAAGAACTTTTTATGTGCTTTATAAAACTTCTCTAGTTCTTTGTTGAAGTAAAGAGATGTTTTTTCTAGCTCACCACTCTGTTTTAACTCATTTAAAATCTCTACTACAGAACATACTGCTGTAGTGCTAAGATAGTTTCCACCAAAAGTAGAACCGTGATCACCAGCACTAAGAACATCTTTGAGTGAAGTCATCACGATACCAACAGGTACACCACCACCAACACCTTTTGCAAGTGTGATAATCTCTGGAGTTATTCCATAGACTTGTGAAGCTGTAAACTCACCAGTTCTATATCCACCAGTTTGGACTTCATCTACGATGAGAGGAATTTGCTTTGATTTAAGAAGTTTTTCAAGTGCTTGCACTTGTATCTTATCTTGTGGCTCTACCCCACCCTCACCTTGAATGAGTTCTATCATAACTGCTGCTGTATGGTCATCAAGTAGAGACTCTATAGACTCAATATTATCAGCATAAACAAAGCCATCAGGAAATGGGCCAAAATAGTTATGCATAGACTCTTGCCCTGTCGCTTTTACGGTTGTAATTGTTCTTCCATGAAAAGAGTGTTGCAGTGTGATGATTTTATAGCGTTTGATCTCACCATCACGTTCACCATGCTTTCTAGCAATCTTTATCGCACCTTCATTTGCCTCAGCACCACTATTTCCAAAGAAACATGCCATATCATAGCCACTTGCCTTAACAACTGCCTCGGCAGCCTTAGCCTGTGGAGCGATATTATAAAGGTTTGAGATATGAATGATGTTGGAAATCTGCTCACAGATAGCTGCATTTACCCTTTCGTTTGCATGTCCAACACTCACCACACCTATACCTGATGTAAAGTCAATATACCTTTTCCCATCGCTATCTGTTAAAGTAGCATTTTTTCCACTTACAAACTCAACATCCCCACGACCATAAGTCTGAAGTACATATTTTTTATCTAACTCTTGTGTATTCATAAATTTTCCTCTTTTGTTTCTATCTCTTTTTCTAATTGTATTGTAACTTTTTCTTCTTGATAAGCAGCACTATTACCTTCCCAAGAAACTTCTGAGGATGTCAGATTATTGACACCCTTAGTTCCACTGTATATTAAGACTGTATCCATCCGCAGAGCATCATTGTGCTTTACAGCCAAAGTCACACTACCTACAGAACTTGCCACTATAACATTCTCGCCCTCACTATAAGCAGACTCACTATGCATATAAACTGACTCTTCGCGTTTAAACTGAGAGTTTAGGCTTGTGGCACTTTTTGGCGTTAAGAGATAAAAATCATTACTCTTTTCTCTTTTCTTATGTCTGTTTTTTGTGAGGACTATTTTATTTGCTGACCTATCTATCTCTATCTCTTCAAGAAATACGAACTCATTATCATCCGTGTCAAATCCATCCGAATAGGGTACATCCTCTCTTGCAGTGACAACTAAGCTTCCATCCTCATCTCTTTTTGCAAAACTTTTAAAGTGTTCTATATACTCTTCTTCAGTTTTTATCTCTATCTCATACTTTTCACATAGAAAGTGAGCAAGGTCATACTCACTTATTCCTATCTCACTCTCCTGCACCTTTGGCATCTCCATCATTGCATTATGGGAATAAGAAGTACGAATATCATTTTTCTCTAAAAATGTTTTCGCTGGTATGACAAGGTCAGCTCTCTTACTTGTTGCATTTTCATAAAGCCCAAAGTAGATGACATTCTCTGTATATTGCATCGCATTTTGCACTCTTTGAGAATTTGGCATCTGCTCTAGCGGATTTGCCCCTTGAATGAACACTGTTTTAAACTCATCAAACTTTGTGTTAACTTTGGAAACTCTTTTTGCTTTTGTCATAAAAGGCGATTCTATGCCTTCTTTTGAATTACCAAGATAAGCAACTCCACATCCTTCTTTACCAAAAAGCCCAAGAGTTACAGCTATAGCATCTATAGCTCGAAGGACATCCGAACCATCTCTATACTTTTGAATCCCAACACCACAGACAAAGGCAACTCTTTTATCTTCAATACGAGCTAAAACATCCCCAACTTGACCAAGAGTTATACCCATATTTTCAAGCATAGACTTTATGCGGACTGTCTGAGTCAGCTCATAAAACTCTTCAGCCTCGCTTGCCTTCTCTTCTAAGTACTCATAATCACAACTATTGTTTATGTGTAAAAAACGTGTTAACATCATCGCTAAATACATATCAGTATGTGGTTTTATCTGCAAATGTATATCTGCTATCTGTGCTATCTTTGTTTTAACAGGATCTATAACAATGATAGTCTTATCTTTTATGAGTGGTAGAAGATGGCTTGAAGTTGTGTGCGGATTTCTTCCCCAAAAGACAACAACTTCACTTTTAGCTATCTCAGATATTGGCATATTTTTATTTGAGCCACGCCCCTCTATAATGCCTGCTTCACCTGCTCCATCGCAAAGAGTACCACTTGTAAGAGTAGCTCCAACAGATGCAAAGAAGTGATCATTAACCTCCTGCATAAGTCCAAAGTTTCCACTTCCTCTGTAGTACAAAGTTTCACTCTTATAGTTTGCATCGAGTATGTCTCTAAGTTTAGAAAGTGCATCATCCATGCTTATTTCTTCACCCTTATATCTCGGAGTCGTGATGCGTTCATATTTATTAAAATGATTCATATGTGGACACAAAAAACCTTGAGTATGTCCACTACTTTTTCCCTTTAATTTTCCATCCTTGTACTCAACTTCGCAAGCATCAAAGCAGTCAAGAGGACATGCTGTTATCTTATTCATCTCTTAACTCTACCTTTACAAGTTGTGAGAAAATTTTTGGAGATTTTATAATGATTTGAGCCTTATACTTAGAGATATTTTTGCTATCAGCAATATTTAAAAGTCTATCAATTTTATAAGAAGTTTTTTTACTATCTATATAAATCACCTTACTCTTCGCGTTTAAGACATCCGCTTCATTAAGATAGATAGTAAGTATAGCTCTGCTCTCATCAACTAAAGTAGCCAGTGGTGTTCCTTTAGTAACAACCTCACCAACTTTTACTGCTAATGAGTAGAGTTTAAAACCTTTTGCTTTAAGATTTTTATCTTCTATACTTCTTTCAAGCTGCGCTTTTCTAAGACTCAAATCCGCTATCTGATTTTTCAAAGAGTTTATCTCTTTTTGTATTGTAAGTGGTGCATTCTCACTACTCACAAGATCATAAAATTCTCTATCTTTTTCTACACTAGATTTAATTTTCAACTCTTTCACTCGATCATAGTTTACACGTTTCTTTTCAAGTGCTTCATTGAGATTAGCAAGTATTTTCTTATTTACTTCCAGTGTGCTTTTAAGGTCCTCTAGCTTTTGTGTTACGAAGCCTAACTCTTCTCTGTCTAGTTTTGCATCTATCACAATAAAAGAGCTATGTATAAGAGTTTGTCCTATTAAATTTTCGTTTGCAACTGTAACCACTCCCATAACATTTGAAGATATTTTACGAGTCTCATAGGGTTCTACTTTGGAGTAGTATACATCTGCTTGAAGTGAAAGCATAGTAATAAAAAGGAGTAAGAGTGATTTCATAATAATAGTAACCTTTATAGTAATGTAGTTATTTTAACATTTCATTATTAATATTCAAGAATATTTCATTCTATTTTAGCTATTATGATAGATAATTAAATTAAAAAGGGATTTTAATGTCTGTACTAGATAATGTCGATGCTGCAACAAACCTCGCAAAAAATAATGAACTACAACTCTTAGTTTTTAGAATTAATGATAAAAAAGATTCAGCATATTATGCGATTAATGTTTTTAAAACACGTGAAGTTGTAGAGTCAAAGAACCATTACTTAACACAAATCCCCTCTTCTCATCCACTCTTAGAAGGGAGTATAATACTTCGTGGACTGCAAATCCCAATACTTGATCTACCTGCATGGTTGGGGACTACCCTCTCAAGAGAAGATATTCAAAAATCAAATATACTTATTTGTGATTTCAATGGTGTTATTATCGGTCTTCGTATCATGTCCGCATTTAGAGTTATAAAGAAAAACTGGAATGAGATGCATGCACCAGATAGCTATAGACTTAAAGAAGATGGTGTTGTAATGAATGATACCAGACTAGAAGATGGTAGCCTCTGTCTTATCCTAGACTATGAGAAACTTCTATCAGATGTTATCCCTCAAGCGATGGTAGATGTAGAAGCAGATACAGCTAACCTTATAGAAATAACTATTCCAGATAATCTTCAAAATGGTACAGTACTTATTGCAGAAGACTCAAAAACAGCACAACGCCATCTCATTCAAATTTTTGAAAAAGCACATATTAATATAGAACTCTTTGATAATGGAAAAAAACTTGTAGACTACATAGTAAGTCTAGGAGAGAATGCTTCAAAAATTCCTGCTATCATTACAGATATTGAGATGCCTGAGATGTCAGGTTTTACTGTTATTAAAACCCTTAAAGCTAATCCTTTTGCTAAAGATATTCCTATCATCGTAAACTCTTCAATGACAGGAGAGAACAATAAACGCGAAGCAGAAGTACTAGGTGCTGATGCTTTTATAGATAAGACTAAAAGTCATAATGTCATCCCATTGATTGTTTCAGTTATGAAATAGTCAATACCTCATTTTTAAATAATAAAATTTTTATAAAATGTATAAATGTTGAAAGAGTGAGGAGTATTTTCATACTCCAAGAAGAATACATAACGATGCGGTTGCACCGTTATTGTAAGTTTGCTTATTTAAAAAGAGAAATAAGAACTCCGGCTGCTACAGCTGAGCCAATTACTCCCGCTACATTTGGACCCATAGCATGCATTAGAAGCATATTTGTACGGTCATATTCCATACCAACTTTATTAGATACACGAGCGGCCATTGGAACAGCTGATACACCAGCTGAACCAATTAATGGATTGATCTTGTGACCAGGGAAAAGGTTCATAAATTTTGCCATCAATACACCAGCTGCAGTACCTACAGAGAATGCAATAATACCAAGAACCATGATAAACATAGTTTCAGGAACTAAGAACTGATCTGCTGCTAGTTTACTTCCAACACCAAGACCTAAGAAAATAGTCGTAATGTTAATAAGAGCATTTTGAAGAGTATCATTAAGACGCTCAACAACACCAGACTCTTTTAAGAAGTTACCAAACATAAATGCACCAATAAGTGGTGTAGATTCTGGAAGCACTAAGATAGAGAGAGAAAGAACCATAATAGGGAAAATTAATTTCTCTAAACGTGATACATGACGAAGTGTCGTCATCTTAATCTTACGCTCGGCATCTGTTGTAAGTGCCTTCATAATCGGAGGCTGTATAATAGGAACCATAGCCATATAACTATAAGAAGCAACAGCAATTGCACCTAAAAGTTCAGGAGCAAGCTTTGTTGCGATAAAGATAGATGTAGGACCATCCGCTCCACCAATGATAGAGATAGCTGAAGCTTGTTGTAGAGTAAAGTCTACTAAACCAGCTTGAGAGAGTGCAACTGCACCTACAAGTGTTCCAAAGATCCCAAACTGTGCAGCTCCTCCAAGGAGTGCTGTTTTAGGATTTGATAAAAGTGGACCGAAGTCTGTCATCGCACCAACACCCATAAAGATGATAATTGGGAACATTTCGTTTGAAAGACCCATCTGATAAATAACACCTAAAAAACCATGTGCACCAGCTATTCCTGCGACAGGAATATTGGCAAGTAAGCCACCAAAGGCGATAGGCAGTAAAAGAAGTGGTTCAAAACCTCTAGCAATCGCTAACCAAAAGAGGAAAAACGTTACTAAAATCATAATCACACGACCAAGACCCTTGTGAAAAGTACTCATTGGTTCACCCTTAGCATTTAACTCATCACCTGGATTTATCAATGCAACAACACCTGTCGAGGCTAAAAAACCACTTATCATTGCACTGAATGATTTACTTTTATATGTCTCTTCTTTATGTGTAGCATCAGCTTTTTCTACAGAAGTAGCCATATGCTCATTTGCAAATAGACTTGTCATGCTAAGAAGCATAAAAAGTGCTAGAAATTTAATTACAATATTTTTCATTCTATTATCCCAGTACAGCTACTGCTTGACCTTCTACAACTTTATCATTTGTAGCGACATTTATAGACTTAATTACACCACCTCTCGGTGCAATAACATCAATTTCCATTTTCATAGACTCTAGAATCATAATCACATCGCCTTCGTTTACACTCTGACCCGGATTAGCAACGATTTTCCAAACACTACCTGGAAGAAGTGCTTTTATATCTATATCATTTCCTGAAGCTGCTGCTGGAGCAGGAGTTGAAGTTGTTGCTGATTCACCATTTACTGCTGTAACTTGAATATCTGCGTCGCCTTCGGCAACCTGAACACTAAATTTTTCACCATTTACTACTACTGTATAACTTCCACTACCCATTGAACCATCTCCACAATCTTTTTTCATTTCTGATATTTTACGTATATTTAACTCGCCCTTACCTTGTAAGAACGCGATACCTTTCTCTTGACATGCAGCTGCAATGAAGATATTTTCTTCAGTGATTTCAATGTCGTTTTCTTTTAACTCATCTATAGCATGTTGTAGAGACTTCGTCTCATCAGCATCTGCGATAGCAAGAGCATTTTCAGTCGTAGGCTCAAGTCCTAACTTCTCTGAAGCAATTTTAACGATTTCTGGATCTGGTGCAACTGGTGTTTTACCAAAGTATCCTAGAACCATTTTTCCATATCCTGGTGCGATAGCATTCCATGGACCCTGCATTACATTGTTAAGTGCTTGCTGGAAGTAAAACTGAGAAACTGGTGTTACAGATGTACCATAGCCACCTTTTTCTACTACCTCTTGCATAGCTGCTATCACTTCTGGAAATTTATCTAAGATATCGTTATCACGCATCATTTGAGTATTTGCAGTAAGTGCTCCACCTGGCATTGGTGAGAATGGTATAATTGGAGAAACCATTGTCGCCTCAGGAGGAATAAAATAATCACTTAGACATGACTGCAACTCTTTTTCATAAGTAAGAATCTTACCTATTTCAAGTCCACCAAGATCAAAGTTCATTCCCTTCGTAGCATGAAGCATAGTTAAGATATCTGGTTGGCTTGTCCCCCCACTAACAGGGTTAGCAGCCATATCAATACCATCAATACCAGCTTCTAGTGCTGCCATATAAGCAGAAACAGAAACACCAGCAGTCTCGTGAGTGTGAAGACGAAGGTGAGTATCTTCGCCAACCATTTTACGAGCCATCTTAATAGTCTCAAATACTTTTTGAGGATTTGAAGTTCCTGAAGCATCTTTAAAACAGATACTATCGTAAGGAATTCCAGCATCAAGGATCTCACGAAGTGTTTTTTCATAGAACTCAACATCATGAGCACCATGGCAACCTGGTGGTAAATCCATCATAGTTACAACTACTTCATGCTTTAGACCATGATGAGAGATTCTCTCACCTGAGTACTTAAGGTTTTCTACATCATTAAGTGCATCGAAGTTACGAACTGTAGTTGTTCCATGTTTTTTGAACATTTTTGCATGTAAGTCAATAAGTTCTTTTGAACCAGTATCGAGCATAACAGTGTTTACACCGCGAGAGAGTGTTTGAAGATTTGCATCAGGACCAACTATCTCACGGAATTTATCCATCATCTCAAAAGCATCTTCTCTTAGGTAAAAGTAAAGAGATTGAAATCTTGCTCCACCACCAAACTCAAAATGATTTATACCTGCCATTTTTGCAGCTTCAACAGCTGGAAAAAAGTCTTTCATTAGAACACGACCGCCATAAACTGACTGGAAGCCATCTCTAAAAGTTGTATCCATTATGTCTATAAATTTTTTAGCCATTATTATCCTTAACCTTGTCTATGGTGAGTAATTGCTGCTGTGATAGCTGCTACTACTTTTTTGTTATCTTTTTGTGCCGTAGCTGATGGGTTAGTATCTGCTGCTTGTGGTTCAGGAAAAAATTTATGGATGATAGTCGACATGATATTCATGCTCCCTATCATTACGATTAAGAATAAAAACACAGTTCCCATTCCTAGTCCCATAAACTTAAAGCCTTCTACTATGAGGTTTGTCTCAGTCATAAAATTACCTTTGTTCATAATTTGTGGGCTTAGTATAGTATAAAGATGTTTAAACTAGCTTTTAGTAATATTTATAATGAAAATAAATCGACTTCATTGTTACTTTTTAGCAATAGTAATCTTCTAAAAGATATCCAAAGTATTTTTTGCTAAAATTAGGAGAATAAAAAACAATGAGGAAAATAGATTTATGATTATTGGAATGTTTGAACAGGATTTTGCAGCTTATATGATTTTTGGACTTATACTCAACTTTGTCTTTTCTATACTTTTTGGTATTCATCTCTCTAACAACATCGGTATGCAGGAGATGATCACTTCAAAGGGAGATAAAGAACAGCCTTTAGTCGTTAAACTTAGTCTCTTTATACCCTATGCAAAAATGCTCATTACTCTCTACCGTGTTACAATCTTACAACTCTTTTTTCTCAACAAAGGGCATACATATAAAGAGTTTTGGGTCTATATGACTCATGAAGAGCAAGAGAGTTAAAAGTGGATGATTTTAAACTCAAACTTCTTCTTAGCGGATTGGGTGGAGTGATGTTTGCATTTATATTTATTTTGCTCTCTTTTGCACTGCCTACAAAGAAAAAGTCTGAGGCTTTTGTCTATCATCCAAAAAATAAACTAGAAATCATCTCTCAGAGTTTAAAAAAATAGCTTTATAAACTACTTTTTACTTCTATGAGTTTAAGAGTATTATATGCACAAGTTGGTTTGAGTTTAATCGCACAAGATTCAAGTACCTTCAAAGAAGATTTCAGATAATCTAAATCTTCATTTTTCATCAAATCAAAAAGTAATTTTTCTGCATCTTTTATTCGCAGGTTTCTTGCAACACCGAGGTTTTTATGTGCAAGTTCATGAAGTGGAGTAAAGTTAAGTTCTTCATTAGCAGAAGCCTGTGCTTGTAGTACATCAATAATCTCTTCAAACTGAGATATCGATGTAAGGATCTGCACTACATAATCTTCAACAAGTTGATCAATGAGTTCATCATCAAGACCAAGTTCATCTATCGCTTCTTGATTTGTATATCTATAATTTTCTTTAAAAAAATCAGAACAGACAGCAACTGCTTTATCTACTAAGCGACGAACTTCTAAATTCTTTGATTTTCTTCTTTCTACAGTATTATTCATATGAACAATTTATCATTATTCTTCTAAAAAGTAGCCAAAATAGAGGTAAAAAGTGCAATTTATGCACTTTTTATAAGAACTACACAGCTTTTGTGATAATTCTATTCAGTCTCGTGATAAAGTCTGCAGTATCAGGAAGCTCTTGACCATCAAAGAGTTTTGCTTGATCAAGAAGAACATGAGCTGCATCTTCTACAAGGTTAGTATCTGATGAATCATTTAACTTTTTGATAAGTTCATGCTTAGGATTTATCATAAAGATAGGAGCTGGTTCAGGAACATCACCACCTTGACCCATCTGTTTCATCATTTGAGCCATTTGGTATGCAGGATCCTCTTTATCAGTTTTTATAGCAACTGGAGAGTCTGTAAGCTCATTTGTAGTCTCTACTGATTTTACTGCTTCACCAAGAGAATCTTTAAAAGTTTTTGCTAAACCTTCGTAAGTTTTTGCAACCTCTTCTTCCTCTTTTTTCTCCTCTTCACTCTCTTCAAATTTCGCATCAGCAACAGGAATAAGCTTATACTCTTTATACTCAGTTACCATTGGGAAGATGATAGTATCTACTTCTTCGTTGAGAATAAGTACATCAATACCACGTGCTTTAAAACGCTCTAATGCTGGAGAATTCTTGAGCATTGCTAAAGAAGTTTTACCAGTCAGATAATAAATTTCCTTCTTCTCCTCATCAACACTCTTCACAAATTCTTCAATCATAAGAGGCTTATCAGAGTTGATAGTGTTAAACTTTAAAAGTTCTAAGATTTTTTCACGATTATCAAAGTCACTATAAAGACCCTCTTTAAGAACATTTCCAAACTCTGTGTAGAAAGTATCATATTTTTCAGCATCTTTTTTCGCCATTTTTCCAAGCTCAGAGAGTACTTTTTTCACAGATGATTTTTGAATCTTGTTCATCACTGCATTTGACTGTAAAATCTCACGAGAAACATTAAGTGGTAAATCTTTAGAGTCAATCACACCACGAAGGAAACGTAGGTAAGTTGGCATAAGCTCTTTTTCATCATCAGTAATGAAAACACGGTTGATGTAAAGCTTGATACCTGTTTGATAGTCAACACGATATAAATCCATAGGTGCTTTAGATGGGATGTAAAAAAGTGTAGTATACTCAACTGCACCCTCTGCCTTATTATGCATCCAAGCAAGTGGTTCTTCACTTGAGTGAGCGATAGAGCTATAGAAGTCTTTATACTCTTCATCAGATATATCTTTTTTCGCAATAGTCCAAAGAGCATTTGCTTTGTTGATTTGTACATTTTCTATCTCAGTTCTTGAAGGCTCAACTTCTTCTTTTCCATCATCATCCATAACAGCAGGAATATGTTTCTCTTTATCCATAAAAATTGGAAATGGAATATGATTAGAGTATTTTTTTATGATAGTCTCTATACGATGAGTCTCTAAAAATTCATCTTCATCATCGTTTAGGTACATAACTATAGTAGTTCCATGACCCTCTTTTGTAGCCTCTTCTAACTCAAAAGAACCATCTCCTGTACTTGTCCATAAAAATGCCTGCTCTTCGCCAGCTTTTTTTGTTGTCACTTCTACTTTGTGTGCTACCATAAATGCAGCATAAAAACCAACACCAAACTGTCCGATTAGGTTAGAATCCTCTTTTTGATCACCTGAAAGATTTTCCAAAAATGCCTTTGTACCTGACTTAGCAATAGTACCAAGGTTATTCATAAGATCTTCTTCGTTCATACCGATACCTGTATCTGTAATAGTAAGAGTCTTTGCCTCTTTATCTGCAACGATGTCAATACGAGGGTTAAATGTCACATCCTTGTACTTCTCTTCAGTAAGAACTAACATATTTAACTTATCTAGTGCATCGGAACCGTTAGATACTAGTTCACGAATAAAAATCTCCTTGTTTGAGTAAAGAGAGTGGATCATTAAATGTAGTATTTGATTTGCTTCTGTTTGAAACTGATGTTTTGCCATAATTAATTCCTTTTTTTATAATTTACTGGAATCTTAGCAAAAAAAAGTTAACATTTCAAAGAGTTTAGTCATAAAGGCTCAACTTTTATGAGTCTTTATGCATTTACTATTTATTTGCTATAATCTTTTATGCAAACAGACTTCATAGATCAAATAGAATCAACACCAAAACTCAAAACGAAAAAGTGTCAAATAATCTCTTTCTTACTAAAGATTTTTTTTCAATTTACAAGCTATATTATAGGACTTAGTGTCTGGTATATATATGACTATTTTATCGGGATTGGGATTTTCCTTCTGAGTTTTTTAGTTATAGGAATCATTAAGTCAAAGATGAGAAATGCAGTCATTCCTAAAACACAACAAGAGTACAACTACAACGATAAGGGTATAGCTGACTGGTACACTGCTCGTGAACTCTGCATCGAACTTCCATAAGTTTGTGACATAAGCTGTCACAACCATACCCTATACTTTTTCAAACAAACAAAAGGAGCCACATGAGAAATATATACCTAATAATTGCTAAGCAAATTGTCGAAGAGGCTGGTCGTATCATCAAAGAAGCAAGAGAGACAAATACTTTTAGCTTTGAGTTTAAAGAAGATGATACACCTATAAGTAACATCGATCAACAAGTCCAAGACTATATGACAAAGAGACTCAAAGATAGTTTTGACATTCAGGTGATGGGTGAAGAGAACTGTGATGCTATAGATGAGAGTAAACCCTACTGGGCTATAGACCCCATAGATGGAACATGGGCGTTTATCACACATGAAAATACCTCAGCAATCAATCTTTCACTCATAGATAGTGGTGAAGTGATCCTCGGAATAGTCTACAACCCCTTTACAAGTGAGTTTTTTCAAACTGAAAAAGGAGCGAAGTCTTACATCGGTATGCTTACTCTACCACTTAGAGCAAACAAAACAGTTGCCGTTGTAAACTTTAAACCTGAACGCTCACACCCTATTGTAAGAACATTGAACCAACTCTTCAAAGAAGATAGGGTGAAAAAACTTACTTCTATTGGAGGAAGTACTACCTACTCTATGTGTATGGTGGCAAAGGGAGCCTTTAGTAACTACATCGCTCATTTTACACATTCGGCAAATGCATGGGATCTCTCAGCAGCTTGTCTTATTATACGAAATAGTGGAGGATTTGTCACAGACTTAGAAGGTGTAGATATAGACCCCATAAACCACAAGGGTTATATCATCGCAAGTGCAAATGCAGATGCAAGAGATGACTTCTTAGCGATGATAAAACCTATGCTCGAGCAGTAAATATACTTACTTAACTAATTTTGTATAGAGTTGTTGCAAAGATAAAGCAACAGCTCCAAGAGCTATCCCTATCAATAAATCACGAATGATAGAAGGCAAAAAAGGCACCAAATGATGAAGTGTCTCTACATTATGAGAAAATATCCCACCAGCGACTAAAAACATCGCAATAGTCCCTACTACAGTAAGTATCCTGATAACTTTTGGAAGAGCGACAACAAGAATCTCTCCAATGTAGCGAAGTAAAGCACTCTTGCCCTCCGATAAAGCAATAAGCTTCAAACCAAAATCATCCATACGAACTATAAGGGCGACTATGCCATAAACTCCTA
>JALWTK010000173.1 GCA_027082875.1 Sulfurimonas sp. | reverse complement strand
TGCCAAGAATATTTACCTCCGTAGTGTAGTAGCCTTCTTCATAACCCTTTGGTTTATTTATAAAGTATTTAACACCTTTACTTTCAAGGAGTTTAGCAACATCAGGATAAAGAGTAAGGGTTGAGATATTGTAGCCCTCTATAAAATGTTGAGAAAAAGGAAATTTGAGTTGTTCTGTAAACCTTTTATCTATCACTAATGCGGTATAAATTTGATCTTTTAGAAGATGTTGTGATATAGAGTTAAAATGAGTAACAACCTCTATAACCCCTAAGAAATTTTTCTCTTCATCATAAATAGGTACTGTTCCCTTAAAGGTAATGTCAAATTTTCCTACACTAATATTGCTCATAGGTTTTGGATCTTTATAGAGTTTTTGAAGATCTTTACGAACATGAAGAATATTCTTACCTATAGACTTTTTTGTCCATGAGAGGTATCTGTTGTTGCCATTTTCATCTACTATATGAAGTGCAAGGTTATTGAAATGCTTAAACTCTTTTGCAATTTTAAAAACATTGTCATCATAAAGTTTGTCCCACTCTTTATTTTTCATAATAGCTATGAGATTCTTATCGTAAGAGATTCTTTTGGCTATATCAAAGGTATTTGTTTTTTTAAGTGTTATAAGTAATTGAATCTCTTGATCAATAGCTTCAATATAATTTTTTTCATTTTTTTGGATGTATTGGGATTGAAAATAAAAATACAAAGCGATAGAGAGTAAAAATACAGAGACAGAGAGGGTGAATACTCGTGAAGTAACTTTAAAGTAATTATCATACTTCATAACGATAATTCCCCCCCCCCGTTTCAAAATTGAACAAAGTATACTAGAATAGAACTTTATAATTACTAAAACTTAAAATCAGCATTTGCATAGATATATCGTCCTGGTTCATTGAGCAGCATAACATCATCGCCCGCTACACCTGAAGTGATTAGCACTAAATCTGCTCCAGTATTACTTACTGCATAGGTGGTGTCGAAGATGTTGTTGACACCAAGAGTAAGATCAAACTTTTTGTTGATGGCATGTTTCATCTTAAAGTTGAGGATGCTCCATGCGGCTAACTCTTGCTCACCATTATCACTATCTATTTTGTCCCACTTATCACTTGCTCTAAGCTCTAGAGTTGCAAGAGAATTGTTGGCATATTCGTAGTTTAGAGCGATATTTCCTCGTAGTGGAGCTATGTCAGTAAGATCTTTATCTGTTTGCTTTGTTGTAAGTGTTCTTTTCTCACCCACCTTGTAAGCGATACCTAGGTCAACACTCATATCATCACCTATATAAAGAGAACTACTTATCTCTGCACCATAGATAAAAGCATCTATATTTTCGAAGTTACTTGTAGCTAAAGAGCGGTTGTAGTAGATATAATTACTTAGCATAGAGTAGAAACCTTTTATCTTCAGACTCATCATATCACTATCTAGTTTGTAGCCTAAATCTATCTCTTGGTTTGTTACCTGTTTGAGGTTTGTTGTCCCTACAAGTTTATTTTGTGAACTGATAAAGTAGAGCTCTCTAGCGTCTGGCACACGTGAGGCTTGCCCTATGCCGAGGAAGAAACTATTTTCACTGTTAAGAGTATAAGTGCTCATGACATTCGCTCCTAGAGCTGAGTAATTGTTCGTGTGATACATTGCATTTGTGATTTTTGTATCATCGTATCTTAAGCCTACCGAGAGTTTGAAATCATTAAATTTTTTACCAAGTTTTGTAAAAAAGGCGATGTTCTGTGTCGAAGTATTGTCGATACTTTTTGTAGCACCGCTAGGAATTACCCTTCCTGTGCTAGTGTTATAGTATCTTCCATCCCAGTTTCTTTGACTCGCATCAAGACCCATGAGTAATTTATAGCCACTATTTTCATAAGTAGACTTGAGTTTAAGACCATCCATAGCTGTTGTGAGATGGTTGGTATTATTCATTGCTGGCTTTGTTGCTGATATTCTATACTTTGTAGCCATTGGGTGATCCACATCTGAGTGATAATACTTCAGGTTCAGATTTGTGAAACTTTTTGAGAGTTTGTCTACATTATATTCGACACTGTAGATATTGCTATCATCATAAAGAGCATCCATTTTGGAGTTTCCGTAGAGAACATTGTCACTTCTGTTGGCAGTCACACCTAAACGCAACTCTTGATTTTCTACCGTAGTGATGAAGGCTTTTGCTGCCATGCTTTTTTTATTATAGGCTTGCATATCGTGGTACTTTGCTTGGAGTCTCGTACCATTGAGTTTTGTCGGGTTTGTCTTTGCATAATTGTCTATCTGATCTGCTATGGTGTTGCCATCACCATCTTTGTACTGGTCTGAGTCCTCCATAGATGCTGTGAGTGAAACGCGAATGGTGTCATTTCCTCCGCTTGCAGTCGCTCCAAACTTTCTGTAGTTAAAAGAGCCGAAGCCTACATTTACTTGACCCTTTGCTTTCTTTGTAGGTTTTTTCGTTTTTATCTTGACTCCACCACTAAGTGTTCCAAAGGACTCAACATCATAGGGCCCTTCTATCACTTCTATAGAGTCTATCTGGTTAGCCATTATGTGTGATGCTGGCGGATCCATCCTGTTTGGGCAGGCTCCATAGATTTTGGTGCCATCAACTTCTACTGTGATATTGTCGCGTTTCTGTCCACGGATAAGGATGTCGTTTGCTATACCACTACGGCGACTCATATCTATACTTGGTACACTATTACTAAGAGCAAGGGCCACATCAGCTGAGGTCTGTGCATTTTGTGCGACTTCAGTGATGCGAGTGGACTCTACCCCTAGAGTCTGAAGTTGTACTTCTGCTGCACTGAGGCTTGTCGCTGCCAATGCAGAGAGTAAAATTCTTTTTTTCAT
>JALWTK010000172.1 GCA_027082875.1 Sulfurimonas sp. | reverse complement strand
TGGTCTTGCAAACATTAGCTGAATAGGTCCAACTGGAGAAAACCACTCGATACCTGCACCATAACCTCCACGAGATATCTCAGAGATAGAGCTATCTCCAATAAATCCCCAATCCACAAAAGTCACTACACGCATCTTCGCTTTTGGAATAAGTGGCATACTAAGTTCAAGTGAGTTAGAGAATGTTTTTTCTCCACCTATACGACGAGTAACACCACTATCATCCACTATTGTAGGAGAGAGAGAATAGGATTGGTATCCTCTAACACTACCAATACCACCCATATAGAATTTTTCAGCAAGTGGAATATATCCTGTATCCACAATAACATTTAAACGTGCCTTGTATCTAAAGATAGCATCAAAACCAAGTAAGTTCTCAAGACCTGTATACTTTCCAAACTTTGTGCGAGACTTTAAAAAGTTCGCTTGTGCTCCAACACCTGTTTTCTCAAAACTTTGAGAGAGTTCAAATCCTTGGCGAGGGAGATAAAAGTCATCAGTATTATCCCATTTTGCACTTACTGTTATGCCACTTTTAGTATAATTTTCAAAGTAAAATGTATCAGTAGTTGTTAGATTAATATTTTTATCAAACTTATAAGCATTTCCAGAAAAACCATACCCTATATATCCACTAATAAAACGTGAAAATCTATGCCCAGCACCAATACTTACTCCATCCGTTAACACACTATAATCATTATAGATATATGAAGAGTGATACACTGAGAAATTTCCACTAAAATCACTATCATTTAGTCTAGGATTAGCAATATTAAATGAATAAGACTCATTAGTTTGAGACTTTTCAGCTTTTACACCTACATTTATACCAGAACCCCATACATTTCTATCATTTACACCAATGCTTACAAGTATGCCACCATAAGAACCATATCCACCACCTAACTGAACATTTCCAGTTGGTGCTTCTTTAACCTTTACGACAAGATCCATTTCATGATTATTGACACGTTTCTCTTCTACTGTCGTTCCATCAAAAAAACCTAAACGCCCAAGAGCATTGCGAGAATCTTTAAGGTCCGTCAAAGAATACATATCACCCGGTCCAAGATAGAGTTCACGACGTATAATTCTATCGAGTGTTCTTGTGTTACCCGAGATAACAACATCACGAATTCTTACTTTTTCACCCGGATTGATTTTAAAGACTACTTCAACAGTATGGTCTTTTTTATTTTTCTTAAGATCAGGGACAACCTGAACAAAAGCATAACTTTTATCTGCAATAATAGTTTTTATACGATCAGCATCCTCACGAAAAGATTTAATATTAAAGACTTCACCTTTTTTCAATGAAATAAACTGTCTTAAAACTCTCTCATCAATCACATCTTTTGATTGCGATAAGGAGACTTTTCGGATAGTATATACTTCACCCTCTTTTATTTGATAACTCATATCTGCTGTATAGTGATTAAAATTCACACGTACAAAAGGTGCTGCCACTTTAGCATCCAAATAACCATGCTGCATATAGTAGTCACGGATACGGAGATTATCGTATTCTAAATCACGAAGAGACATTTTTCCATCATTTCGCCCGTAGAACCAACCCATAAACTGGTGCTGCTTATTTGCTATAACACTATTGAAATCATCACTATCTAAGCCATAAACACCACTGTAGTCTAGCTTAGAGATAATGATCTCTTCACCCTCATTCACAATAAAAGTAACTTTTATGCTACCATTCTCTAAGTAGTCAGTTTTAATCTCAACAACAGAGTCGATTTTTCCCTCTTGAGCTATAGCTTCTATAATTCTTTTTTTTGCATCCTCTATGACTTTTTCATCATAAAGTGTCCCTTTTTTAATCTTTATAACACTATCTTTTATATCTTCATCATTCTCTTTCCATCCTTTGAGTTCTATCTTTGAGATAATAGCTTTTTCAATAAAGAAAAATGTTAAAGTTCCTGCATCTAACTCCACCCATACATCATTAAAATATCCCTGTTTAAAGTATGTTTGAATAGCTTGATCAATCATCTTATCACTGACATCATCTCCAACTTCAAAATCAAGCATACGAAGAGCAACTGGTTTTGAGATATGTACCAAACCTTTGTATTTTATCTGTTTAATAGTTTGAGAAAAAAGTGGGAGAGAAAAAAGAAGTGTAAAAAAGAGTGTGACAAATATTTTCATTAAAATTCCATAGTTAAATATAAGAAAAGATTTTACCCATTATGAGGTTAATCTAGGGTAAATTGAGTATAATTTCACAAACAAAATAGAGATATAAAAATGAATATAGTAATTATCGGTTTAGGACTTATGGGAGGCTCTCTCGCGCTAAGTCTCAAAAAACAAACATATGTAGAAAAAATAGTTGGTTACGACCACAATGAAAAACACAAAACACAAGCACTAGAGCTTGGTTTAGTAGATGAAATTGTAGATTTTGAGACACTAAAAAAAATGGATGTAATCTTTCTCGCTATTCCGGTGGATGGACTCATTGCTACACTTCACGAACTCACAGATGTAAGTGAAAACACCACTATCATAGACCTTGGAAGTACGAAGCAAAAGATAGTAGAAAGTGTTCCAGCAGTTATACGAAAAAATTTCGTAGCAGCACACCCAATGACCGGAACAGAAAACTTCGGTCCACTCGCAGCAGTTGAGGGTCTCTATGATGATAAGGTTGTCGTACTTTGTGATCTAGAAGATAGTGGAAAACATCAAGCAAATGTGGCAAAAAAGATCTTTAAATCTCTGAACATGAGAAAAACCTATATGCATGCTCGTGAACACGACCGCCATGCCGCATTTATCTCTCATATGCCTCATGCAGTTTCTTACGCCATAGCTAACACTGTTATGCGTCAAGAGAACAAACACAACATTTTAGCTCTAGCAGCCGGTGGGTATCGTTCTATGAGCCGTTTAGCGAAAAGTTCGCCTTATATGTGGGAAGATATCTTTAGACAAAACAAGTCTAATCTTTTGGAGTCCATCACCATTTTTCAAGAGGAGCTAGCGCAGCTTAAAACTGCGATAGAAAATGATAACTGGCAGAGAGTTCATAAAGAGATGGAAGATGCTAACAAGCTCCACGATATCCTCGACTAAACGAGGTTATATCGTTTCACTAACTCTTTGAGAAGTTTTTTATCAAGAACTTCTTTACTTTTACCATAGATATTACCCTCTAAGACTTTTACTACCTTTGCTACATCTTCATCACTATCTCGGTATGGTAATAATTTTATAAGTAGAAGTTTTTCATCTTTTATATTAAACTTTTTCGCTTTACTCTCTGTAAACTTTGGTTTAAAAAGCATAATCGTTATACCAATAACTAAGCCAGAAAGAAAGGAAAAAGCAATGTAGAGGTAATTGTTTTTTTCAACTACAACTTCTTTTGTAGAGGTATCTGTTTTTACATCACTACTCTTAGTATTTGTATCTCTTGTTATCTTAAGTGCTGGGGTAGTTTTTGCAGAGCCACTTACTTTTATCTTTATAGGCTCAGTTTTTATCTTTCTTACTTGTGCAGTTTTAGTGTCAAAGTAAACCAGCTCAAATGCAGGAATAGTGAAATCTTTATCACCTACAAAAACCAACTTCTGATGAAGTCTATCTCCTTGAATCTCTATCTTCTCATCAAATACATTCACACCAGCAATATAAGGTTTAAAACTTTCTATATCCTCTAAATTGCCATCACCTTTGACTTCTATAGTTACATTTACTGCCTCATTTGGATTGACTGCTGTTCTTTGTGCAACTGCATTTATTGTGAAGTTTCCGACTAGTTTTGCATTATTTGGCAATGCTTTAGCACTAATCTCTATAGTGTTCGAGACATATGTTCTCCAGCGTACTTGAGGAATAAGTGTTCCCCAGTTATTTTGTCCAACTCTCGTAGCAATTTTCAGCTTTGCTGTATCAAGTGTAAGTTTTCCAGCTCTTTGAGGTGCCAACTTATAAACCACCTTCGTTGTAATAAACTCTGCATCTTCATATCTCTGCGGTTTACTCTCCGACTTTTTCCAAAAACCTTTAAACTCAGGAGCTATAAATTTACTATCTACTGCTTGTGCACCTTTTCTCTGCTTCAAAAGAAGTGTTAGAGTAAAAGGCTCACCTACATAAAGCTCTTTTTTGTTCGCTTTGAGAGTGAGACTAAAATCAGCATTTGGGTCGCGTTTCATTTTCTTCACACGAAGGTCAACACTATTTGACTTCTCTATCTGTCCATTAACATTTACTTCGACTGCAGGAATCATACAACTCTTTGTCGGTGTGAATTCATATGTCAACATATAACTTTTAGAGTAACTTCCATTTATAGACTGTATACTTGTTTGTGAACCAGTCGATGCTATATCATTACCACATATATCAGTAAGATCAGGTTTATGAACATTACTCCCT
Organism: Sulfurimonas sp.; assembly: GCA_027082875.1. Classification (GTDB taxonomy): domain Bacteria; phylum Campylobacterota; class Campylobacteria; order Campylobacterales; family Sulfurimonadaceae; genus Sulfurimonas. The sequence continues at coordinate 6,981 of JALWTK010000172.1, read as the reverse complement.
GTAATACTTAGTGTGTAAGTAGCACTCTCGCCCTCATACACAACACTCGGGCTCACTTTTGCACTTACACTTGCAAAACTTGTAGTAACTACTAGTAATAAAAAAAGTACTATCTTACCAAGGTTTTTCATCTGAATTCTCCTCTAATTTATTTGTTTTATTGAGTTTATAAAGAAAAGTACTTTGATTCTTTTGTAGCTTTTTGAGCCACTTTTTCTCTTCTTCTTTACTCATTTTCATCTGCTTTATATTTTGAGCTTCTTGAGGTTGTGCTGTAGTGTTATTTTCTTTTAACTCTTCGGCTTTATTCTTTTTCTTCTCTTGCTCTTTTTTCTTTTGCTCTTGGCTTTTTTGCTTCTCATCTTTCTTTTGAGCATCTTTTTTCTTCTGCTCATCCTCGTTCTTTTTATCCGATTTGTTTTTTTGTTTTTTATCTTTATCGGACTTTTTTTGCTTCTCTTGAGAATTTTTCTTCTTATCTTTATCTTGTTTATCACTATCTTTATTCTGTTTCTTTTTATCTCTGTTTTTCTGGTCTTTATTCTTTTTTTTGTCTTTAGAATTCTTTTTATTTTTCTTCTGTTTATTTTTCTGTTTTTTTTGTGCTTTTTTTACAGCTTCAAGATTTTCTCGTGTCTCCTTGTCTTCCTTTATTTTCAGAGACTCTTCATATGCCTTTATCGCTTTTGCAAGACTATCTTTATCCTTAGACTTCACATAGGCATTTCCTAAGTTTGCATAGTTCTTCGCGCGTTTAGTTTTATCATTAAAGACAGCTTTCTCATAACTTTTTACAGCCTCTTTATACTTACCCTGCTTATACAAAGTATTAGCCACATTATAATTTACTTCTGCATTTTGAGACTCGTTAGCATACTTCTCATAAAGCTTTTGCGACTTAGCATAAGATCCAGAATCATAAGCACTCTTCGCCTCATCCAACTTCATAAAGTCTAAAACTCCTGCATGAAGAGTAGGAGTTTGTCCCATTATCACAGCCAACAAAAAGAGAGCAGGAACATTTACTCTCTCGCGTTTACTCATAGAAGAAGTTGCGATAAGTAAGAGAAAAAGTGCTAAACCTAAAGGATAGTAAAAGAGAGGAATAAATCTCTCTATCTCTTGTGATTTCAGTACTTTTTTCTCACTGTGAGACTCTATCTCTTTAAGCATCATTTTTATATCCTTATCTGAGTTCACACTTTCTATGTAAACGCCACCTGTACTCGTTGCGAGTTTGCTAATAGCAGGGTTAAGTTTTGAGACAATAATAGTGCCGTTTTGTTTGATAAATGTACCATCTTCTCTCTTGATAGGAGCACCCTTACTTGTCCCCATACCTAAAACAAAAACAACAATATGATGCTCTTTAGCGAAGCTTATCTCTTTGCTAAAATCACTTTTATCTCCACCATCAGTAAGTATGAGTAAATAGCGTTTGTCCTTATCTTTTATACTCTGATCTACAACTTTAAGCATAGAGAGAAAGTTCGTTCCTTTCTCTGTAATAGAATCAGTACTGAGTGAACGCAGTAAAAAACTCACTGCCCCACTATCAAAACTAAGAGGCGAAACAAGATAAGAGTTCTTTGCAAACGCGATAACCCCTATTCTCTCCGTTGGAGCCTCATGTAAGAGTGTAAGCACCTTTTGTTTGGCAAGCTTTAAACGGTTTGGGTAAACATCTTCAGCGAGCATCGAGTCACTGATGTCAAGAGCTATCATAATATCTGCACTTTTAGCTTTTACTTCTATTTTTCCATCATTGAGCACTGGACCCGCTAAGGCAACTACCATAAGTATTCCAATAAGGAAAAAAAGTCCATTTCTTGCTTTTAAAGTAAGCATATTTGAAGAGACTCTTAGTTTATCCATAACCTCTTGTGAAAAGAAAATCTCCTGTGTACCCTTTTGTGAGAGTAGCAGTCCAAAAAGAATAAACATCGGTGGCAACATATAGTAAAAAAATTCTGGATGTAAAAAATGCATCTAATTACTCCCGCGTTTATTTCGTAGATATACATAGAGCATCAATGAAAGAAGCCCTATAAAAAGTGGATAGAAGTAATAATATTTCATATTATTATAAGTTTCAGCTTTTATCTCTACTTTTTCTAGTTTGTCTATCTTTTCATAGATGGCTTTGAGCTCATCCGCATTTGAAGCACCAAATGCAACACCACCTGTCTCTTTTGCAATTTTTAGGAGTACATTTTTATTATATCCCCCTGCACCGCCTATACCTATAGGATAAACTTTCACACCCTCTTTTTTTGCGATATCAAGGGCTACATCAAGAGGGATTTTATCCACTCCTGCAGTTGAGTAGCCATCTGTTAAGAGTATGGCTATTTTTGATTTTGATTTACTCATCTTGAGAAGATTTACTCCTTGTGCAAGTGCTTCATAGAGAGCTGTATATTTTCCAGCCATCCCGACACTCAACTGTGAAACTATACGGGAAAGAATATTTTTATCATAAGTCAAAGGAGAAGCTATAAAAGAGTAAGCACCAAAGACTACAAGTCCCATATTGTCATTTTTACGTTTAGAAATAAAGTCACGAACTATATCCTTGACTACATCAAAACGACTTGCACGAGGATTTGATTTATCAAATCCTCTCTCCTGCATAGATCCAGAAGCATCAAGAATAAGTGCTATCTCATGCCCTTTTTTTGGCTTTAATTCATAAGGTTCATCCTTTACAGGAGACATTAGTGCAAGTATCATCATCACAATCGCTATCCACTTAAGAAAGAAAAGAAGTTTTGAAGAGGCTATGCCTTGCTTCATAAACTGCTGAGCATGAGGAAAGTAGAGCGAAGGTAGACGCATTCGACAGAGTGACTCACATGCTATAAAGAAAAATATAACAAAAAGAATCTTGGGAAATTCAAAATATAGACCATCAAACATCTATCAATCCTAAATAATTTTCAAGGAGATGTTTACTCTCACTGCTAAATTCTGAGACCTCTTTCTTATACTTATAAGATTCAAGGTTCTCTACTAAGAGTTTAAAAGCTCGTTCATGTCTAGGGGTGTCATCTTTAAAGATGCTAGCAAGCTGTGTTATTTCATAAGCTACTTTTTTAGCATCACTGAAATCAAGCTTATGCAGAAGTTGTGCATACTCTTTACGAACATTAAACCTTTTTTTGTTTTGTAAAAACTTGTATAGAAGATAGAGGAAGCCAAGAAGAACGATAAGTCCAGCAATTACTATCGCACTTAAATAGTAAAGTGAATACTCATGAATCTCAACTAAACCTTTAATATCATGTAATGGAATCTCTTGTGATTGCATACTATTTATAGCACCCATATTATCGCCCCTCAAACAGTCTACGAAGTGCTACACTTGCATTTGCATCTGTATAGATCTTTGTAAAACGGATTTTATCTTTACGAAGAGTACTGTAGAGTTCTCTATCATGCTCTTGTACTTTTTTCGCATAACTCTCGACACTTGAACGGTTAAAATCACCCTCAAGTACCGCTCCACTTTCAGGATCAACAAGAGAAGAAAAGCCCATCTGCGGTGGTTTTTCTTCTAAACGATCCCTTACTATAAGTGCTACAACTTCATGCTTTTTTGCGAGAAGTTTAAAGTCAGGTATCTCAAAAAAATCACCTACAACTAAGATAAGAGATTTTCGTTTGAGTCGTTTAAAAAGAGTATCTGCTATATTTTTAAAGTCCATTTTTTTGTTGAGGGCATCAAAGGAGAGGATTTCCTCTACATTCTTATGGATTTGGTGAAGTTTTTTACTCGGCTTTGCATGAGACTCAAGCTTATCTGTGAAAATATAAGAGCTAAGAAGATCACCATTTTTAAGTGTTGAGAAACCTAAAAGTGCGACTACCTCAGCTATGACATCTTGTTTGAACTTTTTAGAGCCAAAATGTACACTTCCGTTGAGTACTGAAGCTAGGACAACATTAAGTTCGCGTTCTTCACGAAAAATTTTGATAAAAGGTTTTTGAAGTTTGGCAGTGATATTCCAATCAATATGGCGAATATCATCCCCAGGCATATACTCTCGAAGCTCAATAAAGTCATACCCTTCCCCTTGAAATATAGAGGGATTATTTCCCACCATTTCAGAGAAGACTTGACGACGAGCTCGAACTAAAATTTTCTTTAATTTACTCATAATTTTTGTTCCACTTTTGACTAATTTTCATGCCAAAAGTATAGCCCAGAGTGGTAAATCAGTGGTTACAAGCACTTTTTCTTAAATTTTCACTGCCTCTTTGGCTTTAAATGCAGCACTTGTTTTTATACCCTCGTAAGTAGTTTTAAGATGCTCTATTTCACCAGCTATTTCAGTCTCTGCTATACTAAGACCTTCCGGCACCTCAGCAGAGTGTAGTTGTATGGCAGTCTGTTTGAAGTTTGGCTCTCCTGATTTTGGACAGAAACTTTCATTTGTCAGAGTGTTGACAAGTTGAGTGTTAAAATGAAAAGGTACAAAGACTGTCCCCTCTCTTACACTTCCTGTCACACGAACGACTACATCATCCACACGACCACGAGGTGAGGAGAGACTCATTCTATCCCCACTTTTCACCTTGAGTTTTAGTGCATCTTTTGGGCTTACATCTACCCAAGCTTCTGGGGCTAAGTCGTTAAGTATATCTATACTTCGTGTTTTTGTGCGAGTGTGCCACTGCTCTACTGTTCTACCAGTATTTAAGATAACAGGGAACTTACTCGATATAGCCTCTTCCATAGGAAACCACTCAACACAAAGAAGTTTTGCTTTTTGATCGTGTGTTCTAAATGGTATGTCCGGAGTATAAAGGCGTTTTGTTCCAAGAGGATTCTCTTCATTACAAGGCCACTGTATACCTCCCTGCTCTTCTAGGAGCTCATAAGAGATACCTGAGTAGTCACAGAGTTGTCCTTTGGAAACCTTTCTCCACTCTTCAAAAGCATCACGAGGCTCAGTCCAGTTAGGAAAGAGCATCTCGTTTACACCCTCGAAGTACTTAGAAAACTCTACGATGATATGAAAGTCACTCTTTGTATCACCTAATGGCTCTACTGCTTTGTTTGCCTTGTTACATCTGCGCTCTGAGTTTGTGTAGACTCCCTCTTTCTCTCCCCATGTAGCTGCTGAAAAGACTACATCTGCTATCTGAGCAGTATCACCTAAAAATGCATCTTGTACAACTAAAAGGTCAAGTTTTGCTAATGTTTTACGGAGTTTGTCTTGGTTGACAAAACTCACGAGAGGATTTGTCGCAGTAATCCAAAGAGCTTTTATCTCCCCTCTATCTATAGCATCTATAATCTCAGCATACTTATACCCACGACTTGTAGGGATAATCTCTTCAGGGACATTGACTATAGAAGCATACTCTTTGAGTGCTTTTTCATCCCCATAGTTTCTATACCCTGGAAGACTTGAAGTAAATCCTGTCTCACGAGTTCCCATAGCATTACACTGTCCTGTGATACTAAAAGGTCCTGTTCCCTCACGACCTATCTGCCCAGTTAAAAGGTGAAGGTTGATGATGGCACTTACGGTATCTGTACCCATAAAAGATTGGTTGATTCCCATAGTCCAGCCTGTTAAAACACTATCTTGAGCTACAAACTGTCGAGCGAGTTCATAAAGAACCTTGACCTCAATGCCCGTGATATTTGCAACCTCTTGTGGTGGGTAGTCTTGAAGATGTTTTTTAAGCTCTTTGTAACCATTTGTATTGGCTTTTATATAACCCTCATCTTCCCAACCCTGCTCTATTACTATGTAAGCAAGTCCATTATAAAGGGCTAAGTCCGTGCGAGGTTTTATAGGCACATACATATCTGCCATCTGTGAAGTTTTACTTGCACGAGGGTCTATGACTATGACTTTTTTTGTAGGGCGTTTGTTCTTATTTATATGGAGTGTGAGGATAGGATGATTGTCCGCAATATTTGCCCCAACTAAAAAGATAGTATCGGCCAGTTCAAAATCTTCATATGAGCTAGTAGGTCCATCACTTCCAAGAGACTGCTTATAACCGGTAACAGCTGATGCCATACATAGAGTAGTATTTCCATCATAGTTATTTGTACGAAGTCCAAGTTGCACAAACTTTCCAAGTGTGTAGAACTCTTCAGTGAGAAATTGTCCCGTTCCGATAACTGAGACTGCCTTAGGTCCATGCTCTTTAGCAATGCGTTTAAACTCATCACTTACTTTAGTAAAAGCCTCATCCCATGAAGCACTTTGAAATTCCCCATCTTTACGAATAAGTGGTGTTTGTATCCGCTCAGGAGAGTTAATCATCTGATGCTCAGAAAGACCTTTTGGACAAAGGGTCCCTTGATTTACAAAGTGTTTTGGGTTTCCTTTTGTATAAACTGCTTTACCATCTTTAACACCGATATAAAGCCCACACCCAACACCACAATAACCACAGGTAGAGAAAACCCACTTATCAGGCTTTTTCTCATCACTTATCATCCCGAATGTCTCATCATGAGAGAGCTTATACTTCTCTTCTTTTATATCAAAACCTAAAAAATCTTTTACTTTACTTATCATGAATATCTCTTTTAATTATTATTGTTCAAATAATAGCATAAATAGAAAACGATATGAGATGTTGGTGGTTTATAATTTAGGCAAGAGAGTATTTGGCTTAAGGAACAAAATGTGTTTTTATTGTAATTTATTCCAAATAACACACACTTTATTCTGTTATTAAACTTTTTTAGATTAAAAACACACTTTTTTCTTAAGTTTATTTAGTGTTTTTGTAGAAATTCACCAAAAAAAGCCATAGTATGAGACATTTTGTAAAATAATTCACATTATTAATACCTGTTATTTTTCATATATTGACTCTTTGTAGTATAATGTTCGTTGAATAAATAGTTATGAGTCAGTCGTAAGCACTTAGCTTAGGTAAGCCTTTTTTCAAAAAAGTTAAAACTTAGATGAGAGAGTTTACAAGCTAAACGCAGAGAAAAAAGAG
>JALWTK010000171.1 GCA_027082875.1 Sulfurimonas sp. | reverse complement strand
ATACACTCTCCATCTGTGGTGCACCTGAAAACTCCCTAGAAATTCGTGATGCCCTTGATGCACTCGTAGCAAAAGGAAGCGGTAAAATAGCAATGGGCTTTGGTGGTAACCCTAAAGACTCTTCAGCAGTACGTGGAGGTCCAGGATTTGAACTTCTTTTTAATGTGCATAATATGCTCAAGAAAAAAGGCATAAGAGAGAACTTTGAACTTACTTTTTTTGCACCTATGCCTGAGCCGGGTAAACGTATGGGGCCTCAAGCACTTAAAATGATGGATGTGATGTTTCATAAACTGGGCATCAAAAAACACTTTGGCAAGAAGATTACTAGCTTTGAGAGTGATGGCATAAACTTTGAAGATGGAAGTAAACTTGAGTCTGACTTTACTATGTTTATCCCTGCTGGAAATGGACATACAGTCATAACAGATTCAGACATCCCAACAAACGCAGCAGGTTTTGTCAAAACTGACAACTTCTCTTGTGTACTCAAAGAAGATGGCTCTCTCTCAAATATCTATGCCATAGGTGACATCGCTGCATTAGAGGGTTATGACTGGAGAGCAAAGCAAGGTCATATCGCCGAAGTTATGGCAAAAAATGTAGCCCACAACATAGACGAAAGAGAGAACAATAGAAGTGACTTTAAAGGTTACAATGAACACTTAAATATCTTATGTGTGATGGATAGTGGAGATGGGGCAGCATTTGTCTACCGCGATGCAAAACGTGCGTTTATGCTCCCAATGCCTTTCATAGGACACTGGCTTAAACGCGGATGGGGTCACTACTGTCGTAACTCCAAACTCGGAAAAATCCCTAGACTTCCTGGGATGTAAAAAAGTTCTTGCAATGCCACCTCTCCTGAGGTGGAGCCAAATTGACTTACTTTCTATGCCCTAGAAAACTCGCATACAACTCTTCAAACCCAACTTCACTTGAGTTCTCCACACTTGCCATAGTACCTATAGCATCTTTGTAAGCACCTTGTTTCCATTTATTCACGGCCTCTTTTGCTTTTTGGTGTACTATGGCATGATGGTTATTTACACTTGTCACAACACCGGCATCAGTTTTAATCTTGTCGCTATTTGCAGCAAACCACTTACCAAAAGCACAAGAGTTCTCATCAATCATATTGCTATCTTCATGTTTGATGAAGTAGTTATAGGCAAGAAGTTTAAACAGGATATGGTTAAGTTTACCAACACCAACATTGACTTCATTTGTAATATTCTCTGTTACATCACCAATACGGTGAGAGTTAGAGATAACAAAACTAAGCTCTTCAAAAAATGAACTAAGCTTAGCATTCATATCATCTGTATTTTCTCTGAACATCTCCGCTACATCTTGAATTTCTGAAGTATTCTGCTTGAGTTGCCCTATACTTATCTCTACTTCATTTGTCGCTTTTTGTGTGCGCTCTGCAAGCTTACGAACTTCATCAGCCACAACAGCAAAACCACGACCATGCTCACCTGCACGTGCTGCTTCTATTGCAGCATTGAGTGCAAGAAGATTTGTCTGATCTGAAATATCCTTAATGAGATTAATAATATCACTAATAGAGGCTACGCTATCGTTAAGAACACTTGCTGAGTTATTAAGATTTGATGCTTCATCAGAGATCTGTTCTATAGAGCTACTAATACTCTTCGACTCTTTTTGCACCGTATCTATACGAGTGGATGTACGTCCATTAAGGTCTTTTGCCTCTTCGAGTTGCTCAACAACTGACTCCATAATAGTACGGGTAAAGGTTACGCCAGACTTGTAAGACTTCACAAGCATCTGGACAATATCAGTAATAGCCTTCTCCTCTTCACTTTCAGAAGGTGTATTTGCTTCTGATTGACTCATCTCTAATGAAGAGCGAAGTCTATTGACCTCCTCTTGTAACTCGCTATTCTTTTTTTCTAGTGCTTCCATTTTTGCTCTCTCTTGAGCACTCATACCAAATAAACCCATTTGTAACTCCCCTTTAAGACTCTTTTGCCTTACGCTTTAGTTTCATATTTCGTTTTGCAAGTTCACGCATATCTTCAGTTGTGTCGCTCTCATCCATGATCTCTACACCAAGAACAGTCTCAACACAATCTTCTAGAGTTATTATACCCTCTGTTTGATCATAGTTGTCCATAACTAAGAACATATGGTCTTTTTTTGCTATAAACATATCAAGTGCCTTGCTTACAGGTACATTTTCATTGATAGAAATCATCTCATTTTTAATACTTGCTAGAGTAACAGAGTCATCTTTACGAGCCTGTTTAAAAATTTTTTTTGTGAGCACTATACCTGTCACATCTTCTATACTCTCCTTATAAACGGGAATACGAGAAAACTTATAGATGGCATCCTCACTTTCAACTATCTCTTTGATGCTCATAGATTCATCAAGGGCAAAAACCACAGAACGTGGTGTTAAAATCTCTCCAACTTTAATATTGTCAAGGTTTAAGATATTTTCAATAACATCAGACTCTTTCTCATCAATAACCCCATCATCCTCACTCTGAAGCATAGACTCTAAGAGTTCTTCCTTTGTCAAAGAGTTTGCATCTTCTGCACCTTTACCTATTTTGTTTGTTACAAAAAGTGTCATTAGAATGATAGGATAGGTAATCCAAATAAAGATTCTTATAAACTGAGAAGCAACAGGTGCTAAAGCTTTCCAATACATCGCTCCTATAGTCTTGGGAATAATCTCACTCAAAAATAAAATAGCAAAGGTAAGTACCACAGAGACTATCACCACAGCATCATTACCAAAAACTTTTGCAGCCTGAGCACCAACAGCTGCAGCACCTAGAGTATTTGCTATAGTGTTAAGAATAAGTATCCCCGCTATAGACTTGTTAATATTCTCTTTTTGTGAACGCAGAAGCTCGCCGACACTAGGACGCTCTTTTTCTAAAACTGCTACATAAGACATATTTATAGAGAGCAAAACAGACTCTAAAACAGAGCATATAAATGACACTCCAACAGATAGAACGAAAAATAGTATAAGTAAATTCAATTTTTACATAATCCTTAATTTTATTTTATAAATAATTTATAGTAGGATCCAAGTCGCTAGACCCAAAAAGCTAAAAAAGCCGATAACATCGGTCGCTGTGGTAAGTATAACTGTACTTCCTATAGCTGGATCAACATTCATGCGCTTGAGCAGAAGTGGTACAGTAGCCCCAAATAAGCCCGCTACGAAAAGGTTAATAATCATACTCAAACCAATAACTACACCAAGCATACCCTTGTCAAACCAGACAGCAGCTATTATTCCTACTATTATAGCAAATAGTAATCCATTTGCAAGGGCGATACTCACTTCTTTTTTAATAATCCTCATCGCATCACCCTGAGAGATATCCCCAAGAGCGAGTTGTCTTACAACAACAGTCAAGCTCTGTGTCCCTGCATTACCACCCATAGAGGCGACTATAGGCATTAGTATCGCTAGGGCAACCATACTCTCAAGTGTCTGAGAAAAGAGCCCTATAACTAAAGAAGCAGCTATGGCAGTAAAGAGGTTAAATGCCAGCCAAGTCGCGCGTTTACGCCCTGCAAGCAAGATATCTTCATCTTCCTCCGCCTCATCATCAACACCAGCAAGATTATACATCTGCTCAGTTGCATGCTCATTGATAATATCATACATATCATCCGAAGTGATACGACCAAGCAAAACACCATAGGCATTTATAATGGCTAAAACAGAGAGGTCATACTGTTCAAATGTATGCACAACCTCTTTAATATTCTCTGTATCTACTGCTTTTATAGGCTCAAAACTCTCCTCAGCATCCTCTATATTCTCTATAATGGTTTTTGAAAAGTCAAAGATAAGCAGGTCATCTAAACCAACAGCATAACGGAGTTTTTTATCTTCATCAGTGATAAAAAGGTTCTGTACATTCTCAACTTCATTCTCTTTACGAAGTTTCGCAAACCGTTTGATGACATCTTGAACTATCTCATGCTCAAAAGCAGTAAAAAGTTCAAGTTGCATATAAGCACCAGCTTGCTCTTCATCATAAGTTTGAAGTTTTTCTATCTCCTCTTGATCATCTTTGTGCAGAGAGTCAAAAACCTCAGAAGCTACACCAGAGTCAAGCTCTTCGAGCTCCTGCATAAACTCTACTTGGTCATCAGATTCAAGCTCAGTAACAGCATGAGAGAGCTCATCAACACTAAGATTCTCTACAACATCATCAAAAAACCTATCAGGGAGAGCAAGTGCCACATCCCCAACCAAGTCTTTTGGAACAAGTTTAATAGCCTCAGAGAACTCGCTATCGCTAAGCCCCTTTAAAATTTTAGCAATGTCACTAGGATGCATCTCACTAGGTTCGTGAGCATTAAAGTAGTCTAAGAGTTGATTCATAGGTGCAATTATATCAGACTAAAGTTAAGAACTCTTACATTGTGTATTAAAATAAGCTATAATATAACTAGATCTTATTTAACAAGGATTTAGCCTATGTTTAATCTTCTCATTATAGAAGACAGCCCTATGCTTTGCAAGATTTTTGATGATTTACTCTCTCGTTATACAGACTTTAACTTTGATATAGCTACTACTTATGCACAAGCAAAAAAATTGATTCAAGTCAAAAGGTATCAAATCGCAGTAGCAGATATGAACCTTCCTGATGCAAAAAGTGGAGAGATTATTCCTCTCTTAAACAAACACAACATTGCACCCATAGTTTTTACTGGTATATTTGATGAAAGTTTTCGTGAAGGTTTTGAGACATCACAGATCGTAGACTATGTTCTCAAAGAAAGATATGAAAACATTCTTTATGTTATAGAGAAGTGTAAACAACTTGAACTTAACACTACAAAGAAAATTCTTGTAGTAGATGACTCGACCCTCTATACAAATTTTTTAAAGCAGAACCTTCTTATACACCACTTTAAAGTAATCACTGCTCCAAATGGAAAAGAGGCACTCACTAAACTGCAGATGCACACTGATATAGAGCTTATTATCACTGACTATCATATGCCAGTGATGGATGGTTTAGAATTTGTTAGAAGGGTACGAAAAAAGTATAATAAAAAGCAGATTAGGATCATCACACTCACTTCTGATACAAACTCCTATGCTACAAGTCGCTTTCTTAAAGAGGGAGCAAATGACTACATCACAAAACCTTTCTCACGAGATGAATTCTACTCTAGAATTTATCAAAATATCGAAGAAGTGGCAATGTTTGAAGATATGCAGCATAACTTTGATGATGATATCATCAATCTCCTCTCTGATGTTACAGAGTTTAGAAGTGCTGAGACAGGATCTCATGTAAAACGAATAAGTGAGTATAGTTATGTTCTAGCAAAACTCAGTGGAATGTTTGAAGAAGAAGCGAGACTCATTGGAAAACTAGCGACACTCCATGACATTGGAAAAGTGACTATAAAAGATGCCATTTTATGCAAACCAGGCAAGCTCACAAGAGAAGAGTTTGAGACTATGAAAACACATACAACTTGTGGTGCAAAACTTTTAGAGAGAGGGTTTATAAGTGATCCAAAAGTAGGAAACATAGCAAAAGAGATAGCACTTTATCACCATGAAAAGTGGGATGGTTCAGGCTATCCAGAAGGGCTCGAAGGAGAAGAAATTCCTAAACACGCGAGAATAGTCGCTATAGTCGATGTCTTTGATGCACTTATGAACAAACGTGTCTATAAAGAGAGTTGGCCCACTGAAAAAACTCTAAATTTTTTAGAAGAAAATGCTTCCATACACTTCGATCCAAAACTCACAAAAATTTTTCTCAAGCATATAGACTGTTTTATAAATATCCTACACAAATATGGTTCAGATACAGAGGAACAACGCTTTTGCAAGATACAAGCTACATAAGACTACTCTAAAAGTGATTTTTCCTTATTATCTATTAGCATAAGCAGTGCAGGTAATGCTACTAAGTCTACAATTACAGCGATGATTAATGCGGAAGCTGTAACTATACCAAAGTGGTAGTTTGGGTTAAAACTACTAAATACAAAAACTAAAAATGCAATGGAGAGAACGATAGTCGTAAATATGATGGCAGAGCCTGCATAGCTGAGAACATACTTCATCGCATCCTCTAGGTTATCACCGCGTTTTCTCGCCTCTATATACTTCACCATAAAGTGAATAGTATCATCCACCGCCACCCCGATAATGATAGCTCCAGCGATAGCCACACCCATATCTATGTCTATATGTAACCAACCCATTACACCGACTACAAGGGCGATTGGCAGAACATTTGGCACGATGAAAAGTGGTAACATTCTCCAATTTCTAAAGATAAGTAACATCACAAGGGAGATAGAGATAACTGCTAAAGTTATGGAGTTTATGAGTGTAGCAGTCACATCGTGTTGCATATGTGCGAACATAACTGTTTGACCATTCACTACTGCCGAGTATGGTGTCTTTTTCCACCAGTTTTCTATCCATGCTATCTGCTCTAAATCTTTTGAAGTCTCTACAAGATTTACTGAGACACTCACACGGAGAAGTCGCTCATCTATATCCATCTTGTCATTTATCTCCATACCTTGCGGAAGAGAAAGAGAGTAGAGAAGAAGATACTGCGCTATAAGTTCTTGGCTTTTTGGTACACTTTTGCTGCCGTTCATCACCTTGTTAAATGTTTTAACAACATCTAAAAGAGAGCTTATATGCCTGACATCTGGGTATTTTGCATAGAGTTCAGAGTAAAACTGTGCAACGGTGTGTAAAAACTTTGGATCTTTTATCCCATCTTTTGCTTTTGAGTCCACCACCACTTCATAACTCATAGGTCCAGTAAGCTTATCTTGCATCTCCTTAACCGCCACACGGAAAGGAAAATCTTTTTTAAAGTACTTCACAGTGTTTGAATCAACATTTGCTTGAAAGATTCCCGCACTTAAGCCTAAGAAGATAAGAGTAGAGAGCAGTAAAATCACCTTTGCATTTTTAGCTAAAAAGTGGGTGTACCAGACAGCTACTGGATGGTTGTTCGCCTCTTGGATGTTGGTATCGGTATTTATCTTAGGATTGAGTATCGCTAAAAATGCGGGAACAAAGAGCATCGTGAGAATAAACGCGAGTATCGCTGCACTCGCTGTCGCTATTCCTAGTGTCTGGATAGGTACAACTGCAGAGATACCAAGAGAAGCAAAACCTATGGAAGTCGTCACAGATGTTAAGAAAATCGCTAAAAAGTTTTTCTTCACACTGTAGTGAATAGCCGTATAGTTATCCATCCCTTTTTTTCTCGCCATCGTGTAGATCCATAGAAGGTGCATAGCATCCGCTATACCGATAGCCACAACAAAGACAGGAATATTTGCCGTAAAGTTGTTGAGCTTAAAGCCTAAAAGCACTTGGATCGAGAGCACTATAAGAAAAGTAAAAATTACGACGATAATACTAGCAAACATAGAAGAGAATTTTCTAAAGATGATGAGTAGAAGAAGCATAGCAACGATAATGACAGCCGGAGTAAAAGTAGCACCATCGTGTTGTGCCACTTCTATAAAAGAGGTGTTGATAATAGGTCCACCACCAAGAAAAAACTTATAGCCGTTTTTTTCTTCTTCTGGTTTTATGATTTTTAAAACCGCATCACGAAGTTTAAAGCTCACCGCTGGATCATCCCCTGCTTTTGGAGTCATACGACCTACTATCATCGTAGTTTTTGCATCTTTAGAGATAAGTTTGCCTACTATAAGATCTTCTTTAACAGCGATGTCCTTTTTCTTGGCTAACTGCTCTTTTGTGTAAGATGTAGGATCTTCTATAAAGTCCTCTACTAGTACCTCATCAGGATACTCAGGATCAGAGTGAACATACTGGTAGTTTGTGATAGAGTCAACTCTAGCTATGTAGTGAGTCGCCCAGAGCTTTTGGGTGATGTTCTCTATGGTCTCTAATGCCTTAGGAGTAAAGATACCATCCTTATCTGTAAACATGATAGTAACTGCATCATCATTTCCAAAAACAGCACGGAAATTGTCATAGTTTTTGAGGATTTTAGACTCTTTACCAAACCAGATTCTATAGCTCCCTTCAAACTCTAGGTGCTTGAGCGAAGATGCCATCATGATGGTAATAAGAGGAATGAGTATAACAATAAACCATCTTAGTTTTATGACACTATTTACAAATTTTTTCATTTTTTTCCTTAAAAATAGTAGGCGATATTTATGCCAAGTTTTTGGTGTTTACCTAAAAATTGATAGGCTGTGGGAAAAGATAAGAGCTTAGTCGATGGCACAATGTAGTAGTAGTCACAGGAAAGCTTAAAATTCCCGTGCACACGACTTTCAAATTTCAGATAGTAGGACTGCTCATCATACTCAAGGTCAAAGATAGCACCTCCTACAAAGGAGCTATCTTCGGTATTATTAAAAGTGTATCTAGCACCTATAAAGAGATCATTTTGCATAGTTTCAAAAAGTTGCAGATCAGAAAACTTATCCGACTCATAGGTATCGTATCTATAATACTCAGCGAGAAGTCCCAAAGCATGACTCTCATAAATATTTTCTATAGTATATTCTACACCTAATCCAATATGTGAATAATCTCCAACAACAGGATTATTATCCACCTTGGCATAGAGTGCTTCAAGTTTTACAAGTGTACTTCCTACTACCAAAGTGTCATAAGTCATAAACTTATTGACTATGTAGGCATTTTCTACAAATCTAGTAGGCTGTCCACGTGTAGGACTCCCGACTAGAAGGTTTTGAGGTGTTGTTGTAGAGAAGTAACGCTGTGAATCATAGCCATTTTCATAGATAAATGCATAGTCCATAGGGTACTCTGTATCTGTTGATCCACTATACTTGAGATAGATAGAGGGTCTGTTTTTACTCTCCTGTGTCTCCAAAGTTCCATCATAACTTACAAAAGAGGGGAAAAAGTAATAAACATAAGGCTCTGCCGCCATAAACTGCTGTTCCTCTTGAAGCTTTGTTATAAGGGAAAGATTAGAATTTTCAAAGTAGTGTGTATAAGCGACATTGTAAACACCTAGTTTGTCATTTGCGAACATATCGTTACGAAAATCTCTAGGATTAAAGCCATCTGTAATGTTTCTTAGTTCCAAAGCACCCCAAAACTCTATACTTTTTCCAGCCTTAACTGCATCCTCTTCAAAGTCATACTTCGCATAAAGCTCATTGATCCTTGCAAAAGTTCTCTCCGTTTTCTCACTCTCTTTTGTAAAGTCATAATAAGCTTCTTGTGCATAAAGTGAAGTAAAAAGTGTCAAATCTTTATGAGTATACTCCAACTCTAAAGTCTGTTTTGCTGTAAAAGAGTTCTTATTTTTTCCCTCTGGATGCATAAGATAAAACTGAGAATCTAAATCTACATGCCCAGAGACATCTACCTCACCATAAAGGCTAGTAAACATTAAAAGAGGAAAAAAGAGTTTTTTCATCGGCTAAGATATCTTTTATTAAAGTCTCTTGCACTAAGTCCATTTTTTATCGTCTCATCACTCCACTTAAGTATGGTTGTCTTATCATTTTGAACATTTTTCATAGTGATGCCCTGTATACGATAGACACCACTTATCTTTTTATAAGCGTCAAATGTACCGACTTTAAGTAGTTCATGCTTTCTATCGTAGTACTCTATTTTTTGGACTAAAAAAGTATTTTTATCTACATAAGAGATAAGTTTAGTATAACCTGAGTACTTAGAAACTGGTATTGCAGGTGAAACATAAACAGCTTTTCCATTGAGAGAACTCTCTGAAGGACTGCCTTCATACTTGTACTTCTTTGGGTTAAATGCTCCTAGGTCTTCATAAGAAAACTCACTCCCCATAAAAGCACCTGATTTATTTTTACTCGCTATACGTTTCACACGATGAAGTGCTGGAAGGTAGATCCACTGGTCATCATCCTTGTTCACATGCTCATAAGAGAGGAACTTCGTGCCTTTTACATCTGCTGGTGAAAGAAATTCCATAAGAGATTTATCTGAATCCTTACCCTCTAAGACCTTCATCTTCATTCTACGTACTTTCTTTTGTCCCGCTGCATTTATCAGTGTCATCTGCATATAAGAAATGGAGTCTTCAAAACCATCCATCGCTTTTTTACTTTTTTGTGCTAACTCTGCATTTGTGAGTGCAAAAAGTGTACTTACACTCAGCACTAATCCTGTTAATAGTTTCATTTTTCTTCCTTAGTCATATTTAGTAAGATTGTCATGCTTAATCACATTTTTTATAATAGAAACATAAGCTTCACCAAGTTCTGAGTACTTATTTAAACCCTTGATTATCTCAAAAACATTATCGCTCTCATATCTATATTTTCTAAATGATGCGTAAGCCTTTGCCCGTCCGATTGTAAGATAGTAAGCACGGATAGATGCTTCAAAGGAAGGAAATTTTTTTAGCCAAACTGTACGCTTATTCTCACGTTGTCCCTTTGCTGCAATTCTCTCTTCACTCTCCTTCCCACTCCACATTCCAAAGAGATTATTTGCCTCTACTGAAAATCTTGAGGTTGCCCATGCACTCTCCACTGCAGCTTGTGCAAGAGCAATACTTATAGGATGTGGCTTGAGTGCTAAAAGTAACTGCTCCTTCGTCTTTACTTTATAGAGCTTTTTGAGTGTACTTATCTCCTCTTGATACTCTTTTTGATCTAAATTATCCTGAATTTCCCTATATTTTGCATGTAACTCTTGGTAAATTTTCTGAGTAGGAGGAAGCACTAATGCAAAAAATCGTTTTTTCTTTTCATGGACACTCATTTTTTTTGGAACGACACTAGAACTATAAGCTAAGTCTTTCGCTTCAAGACTCAATGTAAACATGAAAAATGAAAGAAGTAAAAGATATCGCATCTACATCTTCCTAAAGAAGTAAAAACTCATAACTATTTTTACTCTGTGCTACTTGATATTTGTAGTATCCATCGAGTTCTATAACTACACGATAGTATCCATTATGATTTCCAACTTTAATATTTTTTATACAAGAACTTTTCTTTATCTTTTTTTCTAAACTTCTTATATCAATGTTGCGCTTAAAATCACACACTATTCTATGCGGATTTGTCAGTAAAAAATTTCTTAATAGCTTATCTTTTGTTTCTATTTTTATTTCATGCTTATCAGTAGATATAGTGATAAACTTCATAATGAGAACTCGCGTATACTTTTTTTTGCTACTCTTCTTTTTTTGTACTGTTTTTGATGGAGTGGAGCTAGCATCATCAATATTTTGAGAGATAAATATTGGCAAATGCCAATCAACACTATTCCCTAACTCTTCTGTTTTCTCTACAATGGAACCATCTAAATTCTTGTACTTTACAGTGACACTTTCTAGGATTCTTGCAGTTGAGGGAAGAGATATCGCTGCACGTTGGAGAGGGACTTCTACTACTGTTTTATTTGTCGTATAAGGTATATTTTCTTCCCCACTTAATGGAAAAAAAGGATTTTCACGTGCAAATAGAGAAATACTTAGGAGAAAAATAAGCCTAAAAATCTTTATCATAAATATACCCCTACAACTGTTTATTTATGTATTATAGCAAATTTGTGAATTTATTGTGCACTAATCTCTTTGAGTTCAAAATATTCTCGTTGAAGTTCTGCATTTTCTTGCTTAAGAGAGCTCACTTCAGACTGTAAATAGACTTCGTAATCTTGTAAACCAAAGAGTATTTCAAGAGAGTTTGTACCGTAGAGCAGTACCCCAAGATAAATCCCAAGGGCAACTACGATAAGAAGAAGAAAGAAAAACTTTTTTAGAGAGAGACCAAGATACTTCTGTGTTACACTTTCGCTAGTATCTATCTCTTCAAAAAGTTCTTCATTTTGCATAGTGTAAATACTTATGCTTAGTTAAAAAGTGCAGCACCTAGGTACTCACCATATACAACTTCGTTTTCTATCTCTAAAAGACGGTTGTATTTAGCAGTTCTCTCACCACGTGCAGTCGAACCAGTTTTGATCTGACCACAGTTAAGAGCTACAGCGAAGTCAGCGATAAATGCATCTTCACTCTCACCTGAACGATGACTCATAACACAAGTATAACCGTTACGCTGTGCTAAACGTACTGTAAGCATAGTCTCAGAGACTGAACCAATTTGGTTTGGCTTGATGAGGATAGAGTTCGCAATTCCTTCACGAATACCACGTGCAAGAATGTTGGCGTTTGTAACAAAAAGGTCATCACCAACGATCTGAATCTTGTCACCTAGCTTCTCAGTCATAAGTTTAAAACCATCCCAGTCATCTTCAGCTAAACCATCTTCTATAGATACTATAGGATATTTTTCACATAATGCTACATAGTAGTCTACCATCTCTGCACTTGTTAATGATTTTCCTTCACCAACGAGTTCATATTTACCATCTTTATAGAACTCACTACTTGCAGGATCCATAGCGATTGCTATCTCTTCTCCAGCTTTATAACCAGCTTTTTCAATAGCTTCTATAATAATTTGAATAGGCTCTTCGTTTGAAGTTAAATCAGGTGCAAAACCACCTTCATCACCTAAAGAAGTTGAATGACCTTTCTCTTTTAAAATAGCTTTTAAGTTGTGATAGACTTCAGAAGATGCACGAAGAGAAGTAGCAAAATCTTCAAAACCTATAGGCATAATCATATACTCTTGAAAGTCTACAGAGTTATCAGCATGGCTTCCACCATTGATGATATTAAGCATTGGTGTAGGGTTTACCATCGCATTTGCACCACCTAGGTAGCGATAAAGTGGCATACCAAGAGATTTTGCAGCTGCACGAGCAACAGCCATCGAGACACCTAGAACTGCATTCGCACCCAACTTACCGTAGTTCTCGGTAGCATCAAGCTCTTTCATAGTAGCATCTATAACGGCTTGATTAAAAGGGCTCATTCCAACTAATATATCATTAATCTCATTATTTACATGAGCAACTGCTTTTAAAACACCCTTACCCATAAAGCGATCATCACCATCACGAAGCTCTAAAGCTTCACGCTTACCAGTACTCGCACCACTAGGCACTATAGCAGACTCAATAGTCCCATCACTTAACTCAACCGTAGTTTTCACTGTTGGATTTCCGCGAGAATCCATTACTTCTATTGCACTTACGCTATCTATAAACATATAATTACCTTTAATAGTTTTTATTCATTGCTGGTATTTTATCTAAATTTTGCTAATAAAGTGCTTTATGCATCTGTCTCCGCTATTTCTGCTGCTTCCATAACCATCACATTGCTAATACCCATTGCTACTTTTATTTTTTCTTCTATCTCCGCTGCAAGTTCTGGTTCATCTTTAAACTTCTGCTTCACATTTTCACGTCCTTGGCCTAGTTTACCATCACCATAGGCGAACCATGCTCCTGCTTTATCTATAATATCAAGTTTTACACCGTAATCAACAAGCTCACCCTCTTTAGAGATTCCCTCTCCAAACATAATGTCAAACTCTGCCTGTCTAAATGGAGGAGCAACCTTATTTTTGATCACCTTCGCTTTTACACGGTTACCTATCTGACTCTCACCCTGTTTAAGTGAAGCGATACGGCGAATATCTATACGAACAGAAGCGTAAAACTTTAGAGCATTTCCCCCTGTTGTAGTCTCAGGAGAACCATACCCCATCATACCTATCTTCATACGAATCTGGTTAATAAAGATAACAGTACAGTTCATCTTTGAAAGCACACCTGTAAGCTTACGAAGTGCCTTAGACATAAGACGAGCTTGTACACCCACTTGCTGATCTGTCATCTCACCCTCAAGCTCTACTTTTGGAGTCAGTGCTGCAACTGAATCTATAACGATTAAGTCTACTGCTCCACTTCTTGCAATAGTCTCAACGATATCAAGAGCCTGTTCTCCGTAGTCAGGTTGAGAAACCAAAAGATTTTCTACATCGACACCAAGATTTTTTGCATAAACAACATCAAGAGCATGCTCTGCATCTATAAATGCACAGACACCATTATTCTTTTGACACTCTGCAGTTATCTGAAGTGCTAATGTTGTTTTTCCAGATGACTCAGGACCATACACTTCTACCACACGACCTTGAGGAACTCCACCTATTCCTAATGCTAAGTCAAGTCCTAAAGATCCTGTACTGATTGATTGTATCGGTTCTATATTTTTATCACCAAGACGCATTAATGCACCTTTTCCAAAAGCTTTATCTATCTGCTTCATCGCTAAGTCTAATGATTTTTGTTTGTTTGCATCCATCTTGGGCTCACTTATTTTAAATTTTGAAGAATTATATGCACATTTTTTCGATTTTCTAAAAAATATTGCATTTTGTCATACTTTTTTAGTATTTTAACGAAATAAAGAAAAAAGTAGGGTATTTTTGCTAAAATACACTTATGAAAAAAACAGTTATAGCTCACTCTCCGGACGCCGACGATATATTTATGTACTATGCCATTAAGTTTGGCTGGGTAGATATGAAAAATACTGCGTTTGACAATATCGCTAAAGATATTCAAACACTCAACGAAGATGCCCTCAATGGTATTTATGACATAGTTGCGATTAGTTTTGCTCTGTATCCACATATAAAAAGTGAGTATGCACCTCTTCGTACTGCTGTAAGTTTTGGAGAGGGTTATGGACCGAAGCTCATTAAACGCAAGGGCGAAAAACTCAAGCGAAACTTTAGAGTAGCACTTAGTGGAGAGCATACAACGAATGCTATGCTTTTTCGTATCGCTTATCCTGAAGCACGTGTTACTTATATGAATTTTTTGGAGATAGAGCAAGCTGTTCTGGATGGTAAAGTACATGCGGGTGTTCTCATTCATGAGTCTATCCTCACTTATGACTCTGCACTTGAAGTAGAGCGTGAGATGTGGGATATCTGGCAGGAGTTAGCTGGGAAAGATCTTCCTCTTCCTCTTGGTGGGATGGCTATTCGCCGATCACTTCCACTTACAAAGGCTATCGCTTACGAAGAGACACTTACAAAAGCTGTCCAAGTTGCACGCGACCATAAAGAGAGACTCTCAAAGATGCTCATAGAGCGTGATCTCGTTCGCATCGATGCACCGACTTTAGATAAATACCTCGAACTCTATGCAAATGATGAGTCAATCTCACTTAGCCCTATTCAGTATGAAGCTATAGATAAACTTTTTGAGCTTGGATATAAGCATGGGTTTTATGATGAACCTGTAAAGATAGAGGATTATCTCATTCCTACAGAGTACACAGAGCAAAGAGAAGGCTAAAAGTGGAAGCAAAACTCGTAGCCCTTGGGGTAGAAACATTTAAGATAGCACTCATGCTCGCACTTCCTGGACTCCTTACTGGAATGTTTTTAGGACTTGCAGTCTCTATCTTTCAAGCGACTACACAGATCAACGAAATGACTCTTTCCTTTATCCCTAAAATTATCGGTGTTGTTATCGTGATAGTACTCACAATGCCATGGATGCTCAATGAGATGACAGACTTTGCAACACATGTCTTCAACCTCATGCCAACCTTTGTAGAGTAGTTTTCTATCCAATGCAAACGAAACTTGTCAACTTCTTAAAATACTCCTCCTTTAAAATAGGGGGGAGTTTTGAAGTTGCCCTTCTTGAAAATGACTTCTCAAATATTAATGACTACTACCTCATAGGCTCTTGTAATAATACGCTGGTTGGAGCAAATCCACCACCACTGATGATGCTCTCCAAAATCTATGACTATATCACAGTAGAAAATGATGTTCTCAAAATAGGAGGAGCAACTCCTTCTGGAAAAATTGCCTCCTTTTGTAAAAAGAATGATATAGCCAACTTTGAGTTTATCTCACATCTCCCCGGAAAACTTGGCGGTCTTGTCTATATGAATGCAGGGCTCAAAGAGTTTGAAATTTTTAATCACCTTCTCTCTATTAAAACACCAAGTGGAGTCATTCAAAAAGAGCAGATAGCGTATAGCTATAGATATACAGATATAAAAGAGCCCATACTTGAAGCCAGTTTCTCCCTAGAAAAAGGATATGAGTTAGAAACAGTAGCAATGTTTAAAAAGATGCGAAGTAACCAACCCTCAACGCCAAGTGCCGGAAGTTGTTTTAAAAATCCTGAGGGTGATTATGCAGGGAGACTTATAGAAGAGGTTGGACTAAAAGGAGTGCTTCGTGGTGCTATGTGCTTTAGCGAAGAGCATGCGAACTTTTTAGTTAACAATGGTGGTGGAATTTTTGAAGATGCCATGTGGCTTATAAGAGAGGCTCAAACACGAGTCAAAGAGAGATTTGACATCGAGCTTGAGTGCGAGATAGTTATTTTAGAGCAAACACTACTAAAAACGAAGCATTAAACCTGCATAAACACCAGCATAGTTCAAATCAACTTGATTATTACCATCATCAACTGTAAGTTGTTGTACTCTATACCCTACTTCAAAAGCAGGCTGAACAACAGGAATAAAGCCAAGTGTATAATCTACTTTTGCTCTTACATCATACACAGTATCTGTGCCATCAGTGATAGCTTTGGCATCTGTCTCAACTCCAATACCCGTAAAAGGAACTTCAACACGAGCTCTTACATAGAGTAATGGGACAACAGTAGTATCCGAAGAACTGTATCCAGCAAAACTAGCACCAGGAATAGTACTAGGGACTATTGCTACATTAGAATCTGTCTGAATTACTTTCATATCTAATCCTAAATCTATCGTAGTCCAAAATGTATTGTCCAATATATTATAATATGGAATTACATCAAACTCAGTACTATCAAGGGTTGTATGAGCTGAAGTTGGAATATTTAAACCACCAACTGATCCTCTTGTCTCTCCCTCATCAGTTACAGTAACATACTCTAGTCTCAAGTTTGGTAAGATAGGAATAGGATGTTTAATCAAAGCCCAAATGTATATGTCCGTGGCTTCTGTCTCATTGCTTGTATATGTACCATTAAGGTTTAAAGCCCCAGAACCATCACTTAATTTTATAGACCCTTTAGGTGATTGCATCCAAGCACCAGCACCCATCTCTACTCGAGCGAAGTCTGCACTTGCAGTTGTAGCTAAAACAGCACCACAAGCAATAGTTGATAATAATTTTTTCATTTTTTTCTCCGTTAATAATTACTGTATTATATCAGAGTAAATGTCTTTGAATTCTTAAGAGGTTTTTGAGGGGTAAAAAGTTGAAGGGTTAACAGAGTGAACCAAAAGGCTCACTTGCATTACGCTTTAGCGTTTAACTTAGCTAACTGCAGCGATTGCAGCATCGTAGTTAGGCTCTTCAGTGATCTCAGGAACGATCTCTTTGTAAGTAACAACACCCTCTTCGTTTACTGCGAAGATTGCTCTACAAGTAACACCAGCTAGAACTGATCCACCAAGTAAAACACCATAAGCATTTGCGAAATCTTTGTTACGGAAGTCAGAAGTAACAGTTAAATCGTTAATTCCTTCAGCTGAACAAAAACGACCAGCAGCAAATGGAAGGTCAAGAGAAACGATAGTTGGCTTAACACCTTCTAAAGATGCTGCTTTTGCATTGAAGTTACGAGTTTCAGTAGCACATACACCTGTGTCTAAAGAAGGAACAACGATAATAAGTTGCTTATGCCCTTGAGCTCCACCAACTGTTACATCACCTAAACCGTCTGAGTTTACAACAGTAATTGCTGGTGCTTTGTCTCCAACATTTACTTCATTTCCTAATAATTCTACGTCTGTACCTTTAAATTTTGTAGTTGCCATTTTGGCTCCTTGTGTTTAATTTTAACGCGATTGCGTTTTGTTGAGAGAAGTATATTTTAAATCGGATGATTTTACTCTTATTTAGAAAACAAGTGTTTTGCCATAAGTTTCAGTTAAGGTTTAAATCTGAGATCACACAGTTTCTACCACTCTCTTTTGCTTTATAAAGGAGAGTATCAACTCTTTTTAAAAAGCTCTCTTTTGTATCATCTGCATTCATCGCAGTAACACCAAAACTACAGGTAACACTATCTATACTACTAAAGCTATGTTCTTCTATTACTATTCGTAACTTTTCAGCTAATCTCACCGCATGCCCAAGTTGTGTATTTGGTAGAAAAAGAATAAACTCTTCCCCTCCCCATCTTGCAAAAATATCACTTGATCGTATCTCTTTAGAGATAATTTTAGCAATATTTTCTAAAACATAATCACCCATCTCATGCCCATAGGTATCATTGACATGTTTAAAGAAGTCTATATCAAAAAAGATAAGTGAAAAAGCTTTCTTTGAACGTTTAGCTTCATTGAGTTGCTGCTTGAGTATTTCATTTACTCCATGACGGTTATAGATACCAGTAAGTGCATCATGAACAGCAAATTCATGTATCGATCTCTGTTTTTTTCTCTCATTTGTCAAAATAAAGGCAAATCCTATGCTTAATACAAAAGCTAATGCACTGAGTAACCAGAAAAGTTTTTGCACTTTGTTTAAGATAATATCTACATAGTCCCCAAATGAATAATGCACAATATATGCGACAACTTTATCATCTAAATTTGAAACTGCTACAAAAGAGATGATGATAGAGTGATTATTATAAATATTTTTATTTTTATAATAGATGGAGAAAGACTCCCCTTTTACTAACTTAGTATTCACTTTTAAAGCGATATCTTCATTAATTCTATTCATCTCAGAAAGACCTATCTCCATCTTGTCGTTGAGTGTTTTTTTATCAAAAGAGATAACTCGTTGTATCTATTTTGGAGAGCACCTCTTGCATACCAGCAAATGAAAAAGATATCTCAACAGTTCCTACAAAAGTATTCCCTTTAAATATAGGATAAACATTTCTAAATCCATTAAAGATACGTCCCTCTTCAAAAGCACTAACAGGAGTCTTATATTTATTCACATACTCTAAGGTAGCCCGAACACCTACTAAAGAATCACCAAACTTCTTTGGTCTATGAAAACGTAAGAAACTTATCGAGTGAGGGAGCTGAAAATGAAGTTGACGAACATAGTATTTTTTCATATACCTATATGTAGGGGAGAGTTTCTTCAGTAAGCGAGCACGAAGAATAGCGAGCTTTGCTTTGTCTTTTGTTTGTGTTGCTTCATACATTATCTCAATAATGTCAGGTCTATTTACCTCTAAATCATAAAATATTTTTGAAATGTCAGTTAAATGTGTATTTGCAACCTTTAGGTGAGTCTCAAAATCAGGTGTTACAAGAGAGAGATAATTATCAGTATCATTCTGTTTAACATACGCAATAGTAAAATACACGAAGAGCTCTAAAATAAGAATAAAAATACTTGATAGGATAAAAAAGTACTTTTTATCTTTAAAAAAGTTGTTTAATAGCATCTTCTAAACTCTCCATCTCTTGCTTATCCGCTTCCTCTACAAAGGCTATTAGTAAAGTTTTGGGCTTTGTTTATAACGATCTTCTACTTATTTCTCTTACTCAATTTTACATCAAAGAAGTTTAAAGAAGACTTCTTGGTGCTATATCCAACTCTTCTAAAGAACTAAATATCCCTTGCTTGTACATATCTACTCCTACACGACCTATCATTGCCGCATTGTCTGAGCAGTATTGAAGTTCACTCAAAATAAGCTCTGCTTTGTAAGGTTTAAGAAGCTCTTCTATCTGAGAACGCAGATAAAGGTTGGCTGATGCTCCTCCAACTATAGCAAAAGTATTTGGTCTTACAGTTTTAAAATACTTCTTAAGTTTCATAGTCAGATGCTTTGTCGCTATATGCTCAAAAGAGGCTGCAATATCTTGAAAATTAGGCTCCTCTTGCTTCTCTTCTTCTAAAATTGCTAAACGCACAGCATTTTTCAGCCCTGAATAGCTAAATGCGATCAGAGGTGACTGATGCAGAGGTACTGTGAAGTTATGTTTAAGTCTGTCCCCACCATATGCAAGTTCTTGGATAGCTGGACCACCAGGATAGCCAAGGTGCATCATTTTAGCTACCTTATCAAAACTCTCTCCAAAACTATCATCCATACTCTTTGCCACAGTCTCTATTTCTGTGAGGCTTTTAACCTCCATCACCTGAGTATGCCCACCGGAGACTAAAAGACAAGTAAGAGGAAACTGTGTCTCTTTTTCTATAAAAAGTGAATAGATATGTCCTATTAAATGATTCACCCCTATGATAGGAATATTTAAGGCCACAGCCACAGCCTTCGCCATAGTCACACCTTCAACAAGAGTAACAGCGAGACCAGGAGTCGAAGTCACCGCAACTGCTTTAAGCTTAGGAAAATACTCTTCAACTTGCTCTAGTATCTTAGGTAGTGCCTCAGCATGTAGACGTGCTGCAAGTTCTGGAACTACTCCACCATAAACACTATGCTCTATCTCTTGACTTATTTTTTTATGAAAAAGTAACTTGTTTGTCTCTATCTCTGTAATAGCGATAGCGCTATCATCACATGAGCTCTCTATACTTAGTATCATTTCTCTTCCTTTAGATGGTCTTTACAAGGCATTACACAGAGCAGTGATTCTATAAGCTTTGGAGGTACACCCTCACCTATCACTTGACGAATAAAATTTTCACTTGCCCATACTGGTGGTGTCCACTCATCAGGAAGCCCAGTTAAAATAAATATCTCTTTGAGTGTTAAAACACGAGCATCACTATAACTTCCATCAGCTAACTTACGACCGGGGTGAACATTGTTCTGACTTGAGATAGAACCGTTCGCCATTGTGATAGTAGGTGCTGGTTTATCCCACTCTATGCGTTTATAGGTTGTAGCATACCCTTTTATACGCGTGCCATCTGATTTTTTGGGATAGTCTACCTTGTTATGTAAAGCGGACTTACCGGTTGGTGTTTGTTTAAGAAAGGCAATATGTCTCGCATTATGCTTTTTTGCACTATGGTAAGTGATCTTTGAACTCTCTCCACTCTCTAAACTTGGAAGATGCTCTATCATCTCTCTAACGCTTATCTTCTCTTGTTTTAGTGGAACTTCCCATTTTTTGAGCTTAGAAATAAGGAAAATAGCACGTCTGCGTTTTTGTGGTGTTCCATAATCTGAAGCATCAACTATTACGGGATTTATGATGTATCCTAGAGGTTCAAGCTCACTTCGTATAAAGTCTGTTATCTTTAACTTCTCACCCTTATGCACAAGGTAAGTATTTAAAACCTTCGGCACATTTTCTATGAGTATATTTGTAGGCTCTAACTCTTGTGCGAGTTTAACGACATACTTGATGAGTGAATTGCGAGGATCATTTTCATGCATCTTCCCAGCTAAACTCATACCCTGACAAGGAGGTGTTGCTATGAGAAAGTCACACTGCTCTTTTTTGGCAGCCTTGGCAACTGCATTAAAAGTCTCATCACTCGTGATATCCCCTTGAATCATCTGGCACTCTGGATGCATCTGAGCATAAAACTCTGCACGATTTTTCATCAGCTCATTTGCCACAACTATCTTGATGCCTTGGTTTTTGATATATGTCTCAGCTATTCCAACATTTGCGAAAAGAGAAACGCCTTTTATCATCTAAGACCTCGTACATACTCTCGTACTTCTCTATCCATAAGAAAGACATCTTCCACATTCGTAGCTAAAGTGGTGAATTTATCAAATGCAGTCGTGATATACTTGGAGATATCCATAAAACCTATCTTTTTTGCTATAAACATCTCTATAGCTGCTTCATTGGCTGCATTTATCACAACGCCACGAGCAGGGTTTTTTAGTAGCTCTTCGCGAATGGACCAGATAGGATACCTATCGGTAGTGATTTCACGAAATTCTAAGCTTCCTACCTTGAGTAGATCAACATGACCTAAGATATTCTCATTCATTTTCTCATCAAGTGCATAGGCAATAGGAAGTTGCATACTTGCATTTGCGAAATGTGCGGTAGTGGAGCCATCTTTGAAGTCTATCATAGCATGAATGAGAGACTTTGTTTCGATGATAGCATCGTACTTACCCTCTCCAAAAAGCCAACGTGCTTCAAGGAGTTCAAACATTTTATTGACCATTGTTGCAGAGTCTATCGTTATCTTTTGTCCCATAGACCAGTTTGGATGTTTTTGCGTGTCTGCCAGTGTCGCGTTTTCTAGTCGCTTTATATCCCAGTCACGAAATGCCCCACCACTCGCAGTGATAATCATCTTCTCTATTGGTCTATCTTGCAAGAGATACCAAAGTCCAAAGTGTTCGCTGTCTATGGGCTGGATTTTACTTGTATCTATAAAAGCACCACTTGCAACTAAAGACTCCTTATTTGCTAATGCTACTTTTTTGTTGCACTCTAGAGCTTTAAGCGTTGGACGAAGTCCTAAAAACCCCACAAGAGCATTGACCACAAGCTCACTCTGGCTATCTGCGATAGCACTCAAAATTGCTTCACTTCCTGCATAAACGCGAGAGTGATTAACATTTTTTATATCCAACTCTTGGGCGATAACCACAACTTTAGGCTTATGCTCTTCTATCTGCTCATTTAAAAGTTTGATGTTTTTTCCCGCAACTAAAACTTCAACATCTATACCAAATTTTTTCGCTACGATAAGAGTGTTTACCCCGATGGAACCTGTTGAGCCTAGTAGTACCATTATGCTTCTGCCTTCTCTAAAATATTTATACTTTTTATATCCATTTTAGAAAATGCAAACCATTTTTTTCCCAAATCTTTCAAACTAGCTCCTAAGTGGTATAACTCTTCGCCATCAATCACTAAAAAGCGATCGTGTGCATCTTTAAAACTCTTCACTTCTATCTCTCTGTATTGCTCATTATATTTTTTTACATCTAGTTGTAACTGTTTGGTAAATGTATGTGTATAAATTTTTATCTCAACTTCTTGATTTTTTGACAGAAGTATTAAAACAGACTCATCTACATAGTTATCAAAAAGGACTATAGACTTTTTAGCACTTTTTATAAGCTTTGCCACAAATACATAAGCATCAAAAATTTTACCATTGTAAAAAATTCCCTCTTTTGGAAGAGTCTCTTTTTTATCTATCTCTGTAAGAATCTTTTCTACTACTGTTTGAGTTTTCTCTTGTTTAGACTCTAATTCAACTACTCTATGTACAAGCAATGTGTTATCACTTAATGTTCTTCGCATCTGTACAAAGAGTCGTATAATTTGAATACTGACACCGATAGCCACATCACTTTTAAGGATACTACTGAGCATGGAAATACCCTGTTCTGTGAAGGCATAAGGGGCATAGCGTAAGCCCATTTTATCGCCATTATTGGAGGTCACAATTTGTGACCTCCAATAACTAAACTCTTCTTTAGAGAGCTGAAATCTAAAATCATCAGGAAATCTTGCAATATTTCTCTTAACGGCTTGGTTAAAAACTTTTGTACTTACTTCGTACAGAGCTGCTAAATCACGGTCAAGCATTACCTGCTTGCCTCGTATCGTATAGATTTTGCTCTGTATATTTTCTAAGGGCACAATAAGTTCTTGCATAAAAGTCCTACACCAACCCTCGAAGCAGTACAAGCATCACTATGCCACCAAAGAGATAACCATCTATGCGGTCGAGTATTCCGCCATGTCCAGGAAGCAAGTCTCCACTATCTTTTACACCGGCAGCACGTTTAAGGGATGACTCGTAAAGGTCGCCAAATATCGAGCTCACAGCAACTGCAAAACTCACAAAAAATGCCACCATAAAGTCCACAACACCAAGCCCAAAGAATGCTCCACCGATAGTAGCTACAGCTACACCACCGACAACACCCTCCATAGTTTTGTTTGGACTTGTCTGGCAA
The DNA here is from genome assembly GCA_027082875.1 of Sulfurimonas sp. Classification (GTDB taxonomy): domain Bacteria; phylum Campylobacterota; class Campylobacteria; order Campylobacterales; family Sulfurimonadaceae; genus Sulfurimonas. The sequence continues at coordinate 14,265 of JALWTK010000171.1, read as the reverse complement.
AACTGTGTTTTTCCTATGCTTTTACCAACTGCATAAGCTCCAACATCAGTAAGAGCTACTACACCTAAAAGCCATAGAAGGGACATTACACCGTACTCTTGGTACATCGTAAACATAAAGAGCATACCAGCAGTTGGGTAGATAAAAGGAAAAAAGTCCCTCCATCCCAGCTCTTTATTAAATGCCACTGCACTCGCATAAGCTACACCAGCTAAAACAAAAAGGTCATCGCCATATGGATAGATCCCCGCAACAAGCCAAAGCCCACCAGCAAAAGGAAGAAGTCCATCATTTTCAACACCAAAAAGTTTAATAGCTTCTTTAAATGCAAGAAGATAAATAGCTCCAAAGACTAACCACATGATGAAGAAATTATCTATCATTCCTATGATTAAAAGCCCTATGACTAGTGCTACACCCGTTACAATTCTCTCTTTATGTGCTCCAAACATTTCCATACAAATCCCTAATAAATAATATTAAGAATATTATATCCAATCAGACTTTAATATCTAATTTATAGAGTGATTCTGTCTCAGAATCATCTTCATCCTCTTCAGATTTTGCATTTCTTTCGCTCTCTCTATCTGCCTCATCACGAGTATGATCTTTATCTTCATTCACCTCTTGATTCTCTTCAGCAGGGCGAACTTCTAAGACCTTTTCATCTCTCTCTTGGACTTGTGACTGTGCTATCATATTTTGAAATTCAACACGGTTTTGATTTGCATTTTGATTTGAAGCGACTGCAGGAGTCATCTGGTTTGTAAAAATAGTACTCCCAATAGGTCCGATATTTGCCATGAAAAACTCCTTTTACGAGCGAGTATCTATCTCGATCGTTTTATATTTATTATAAAGAACATTTGCACCACTTTGGATAGTAACCTCTCTACGAGGAGTATAATCGACCAAATACTTATCTTTTGAAGTCGTAGTGAAATCAACACAGAGTCTCGCGGCACTTTTTATGATCTTTTCTGGAAGGTTTTGCTTATCTGTAGTGATTATAACATGACAAGAAGGTTGGTCTTTTAGGTGTAACCAAACATCTTTTGCTCTGGCATTTTTAAGCACCTCAACATTCCCTTTCTCATTTTTACCAAGTTGTACTTTATACCCCTCTATCCAAAAAACTTCTATACTATCGTTTACTTTTACCTTTTTACTTTGTACTTTTTTCGGAAAGAGTAGCTCTATCTTCGCCACATCTTTTGCCGTTTGCACAGTATGGATAAAGAGTTTTGTATGCTCTATCTTCGAGCGAAGAGATTCCTCCTCTATGTGCAGGTGTTTCGCTCTCTGCTTCGCTTTTTTACTCCTTGTAAAGAACATATCACTTATCATAAATGCACTAGGGTAAGCCTTAGCTATTTGTACTTTGAGCATCTCACCATCATAATCATTTAGCTCTAGTTGTGTAGAATAAGGTTTAATATTTTGCACATTTGAGAGCACTAAGTTCCCATAGTGTTCAAACGTTGTTGCTTCAGCTTCAAGCGATTCCTCTGAGTCAAGTTTCGCATAAAGTTTTTCTAGCTTTTTCAGCTTTTTATTAAGCTGTGCTACTTTTTGCTTTTTAAGATTTTCTAACTGTGTATTTTGTTCTTTATTGTAAACTTCATATAAGAATTTTTCCACATCTTCGAGCGGATACTCTTTTGGAGTAAAGGGAGCAGGAGGGACATCAAGAAGCTTTTGCCCTACTCTCACCTCACGAAAAGAAGAAAAAAGGTCAACGTGGCGAAGTGCTTCAAGAACAATATTCTCCTCATTTAAGATAATGATGTTTGTATATTTTCCTGTAAATTCTATTTGTATGTAAGATATCTCTTCTTTGTAAGCAGAGGCAATACTTGTTTTCATCCTAATAATTTTATCACCATTAAGAAGTTCTATATCTAAAATATTTGCACGATTAAGCCGTTTTGCTATGATGACATCAAAGGGAGCATTATAAACTTTGGAACGGGGGTACTCCTCACATCGGAACATACTTGAGTTTGATCTCGACATATTGAAGTAGATATCATCGTGCTTATCAAATGCCACTTTCAGAATGGTATCGCTTACCCTATGGACAGCAGATATTTTTGTAAATTTTTTGAGATATGTGATAATCTGCTTGAGATGTGATAGTTTCATAGTGTTATTTTAGCCTACTTTTATAGAAATTTTGTAATTTCTTTGTAAAAACTCTTTAAAGAGAGAGAAGATGTGCGATAATTAGAATATTAAAAATAGTACCCTCCAAAATGGATAAAAAATGGTTCAAGAGCATATTACAGAACAAACAGCAATTTTTTTTAGTGTAACAAAGTGGGTTTTTCTCTCTTCTGTTGTTGGTGTCATCATCGGTGCAGTTGTCACACTTTTCTTAAAAATATTAGAGTATAGCGAACACTCTCGTGATCTTTTACCATTTTCTTACTACTATCTCCTCCCTTTTGCCCTTGTGTTAACTGTATGGCTTGTCAAGACTTTTGCACCTACAGCTGAAGGACATGGAACAGAAAAAGTCATCTCTGCCGTACATAAAAACTATGGGAAAATAAATGTAGCCGTTATTCCCATCAAAACTCTCGCGACAGTGCTTACTATCTTCACTGGTGGTTCAGTAGGAAAAGAGGGGCCAGGTGCACAGATAGGAGCAGGTGTAGCTTCTTTGCTCTCTACCATATTAAAATTTCGTAAAGAGGATAGAAAAAAACTCGTTATTTGTGGAATAAGTGCAGGATTTGCAACCGTTTTTGGGACACCTATTGCCGGGGCTATTTTTGGAGTAGAAGTACTTATCATCGGAGTAATTATGTATGATGTACTGCTTCCCTCTTTTATAGCTGGATTTGCTGCATTTACTACAGCTCAGTTTTTAGGAATTCAATACACTTACTATGATTTACACTTTTTTCAAGATGTCTCTTTAGATATTGGACTTATCGCTAAGGTCGTTTTAGCCGCTCTTTTCTTTGGTTTTATCTCCGACTTTGTTATCACTTCTGTCTCTCAAACTGCTAAATTTATCAAGTCAATCCCTGTAAGTGTTTATCTCAAAGCTTTTGGTGGTGGTGTTATTATTGTTCTTATGACTCTAGTAGTAGGAGAACAGTATATTGGTCTAGGGCTAGGTACTATTTCTGATGCACTCAACCCAAATCTCGCCCACCTCACAGATATACACTGGTACACCTTTGTGCTCAAGACACTTTTTACATCTATTACACTTGGTATTGGTGGAAGTGGTGGGATTATCACTCCTATTTTTTACATTGGGGCGACAAGTGGGCACTTTTTTGGGAGTATCATCTCGCCTGAGCATATCACTCTCTTTGCTGCACTTGGTTTTGTGAGTGTACTCTCAGCTACTACAAACACTCCTATCGCTTCAACTATCATGGCAGTAGAGCTTTTCGGTATAGATATCGCTCACTATGCCGCACTTGGAGCAGTCATAAGCTTTCTTATCTCTGGACACAGAAGTATCTTCTCTTCCCAAATCCTTGCTATGAAAAAGTCAGAAATGCTCCAAGTGAAGTTAGGTGAGGAGATAGAAGATATGAACATCTCCCTTGAAGAGTATGAAAAAGGGAAGATAGAAAAACTCAAAGATAGACTTGGTCGAAAAAATAAAAAAGGGAAGAAGTAACGCCCTACCTAATTACAGCTAAAACGAAAACTATCATCTAACTCTATATGCAATACTAAAGTACTCAAACCAGCATCTAGTGCTTCTTGACAGAGAATATCTCTCGCCCCATTTGTGTTCCTTACATACTCACTGCTATATTCGGCATTAAGTACTGCTTTGTTTTGTTCTATAAAAGGAGAGAGAGCTTGGCACTCATGAAACTCATGACACTCTTCATTGATAGAAAAATCAAAAAAATCTTTAAGACTATCAAGCTGTTCGAGATCATTTTTTAGTCCTACACTTAAACCACGTTTTCTTGCTTCGTTGGCAATAAACTTATTATACACTAGTTGTTCTTGCGCAGTTAAGAAAAAACCACTGCTATTCTCATAAGCATCAACATTATCTGGCTCTACTCCATCACATCCTTTAGAATGTGCTAAATCCAGTCGAGAGAGCATAATAGGTTTGAGTGCTGGATTTGATATATCAAGCCATCGCTCCTTTTCCCATCCATCAATTTCATTCCCTAAGAGTGATGCAGAAAAATCACTACTATCTGCTCGCCAACTCTCATAGCTCCCTGCACTAAAGTAACATATAACTTTTTTTCCGTTTTCTTGTAGAGAGTGTATCAGTAAGCTACTCGACTCAAAAAGATCAATATCATAAATCTTTGCATTATAAGTGCTATTGATCACACCATTAAGTTGCCACTGCCAACTTGTACCTTTCAGAGGTCTGTACCAATCTTTCCAAGGAATAGTCTCTGCCTTTGTAATAGTTTTCCATGGACCATAAGGGACATCACTATCATCTACAAACTCCCAAGAAACCGTATCTATATCGGATAAAGAGAGATAATCTCTTAGAGCAGGAGAAACATCGATTCCTGCATGACTATTTGTACTACTCTCTGGTTGTGAGCTTCCAAAAACATAAGCACTATCATCTTCCCCAAAAGGTCCAACATCTTCCCACTGAGCATAGGCGACAGATGTTCCTTTCGTAATTTTAATCCACCTATCTTTACAGATAGAACCATTAACATCATTGCTAGACTTTGCCCAAGGGATAAGCGAGTCCCTATCAGTTTTTACTTTTCCCTCTGCATCTAAATCATTATAAGGCAAGGCAACGTAAAAAGAGTTTTGCTTAGGAATAAATGATGCAGGGTAGTAGTCTGTTCTACTGTTTGGAGTATCTTCTCCACCATAATGTAGTTTCCAGTTTGCATCCCATGCACTTGCTAAATTTGAGATAAAACCATTCTCAGATGTAGCCGTCTCACCAACCCAAAAGTAGGTGACAGTGATATTTTCATGGGCTTTATACTTTGATGGAGAAAAAGAAAGATCTTCTCCTCCAGTTTGTGTACAGCCTAAAAATGCAAGCATGCCAAAGAGTAGTGTATAAGTTTTCATGGTTCTATTGTAACAAAAAGTTCTTAGAGAAAATAAAATTAGACTTTTTTGAGGAGATTTTCGATACACTTCTTTTATGAATACATTTAATATATTTACAGACAAACCAGATAGTTTACCAGAGGGTATTGCAGACTTTTTACTTGCGGCTTCTGTCACAAAAACATGTGAGATAGAAGGAATCACTCAAGCGGGTATCCCCGGAAAAATCCCTTACACTCCTACACTTGATGCAGAGTTCATCACAACACAAAAACTTTTTTCTATGCCAGAGATAGCTGAGACTCCTAGTGGTGTGCCAACACCTGCACTTATAACGCGAGCAGTACATAATCTTCAGCCCTTTAGTACAGTAGAGATTTTAGACTTAGGACTTGAGATAAAACCTGAGCAAACACAGCTACACAACTTTAGTATTGCTCCTTCAGACTCCATCACTACAGGAGCTAACATAGATGCCAAAGAAGTGTTTGCTAAAGGAATGGCATTTGGTCGCTCTTACGAGCTCAAAGGTTCTTATCTTATCCTAGGTGAATCGACTCCAAGTGGTACGACAACTGCCACAGCTTCAGCTTTAGCACTTGGCTATGATGTAAAAGAGGACTTCTCTTCTAGCTTTTTAAATGTTCCAAATAGTGTGAGAGAACAGACTATAAACGCGAGTTTAGCACTTATAAATGATAAGATGAGTAACTTTGAAAAACTCTCAATAATAAGTGATAATATGCTTATATTTTGTGCTGGATTTTTACTTGAAGCGAGTCGCCGTTTTCATGTTGTACTTGCAGGCGGGACACAGATGGCCGCTTGCTTACTCATAGCAGATAAACTCAGAGAAGATGTACTTATGCGTTTAAAGTCAGAGAACATTACTCTTGCAACAACTGCATGGGTAGCTAAAGATAAGAACTCAAACATCAAACACATTTTAGAGCAACTCAGCTACACCCCACATGCCATCTACACAGAGTTCTCTTTTGTAAATGCAGAGATACCAGTACTGAAGATGTACGATGAGGGTGAAGCAAAAGAGGGAGTAGGTGCGGGAGCAGCACTGGCCTATGCTAACACTAACAAACTTACTAACAAGGAAGTGTTAGAGGCGATTGAGCTTATCATGTATATGATGTAGTAAAAAGCCTCTCCTGTTTTAACGATGGCTTTTTCTTCGCCCTCTTTGATGGGTATAGTTTTTCTTAAAACAGCTCTCACAGATAGCATACTTTGAGTTTGGAGGGAGTGGTGCACCACAGATTTTACACATCTGTGCGAGTTGTGTTTGGTGCAGTGTTTTTTCTATGTAGCGATTAAGTACACCACGATACTCACGAGCTTTTCTCTCATCCACAAAATACTCACCAAATCTATAAGATAACCAGAGATAGAGTGAAATCTCTTTTACCATATCCTCTGCATGAAGGAGCTCATCCGTTGTGCGAGCATGATCATCCATAAGAACAGGTGGATTATAATGCACACTTAGCTTCTGTTCTAAGGCATATATGTAAGACTCGTAAGCCTGAATGATATACGGTGACTTCAGAGTGAGTGGAGCGCAGGCGAGATGATATTTCGTCGCTATATCTAAGTCATACGAATCAACTATCTTTGATGCTCCGAGCATATCATCGAGAGAGGAGGCATAAAATGGACCATTGAACTCCATATTTTTTACAAAAAAACTGAGTATCACCTCAAGAGAATTCTCCTCTAAAATCTTCGCAACTAGTTTGATATGTTCTAAATTTGCCATTACTTTAAAAGGTATAGTGATCTCTTTTGCCTCTTTAGTGAAGTTCTTCCTCACTATCTTAAGAGCCTCAGGATTAAGTGCACCTACATGGCCCTCTTCACTCAGGCCATATCGTCCAGCACGTCCTGCTATCTGATGCACTTCTGAAGGCATTAGATGTCTCTGCATCACCCCATCAAACTTCTCTGCTTTAGAGAAGAGTATAGTTTTTATGGGGAGGTTCATTCCCATAGCAATGGCATCTGTTGCTATGAGTATCTGTGTCTCACCAGCACGAAAGCGTCGAGCTTCCTCACGTCTTACTTCAGGAGAGAGATTTCCATAGACTACACTCACACTAAAGTTCTTTGAGAAGTTCTGCTTGAGTCTCAATACATCTTTTCGACTAAATGCGATGATAGCACTCCCCTCCTCTACATCTTTCGGATCAGTGGGAGAGTCAAGGAGAGTGAGTGGATTCATACGCTCAAACTCAACTATTTCAAGCTCTTCACCAAGATACTCAGCTAGAGCAATGATCGCCCCTTTACAGTTCGTAGATCCTGTCATAATAATCTCTTTTGCAGGGGCACCTATGATGGCATTTGCCCATGCCCAACCGCGGTCACGGTCATCTATCATCTGTACCTCATCGATGACACAGACATCTACATCGACCTCATAGTTCATCATCTCTATAGTCGAACTAATATGTGTTGCATCATCATCAAGTATCTGCTCTTCACCAGTTATAAGTGAACTATCTATACCCTGTTCTTGAAGTGTCTCGTATCCTTCAAGGGCGAGTAAACGCAGAGGTGCAAGATAGTAACCTGTATCTGCTTCACGGAGTTTTTGCATAGCAGTATAGGTCTTTCCACTATTTGTAGGTCCTATATGAAGAGTAAGTTTTCTTCGCATCTCTCGTGCAAGAGGAAAAAGGTTTTTAAAGTCTCGAATAGTACGTGCCAAGAGTTCATGTCTCTGTTTTTTAATAAGTAAATCAGAAATAGAGTGCACAAAACGGCGAATAACTTTTCGCTTAATCTTTGATGTAATATTAAGCGAGTATGGCAATAAGTCATGCAAGAACTCATAAACGCGAGAGTGTAAATCTTCATCACTCAGATGCAGGAGTGTCGCATACTTTTGGCACTCACCAACAAGATCAGAAAGCTCTTTTAAAAATTCGCCTTCAACCTCAGACTTAAGCTCCTCTCTTATACGATCAAAATTAAAACGCTGAGAAGTCCATATCTCTTTTAGAAGTCCGTCAAGTTCTATGTGTAACTCTAAGTTATACGAGAACATCACCTCAGAGTGAGGTAGTTCTATCTGCTCTTCAACCTTGAAGAAGAGCTCTTTTTCATGAAGTTCTAGCTCTGAGGTCTCTATCTTTTTGTGAATAATGTTTTTAAGAACCTTCTGCCCAATGAGAGGATAATTTAATCCTGTTTTTGGAGGGGAAGCACGAAGAGCAGTTACGATTTGATCAGTTGTGAGGTAAGAGTGCGGTATCTTAAGTCCTTTAATAAACCTGTTTATACTCTCTTGTTTTGCTTGTACAGTCTCTAATTTATCATTACCTATCATCACCACTATCTCTTCAAAACTTAGTGCATCTAGTTGCTCATAATCATAGGGCTTTGTGTTGAGTGTGAGTATCTTGTGAAAAGATTGTCCATAGAGTTCGTATTTGAGAGAAGCATTAAACTCAAAACTCTCATCTATGTCAAACTTCCCCTCAAGCTCTCGCTCCAGTGCCTCTCGCTTCGCCTCATAACGGATATGGCGAAGTTTTGACTCCATCTTTGCTATTGTTATCTTCTTACTCCGCATAGTAGCAAATGCTTCATAGAGAGCAACTGCCTCATCCCTACTTACATCAAGTTCACCCAAAAGCATCTCTATTTTATCATCTCTATCAAAGCTAGGATGCACTTTTTTATCACCCCTATAGATCTCATCGTTGTTCTCAAAGAACTTCAGTATATCTTGTCTATAGCCCCCATCTGCTTCACTCCAAATCATACGAAGTGTCTTTACCATTAGCTTTTTATTATGCTCAATATCATAGATACCAAGTGCACTAAAAAGTTCACTCAAAGTATCCGCAGGTACTCGCTCTATCCCCACATCAAAAGGGTCATCCCCGAAGAATTTACGAATATGTTGGTTGATTTTAGTTTTTTTTCTAGTTTTTTTAGCCATAAATCCCTCTAATAATGTGTAATATTTAGTATAACAATAAACTTGCCATCTTTCTCTTCTATAGTCATCTTTGAATCTATAGGTTGCTTTCTTCTCTCTAATGTCTCCATAAGCTTAGTAAGAATAATCTCATAATACTTAAAGAGCGGTACTTTTATCTTTTTTATTTTGCCATAGTGTATCTCATCACCTATCGCTTTTATCGCTTCATCATAGACTGCCTCATTTGTGATATACTGATAAAAGTAAGCACGCATAAGTTTAATATTTTCTAGTAGTGCCACTCTTTCATCCATAAGAAGATCGCTATTTTTTCTTGCACGATTTACAAGGTCATGAACATAATCATGTGCTTTTTTATCGCGTTCTAAAAAAGCATTCTCTATTGTTTTGACATATTTTTTAAGCTTTTCTAAAAGAGAATGTGAAGAAAGTTTTCTTCCCTTTATCTTATAAAGGTGTTCAGTTGTCTCTGAAGGTTCATAACTTAAAGCTTCAAGAAGTGAAACAGTAGCTTGTAAATAGATGTATTTATCTGGCTGGGTATGATCAAAACTCACCCCATGTTTTGAGATAAGTGGAAAATCTCCCACATACTTTAACTCCATATCAATACTCCATACTTATTTATTCGCTTAATTATAGCGATATTAAAATTTTAATTTGGTTTATAGAAGAGATATCTCTTAATTATTGAGTTTATTTGCCTCTTCTTCTGTTATATATTTACCTTTATAACTTCCTTTGCAGATTATATCTTCGCTCTCATTTCCTGAAAGAAGCCCTGATGACACTGCACCTGAAAAAGACATAGGCACACCAGGAACTGAATCAGGATAGTGAGTAAAATCAACACTATTATTACTTATAGAACCATCAAGTGAAATATATGTACTATTATTCATATATTTGAGTCCAGAAGGTGTTATTGTTACTACATATGTTAATTCAGGAAAACCCACATTGTTACCACTACCAGTATATTCGCCATCTGTATAATAACAGTCATAAGAGTAACTAAATGCCACATATGATTTTTCATCTTTTAAATTAATCACTAAATTAGGTGGATCAGTTGTAAATTCAACAGTTTTAACCGGTGTTGCTATATCTGGATCATCAGTAGGCTTAAAGAGTTCCAGTCGATTTGGTGATCCAGCTTGCATATAGCCTAATACTCTCCATGCACCAGAAGCTGAACCATCAGAGTCTAATATTCCTGTCCACTCAGATTTTTTTGCTTTGTCATTTAATGGTGCAAATCGAAATCTATATCCAGCATATTTAGAAGAGCTTCCCTCTGGTATTGTTTCTTGGATTTTAACCTTAATTATTTGATTTAATTGATCTTGTAGTTTTTTAAGTTCTATTTTATATTTAGCTCTCATATCTAATATAATCACTTTTTCAAGTCTATTAAATGTAGGCTGTAGTTCAGCCACAAGTTCTGATTTTTTAGACATTGCTAACATTATTTCTAAAGAACTACTAGCTCCTCCCAAATCTACATATCCCAAATCATCCATACACTCTACTCTATCTGATTCACTTAGCTTATCCCAAACTGCGAAAGCATTATCCCAAATAGCTTTATCTATTTTTTCTTTTGCTTGTTTTATATCCTGTGTATCATGCCATATCCAATAAAAGACTTTATACCATTGAGGCTGTTTTTTAGCAAAATGCTTTTTATAGCATTGATTATATGTTTTATACCATTTTTCATTACTTCCATCCCATGCTTCATTTGCAAAAGCTGTAAGACTATAATCAATCGCAAATACTCCAACAAAAGCAAGCTGTAATGCACTAGTACCAAAATAATTAACTGAGTTATACACTACATTCTTACTTAGATTAGCATATAAAGATACTATATCTCCTTTAGAGAAATCAAAAGCAGCTTGTAAAACAGAAGCACCCAAGCCAAGGTGATTAAAAGAGTTACTAAGGCTTTTTAAAAAGGTGCTTGAAAAAGGTGCTGAAGTGAGACCATTACTAGCTGCCGTTAAACCTAACCATTCATTTGCAGCATTAAAACCAGCTTCATATGCTTGAGTGCCTGAAACCATATCATTATCAAGAGACTCATTTATAATATCTGAAGCGGTATATGAATTAATAAATTTATAATAAGGATCTACATCAGTAATATATGCCTTCCTTGAGTTATTATTAATAACTTTAAAAGCTCCATAACTTTCAGATTTAGGGATAGATATTAGTGCATATGTAGAGAGATGATTAGTTAAAATTGTTACTTCATTTTTAGATGTATCAACTTCATAATCTACAGGTTCATAAGCTCCCGTTTGAGGATTGTAATATTTAGCGACAATACTGGCTTTCTCGTCTCCTATCGCATCTACAAAATCACTATCGTAACCAAGAGTAATTTGAATTAAATCAGTGAAATCAGTTTTTCCCTCTACTGAGAAGTCATAAACCAAAGCTTTGTAATTAGTTCCGACTTCCCCTCCCAGCGACATTGACTTTGGTATCATTTTTTGGATACTCACTACTTCTGCTGTCTCTATATCATTGCTTGAGAACTTGATTTTTGCTTTTTCATAAGTGGCTTCTAGATTATCTACAGAGATAGGTATACTATGCTTTTTTGTTACTATAAAATTGCTAGAACCATCACCTACTCCAGAACTTGTAGAATTATTATTACTCCCACTACAACTAACTAACAACAAAGTTGAAAAGACAATTACTAATACTTTAAATATCTTATTCATAATCTCTCCTTGTATTAAATTATTATATGCCAGATATATTTAAGTATAGCTTAAGATAATGTTTTGAATAATATTATATAATGCTCTTATGAAATATCCTGATGAATGGACTCAAAAAGAGTTCTTAGAACATAAACGCGACTTAGAAAAAGAGGGTGTGGAGGTAGTACTTATAGATACTATTCTCTCCCCTATAGAAAAAGCAGAGACGGTAGTCTATAACCCTTATGAGCTAAAAAACTATCCTGATGGAAGTCTCTTTGTTTTCTACTGCGACAGTGGGAAAGCCACAAAAAACCGCCTCCAAGAGTACAGAGAGAAGTTTCCTACTATGCACTGTATCTCCCTTAAAGGTGGTCGTGGTTACTGGCGAGTAAATATGCAACTTTTAGAGCCTTCGGATGACTAAACATATAGAGGAGTTTCGGCTCTGCATAGATGAAGAGCGTTTTTATGATGCCCATGAAGTACTTGAAGAGCTCTGGTTTCCACGCCGTTTTGAGAACTCTAATGAGGTGATGTACCTGAAAGCTCTTATAAATGCAGCAGTAAGTTTTGAACTGCTTAAACGTGGTCGAGCCAAGCAGAGCAAAAAAGTCTGGATGAACTATCTAAAGTACCGACAGCTCTTTTTTAAAACCGATTCACTTTATCTGAATGATCTTCACAAACTTGCACGCCACCTAGAGACTCTTCATATCAAGACTCACTACTTAAAACATAAAATTTATGATTAAAATTTGCTATAATTTCACAAATTATTTTAAAGGCCCTTTATGGATTTAAGCTCTTACACTGACAAGTACATTAACTTAGCAATCAACTACTCTACAGAGTATGGACTCAAGATACTCTCTGCTCTTCTTATCTTCATCATAGGAAAGTGGGCAGTACATAAGCTCACACAACTTACAAAAAAACTTATGCAAAAAGCGAAGATAGATAGAACTCTTGTGGAGTTTGCTGAAAGTCTTATCTATTTCGTTCTTCTTCTGATGGTGGTTCTTGCTTCACTCAATGCTTTAGGTATTAACACTACTTCATTCTTAGCAGTTTTTGGAGCGGCTTCTCTTGCTATAGGTCTTGCACTGCAAGGCTCTTTAGCAAATGTAGGAGCTGCAGTACTCATAATCATCTTCCGCCCTTTTAAAGTGGGTGACTTTGTACAAGCTGGTGGGGCGACTGGAACGGTAGAGGATGTCAATCTTTTCTCAACTGTTATAGCACCCGTAGATAACCGTACTATCATCGTGCCAAATGCATCTATCATCGGGGGGAACATTACTAACTTCTCTAAAAAAGCACAACGTAGAGTTGATCATGTTTTTGGTATCGGTTATGATGATGACCTTAAACTTGCAAAAGAGACTCTTATGGAGATCATCAAAGCAGATTCACGAATACTGAGCGATCCTGCCCCTTTTGTAGCAGTGAGTGAGCTTGGAGACAACTCTGTAAACTTTGTTTTTCGTGCATGGGTAGATACAGCAGACTACTGGGATGTACACTTCGACACTATAGAGAAAGTAAAACTTACATTTGATGAGAAAGGGATCTCTTTTCCTTATCCTCAAATGGATGTACATTTAAACCAACAACAAATAGGAGAATAAAAAATGGAAAAAATCACACTAAGTTTGGTACTTGCCTCATCACTTATGATGGCTGTAGATGTAGCAGTAGACCAGACAAAACTTGCAACAGATATAACAGCAGCAAAGGCTGAGAAAAGTGCAGCAGAAGAGAAGCTCAAAGCACTTGAGGCACAACTTCCTCAAAACCAAGATATCATCACACATATGCAGTTAGGATACATCAAAACTGATGGTAATACTAAAACAGAGACTTTCTCCCTTGATGGTTCATTCAAAAAAGCATGGGGAAATAATAGTGGCTCTATCATCTTTGATGGTCAGTATGGAAATGCTGATGGGGCAGAAACAAAGAACAAATATTTTGTAGAACTTCAGTATGCTTATCTTTTTACAGATACACTCTCTTTTACTTATCTAGTAGGATATAAAAATGATAAATTTTCTTCCTATAACTACCAAGCCTATACTGGTCCTGGTATGAAGTGGGCTACATACAAGTCTGACAGACAAAAACTTGACTTAGAAGCATCACTACTCTACTCTCAAGATGTTTTACAGAGTGTTATAGCTCCAGCAGATGATACCAATACATATAGTTCTTACCAAGCAAAACTTGCTTATGAGCTTAATATCTTTGAAAACCTCAAGTTTAAGCAAGGATTATCCTACAGATCTTCATTTGAGGATGCTAACAACTACTTTATCTTCTCAAATTCTTCACTCTCTAGTAAAATCTCTGATGTATTCTCAGCAGGTATGAGCTATAAGATAGACTATACAAATATAGCACCGGGTAAAGAGAAACAAGATAATACTCTCGCGGCATTCATTAGCCTCGACTACTAAAACACCCTAGCACTTAGGCGACTAGCCTAGGTGTTCTCTCTCTTTTCTCCATAAACTCACAAATACAAATGCCCCAAACGCG
>JALWTK010000170.1 GCA_027082875.1 Sulfurimonas sp. | reverse complement strand
GCAGAGTTTTCAGGTACTAAAGTATTAGTTGCAGAAGATAATCTCATCAACCAAAAAGTCATCACAGGACTTTTAGCAGGAAGTGGTATAGAGCTTAGCATGGCAAATGATGGGCAAGAGGCACTCAACATCTTAGAGGAAGATAGCGACTTTTTAATGGTACTTATGGATGCACATATGCCTGTAATGGATGGTTTTGAAGCGACTCGTGCTATCCGTGCTAATCCTAACTATGACCATATCCTTGTCGTAGCACTTAGTGGTGATACAGCGGCCGATGACATTAGAAAAATGCAAGAAGCTGGAATGGCCGAACAACTCGAGAAACCTCTTAAAATAGATGCACTATATGATATACTTTATGCCTATAGTGGCCAAGAAAAATCTCTTCAACAAGATGATAATATCATAGAAGTTATCAATACAAAGGAGCTAGATGGAGAGAAAGGTCTTTCAATCTGTGGTGGTGATGAAAATTTTTATAGTGAGATTCTTGATGAGTTTGTACAAAACTATGCAGACTCAAGTCAAAGAATAGAAAAGCTCCTCCATAATGGTGAGCTAGAACATGTAGATAGAATTCTCTTAGATATCATAGGTATCACTGCTAATATTGGAGCTGACCCTTTACATAAGATTGCTCAAGATTTCAAAGTAGCACTTCATGACACAAATGAGAAAAGTTACCTTACTATAATGGAACAGTATAATATTCATCTAAAGCAACTTCTCTTTGATATAAAAGAGTATAAATAATTTTCTAAACTGCTCCTAGAGCTTTTTTGACATTATCATCAGCCATGGTAATGTTCCATACAGGTTCCCATACAACTTTAACCTCAGCACTTTTTATATTTGCCATTTTCTCGACAGCCTCTTTCACCCACTGCTGAATCATCTGATGCATAGGACAGGCTTTCGTGGAGAGTGTCATAGTAACTTTAACATTACCTTCATCATCACAAACTGCATCATAAATGAGTCCCATTTCTACTAGGTTAAACCCAACTTCTGGATCGATTACTGTACTGATAGCTAAAAAAAGTTCTTCTTTTGAATACATTGCCATAATTTATTTCCTTATTTTTTAAAATTTATCATATAGAGTACACTTCGCACAAAAGCAAGAGCACCCACAACTAAAAACGATGCCCCTGCACTAAGAGCTACACTGTTTTGTGTCAATAGTGCAAACATGACTATAAGTACACCAACACCATTAAAGACAAACTGAGCTTCAGAGCTTCTCATAGGAAGCATATCTACAAGCATAGGTACTTTTTCTTTACCTACAAGTGGAGAAAATCTTTCAAACCATACCAAAAATGGGATGATTTTATAAACATGTCCAGTAATTGAAAAGCCAAAAAAACCAAAAAAAAGCAACCAACCTGCTGTGAGGAGGAGTGGTTCATAACTTACAAAAAGTGATAATGAGCCTAAAAGTAATGCTCCCACTAAAGAGAGATAAGCAAATATTAAAGATTTTGCATAAATATCATTCTCTTTTCTTGCTCTTGTTTTATAAATGGTGTAGACTTGATAAAAGTAAATGGCTTGTGACACTATTGAGAGTCCATACCCTATGTAAGCTAAAAAGTCCACATCAAAAAGTGAAGCTATCACCACAAAAAGCACTGCAAAACTCATCATGTATATTGCACGATGAAGAGGTTTAAGTGAAAATCCATGAGAGAGTCCAAACATAGGAAGTAAGACTACAGAGAGTCCCATGATAGTGATACTCACATAGCCACCTATAACTAAGTAAACATGGGCTTTAAGTAAAGTATGAATATCTACACTGATCTCCCCTGCATATCCTAATGCCATAATAAGCCCAACTATTATTCCAAAGAAGAGAAAACTATTTGCTACAAGCACACTGCTCATTACTATAGTAAACTGTTTTACTTTTTTTATAGTTAAAAATATTTCCCCTACAAATATCATAAGAGAGATAAGAACAATAAGTCCGCCATAAGGAAGCAGTGTAGGGAAATAGACAAAGCCAGCCGCCATTAGAAGTGTTCCCACCAAAAGTAGTGGCCAAATGGCATAAAAGAGTTCCACAGCGAAGTGCCCTACTTCAAGTACTACTGGCACAAGTTGAGCCATCGCTCCAAAAATAGTCATCATTACAAATCCAAGTAAAAAGATATGTATAAAACTTATCACTTGAGGATCAAGATAGGAGAGACTACTTGCATCAAATATAAAAAGAAGAAGAGTAGACAGTAGATAAAATATCGACCCTATAATAAAATAGGGAGCTATAAGCTTAAATGGAGGAGCAAACTCTTGAGAGATTGGTGTCATAACTCTTTACTCATCCACCACAGCTAGTTTTACTTAAGTCAGACTCGGCACTTGATTCAGAGTTCGAAGAGAAAACCACCTTCACAAGTCCACCATCAAGGTCTTCCGCAACATGTGTTACATCATCTTCAAGCTTTGCAAAAAGCCCACCAGGCATCTTATGGTTAATCATAACCAGTTTATCTTGTGTACCCTTGATCAGTTTGAGTCCACTCATCGCGTTTACCATAGGATGTGGAGGTCCCTCTTTTGATGTATCAAAGTAGTAAGTACTTTGTGTATCTTCACTCACTTTAAAAAAATCTACTGTTGCACCATTAACTTCTATTTTCACGGCATTTGTTGGTATATTTGACATTTTGTTTTCCTTGTTTATATATTTATGAGAATTGTAATCAAGATTGTTAACAATGGTATTGATTTACATCAAGAGAGTGCTAACACTTCGCTAACTATTCTTCTATAGAATACAAAATATAAATAAAACTCAAGGAATTTATCATGAAAAAGAGCACAAAAATTGTCTCGGTTATCTCGGTTATAGCAAGTACATTTTTAGTTGGCTGTCAAGGGAGTTCATCTTCTTCAACTAT
>JALWTK010000169.1 GCA_027082875.1 Sulfurimonas sp. | reverse complement strand
TAAAAATACTTACAAAAATCTCTGAAATTCAAAATGTTGTCAAGGATAATAACAACTTTCTACAAATTATCGCTGTTCTGAGTGCTTATACGAAAAAAGAGCTTGGTTTTATGTGCGAAAGTTGAGTTAATAATATTAGTAATTGGAGGTTAATGGACTCATAAAGTACCTATATTAGGCATGTTCAGATATTTTCTATAACGGGTCTTCGGAAGATAATATTTATAAATCTATCAGTCGCACTCTATATTCCTATAGAGGGTATGAATTTAATATGTTTCATTGTTGTCATTGAAATGCAATTGGCCCACTGCATAGGCAACTCAGTCAGTCAAGCATATAATAGAGCAAAATATCTTGACAGATAGAGTGCAACTTATGAAGTTGTGGAGTGATTATCGTAATAAATTACAAAAAACTTAAATTGAATTGAGACTGTAAAATATACAGGGATTTCACTCAATCCCTGTGAGTAAAATCTTATAACCGACATCCTGCCCTTGTATATCTGCACTACTAACTATTCCAAATCTTGTTTCGCAACTCTCTGGTACTATAGCAAATATAGTATTTAGAAGTTCCTCTATAATCTCGAGATTACTTTTTGGATTTACACTAGCTATAAGTGTCATGCTTTGAGAGTTTTTAAAATCTGACTCACTGATATTTTCAAATACATCATCAATAAAATTATCCTTACTCACTAGGTTAGAATAACCGCCAACTTTACCTTTGATGCTCATCACCATGCAGATATCTACTATATCTATATTTATACCGCTAAGTGAATCCTTCTTGCAACCATACTCTATTACTTTTTTATTATTGCTGTCTGTGTTCATAAATATACCTCTCTTCAAATGATTTAGTCATTATTTTACTTTCACTTCGTTTGCTAAGTATATTAGATTATTTTCTTCAATAACCAATTCAAAATTATTTATCAGTTGTTCCAAAATGTAATTTAATTTTTCCATTGAGATAGAATATTTATTTTTTCTTTCTATAAGAAGATTCGCATCATCCAGTAATGTATTTTTATTTAATCCAAAACTTGAATATTCAGTATTTACTAAAGACAATACAACGGCAACAGTATCAAATTCATTAATCTCTTTAACAGCAGAATTTATTGTCTCTCTAAGCAATGCTACAACCCCAAGAGAACCAGACAAAATATCAACAGTTAATGATGCCAATCCTTCAACTGTAAAAAAGTTATTTGCAGTATTTATTAAAGCATCAATAGGATGATCTTTCATCTCTTGAAAAGACTTGATAACATTTTTTGGGCTCACTGTTTTAATAACCATATTTTTTTTATGAAGTGTTGCTTTATATGTAGAAAACATAACCATATTTTCCATCATATAACTAGAAGCATTATTATCTTCAATATATATTTTTTTGGTTTGAATTAGCCCTAATTGATCTAAAGTCAATCGTACAGTATTTGGAGAATAGTTTTTTAATATACTAAAACTATCTAATTTTTCTTCTTTTAAAAATTTATCTAGAACATCTACTTTCCCATTAATCACAAAATCTTTAAGCAAATTATGCACTTTCATGTTTATTTTAAAAGGTGGTATTTTTACCCCTTCTAATTTCTCAAAAAACACTTTTGCTTTTGCCTTATCAACGCTATCTTTAAGCTCATCAAAACGACCATACTCATTGAGGTTTCTCTCTGTAACCTCTGTGCTTAACATCTCTCTTAGTTTATTTGCATCTAACCCAAACAACTCTACCAACCTTGCTATTTGAGAATCTTCAGCATTGACTTGGTACTGGGCTACATACTCTTTAAAGGTTCTGTTTTCATCTATGACAATATTTCCACTTTGAATATCATGGAGTAATATATTGGCATACTTCTGCTCCTCTTGAGTTAGAGATGCGAAAGATTTATGCAGTTCGTTTAATGTTTTTTCAATCTCTAGTGTATCACCATGCTCAAGTATTTTAAGAAATTTATCAAAACGGGAGTTCATAAAGTCGGCATCTATTTTACCAGTATCTATCTCGGTAATGTACCCATCTATATCAAAAGGCACCTCTTCATTACCACTTGAACCACCACCATCATCACTTGCAAGCTCTTTATATCTTTGTACTAAAGTAAGGTAAGTAGTTTCATCAAAACTGAGTTCTAATTCCCAGTTAAATCCTTGAATCTTTGAAGCTTCAAAAACATCATTAAAAGCTTTAAAGAGTTTTGAAAACTTACCTCTTTCTGCTAAATCATCAGGAAGTTTTTCAAAGTTTTCTACCCCTGCATTATCAAAGAGCTCAGAAATCTCACCATAGATACTATTGAGCTTTTTCAAGTTTTCATCTAGCTTATCTACAAACAACCCTAGAGGTTTATCTCCAGAGTAGAGTTTTATGGCTCTGTTTATATTTTCTTCCATGGTGTGTGGTTTTCTGTAGTAGCGAATAGTCCCAAAAGGCTTATCTGTTCCAAAGAGTCTATTGGTTCTTGAAAAAGCTTGGATGATATTTGCATACTCTAACATTTTATCAAGATAGAGCGTGTTTATCCACTTAGAGTCAAAACCTGTAAGCATCTGATCTACTACTATGAGTAAGTCTATCTGTTTAGTTCTATCTTTTTCTATGGCGATATAAGGCTTTTTATGTGCTAGTCTTGAGGCTATGTCTTTTTTAAATTTCGGAAAGTTTGAGAGTGAAAAGTCTTGTGCATACTGTTTATTGTAGTCCTCTATTATCTCAACTAAACCATCCTCTTTAAATGCCACACCATCACTATTGTCTATATTAGAGTCAAAAAGAGCGGTGATTTTTAAATCTACATTTTCTTTTGCTACTTTAGTTTTTAGTAAACGGTAATAGATAATTGCTTCTTGTATGCTACTCGTAGCAAAGATAGCATGAAATTTAGAATCTTGACTGAGTGTTGTCCAGTTTTCAACTATATCCTCAACTACCCTGTTTTGGTGTTCTTCTCTTTCGTATTGAGACCTTGGTATATAATCTTCTATCCCTTTTAGATATTTTCCTGCATCATCGAGAGAACCTGCCATCTTCACATCTTGCATAAACTTATTAAAGACTTGTTTCTTTTTAGGGTCACTCAGTGCCTCTTTTTCATCTTTTGCTTTTGCTTCTTGAAGAGCTACGGCTTTTCTTAACTCTCTATCTTTATATGTGAGTACCTTATAAGGGTCAAATCCAAGTACATTTCTATCTCTAATACCATCAGCGATGCTATAACGATGCAGTTCATCCCCAAAAACTGTAGCCGTAGTACTCTCTTTTTTCTGATTTTCATCTTGTATTGGTGTCCCTGTAAAACCAAAAAAGATAGCACTCTGGAATGTATTTTTAATAGTGATAAGCATATCTCCAAAAGTAGAGCGGTGTGCTTCATCTACGATAAAGACTACTCTCTTTTGAGCTATAAGTTCAATATCTTTAGCACCCAGTCCACCATCCTCTGCATCATTGATATTACTCATCTTTTGTATAGAGGTTACTATGAGTGTGTTGGATGGTTCACTACTCTTTAGTTTTGTGATGAGCACTCCAGTATTTTCTGTTGCTTGAACATCTTCATCTTCATCACTAAAAGCTCTGTACTCACTAAGTGACTGCACCCCAAGCTCAATTCTATCCATCAAAAAGATAACCTTGTCTGCATCTTTGGAGTTTGCTATCAGTTGAGCCGACTTGAAGCTGGTCATGGTCTTGCCTGAGCCTGTAGTATGCCAGATGTAGCCACCCAAAGTGTTCTTACTTTTCCAGTCTATCTTTGAGACTTTATCGCTGATGGCATTTGCAGCATAGTACTGATAACTTCGCATCACTTTTAAAACACCATCAGCACTGTCTGCTACAGTATAAAACCCTATAAGTTGGTGTGCCATAGGGATGCTTAGTAGTGTTGTAGCTATCTTTTTCCACTCATTTATGGGTTCATTGTTGAAATCTGCCCAGTGAAAATAGTAGTCTTTGTTAAACTTGCCATCACTTCCCGGGTTTGCGAAGTATCTACTCTCATTTGGCTCCATCGCTACAAACACTTGCACAAGTGCAAAAAGCCCACTAAAAACACCCTCATAAGAATACTTTTCTATCTGGTTACACGCTTGGCTTACTGGTACACCACTTTTTTTAAGCTCTATATGGATAACGGGCATTCCATTGATGAGGAGCATCAAGTCACCACGGCGGTCATTGAGGAGTTTCGACTTTGTTTTAAAGATGGGTTGTTGCACTATCTGGTAACGACTCTGTCCCGCTGCTATCTCGGCTCTATCGTAGATTTTTAGACTTATCTCTTTACCTAGATGCAAAGTATCTTTTGGGTTGTCTCTGACAATTGCGACCGTTTTACCATTGATGAAGCTGTTGAGTTTGAGAGGAGTTTTTAAGGTGTTTATCTGCTCGATGATCTGTTGCATCTCACTTTGAGTGAGTGGCACATCATTGAGACGGTCGATCCCTTTGTTGTTTGCAAAAAGTATCTCTGCCCAGTTTTGAAGTAGGTCTTCCTCAGTAGGGTTTTTTATAACTTTATCTTCCCAACCTTTTTTGCTCAGTTCAGCTATAAGTGCTTTTTCAAAATCGCTCTCTTTGGTAAATGTCATCTACTTACTCTCCCATCTCTTGTGTTTTATAGAGTGTATAACCCTCATAGTAGTAACTTGTGTCTATACCTCTCATATAGAGGTTAGCATTGTCTATTTGCTCACTGAGAGCCTCTTTGAGTAGATGCTTTATCTCTACATCTTTTATAGGGCTTCTCTCCATAGCAAGGAGGTAGTCATCTTTATCTACCTCTGCCCAGTCAACTACAAGCTTTAGCTCTTTTTTAAGTATGTGGTCAAGCCATATTCGCATACTGCGTCCATTGCCCTCACGAAAAGGGTGGGCTATGTTCATCTCTACATATTTCTCTACTATCTCATCATAGGTAGTTTGGGGCATTTTTTCTATGTTTTTTAGAGAGACTTCTAAGTAGCTTATGGGTGCAAAACGAAAGCCACCCTTAGAGATATTTACCTCTCTAACATTTGCTGCAAATGTATAAATCTCACCAAAAAGATAGGTATGAATCTCAGACAAAGCCTCAAAACTCCCAGCTTGCAAAGTATCTAAAAAACCACTCTCAAAGAGTTTTTTTGCTTTTGCTTTACTGAGTCGCTCTTCTACTCTTGCTAGCTCTACTGCATCGCTAATGTTGAGTCTATTTTCTAAAATCATCGCTCTTCTCCCTACACAAACATCTTCGCTAAAGATGCTTTTTTTATGTTTTTTAGTTTTTTTAGCTCTTGGTTTTGGAGGTCTATGAGGTGGTCTAGTTTTTGGAAGTAGTTAGCAATAGCAACTTGTTCAGCTTTTTTCGGTAAATGAAGATATAAATTTTCAATATCTTTAGCATAAAGATGAAATACAGTAGTACCTGATACTAATTTAATTATCTTTGCCTTATGTCCTTTTACGAAATAGCTAAAAAATCTATTTATTATTTCATGACTTCTTATAATTAAAATATCTCCACCAAGTACAATTCCACTTTGAGATAAAGCACTTGCAGTAGCTAACCCTGTTGGAGTTACATCTGAAGTAGGCATTAATATATCATTTTCTTCACTGTAAACCATATTTATATCACTATTAGTTTTAGAATATAAAATACTTATTACTTCATTATATTTTGTATATAATTCCCCATATCGGACACATAACATTTTACCATCATGCGTTATATCAGCTTTAGAAATACCTTTTCCTTTAGTAAAGATAGCTATATCTCCCAATCTTTTCTCTTCCCACTCCCCACTAAACCCTTGAAAACGAATCTCAGGCGTAGTAGCTCCCTCTTTTGGAAACATCTTTTCAAGCATCGCTTTTTTTAACTGCCCTAGTTTTTGATGCTTTTTCTCTTTTTGTTCTATGAGTTTGTCTAAGTTTTGGAAGTAGTTGCCGATTTTGGTTTGTTCTTGTTTATTTGGTAAAAATAATTTAAGATTGCTTAATTCACTAGATTTTATAAGTGGTTGCCCTGTTCCAAATGCTAATTTGCTTAAATCAAATTTAGTAAGAAAATAATAAAAATAATCTAAATTTTCAGTTTGAATATAAACTGTATTATCACTTATTTTAACCTTTCCAGAGTATGTATATAGTTTCCCTGCATTTTCACCAACTCTTGCAGTAAGTATAAAGTTTCCTAAATAGTCATATTCACTATCATAACCAATTACTGCACGCGAACCTAACACAGGATATAATTTATTTCCGACTTTTTTTGTGCTTAAATTAAAAGTACTTTTGCCTGTTCCAATAAATGTAACTACTTCTTTTAACTTTTCTTCTTCCCACTCCCCAAGAAACCCTCTAAAACGAAGCTCTGGAACTCTGCTTCTAGCACTCATCACGAACCTCTAAAAGCCCCTGAAACGCTTGAAGCCCCTGCCTATCAAACTCACTACCATCAAGCTCATCTATCATCACAGATAACTCTTCTTGCGTCTGTTTTATCTCGTCATCTATATTTTTAAGTGTTGTGTCGTACTTTTGTGCTAAGGTCTCTAGTGCATTGGTGAGATTATCTATGATGCCCTTTGGAAGTTGCTCGATGGCATGAGTGAGTGGGCTTATCCATTTAAGTTCAAGGAGTTCATGCACTTGTGCATCACTTAGGTTTTCTATGGTTTCTTTTGTGAGTAGGTGGAGTTTTATAGACTCCTCTTTTACCTCTTTTTTGAGCTTTTTCTCCTCGCTTATGAGGGCATCTACCTCTAGTATCTTTGCCTCATAAGAGTCTTCACTCACGCCATTACCTTTTTTAATCTCTGCTCTTAAGAGTTTCGCTTCTTTAAGTACGACTGCGTTTATAAACGCATCTTTAGACTCTTTTATGGTTTCGTTCTCTTTTTCTTCTTCGCTTAAACTCTCAAGGATCTCTTCATATTTGGCTGTTATCTCTACTAATCTTTGCTCTTTTTTCTCTAAAGCTTCTAGCTCATCTTTGAGGTAAGTAGTCTGCACTAACTCAAAAGGGATGATGTGACCTACCCACCCATCTTGCACCTCTTGCTCTTTGCCGTTTTTCTTTTTGAGTACCATGTTTGCATCGACTTGCTTAGTCACTGCAAACCCCTCTGTCTGTATGATTTCCAAATCAACCGCTATACCTAGCCACTTATCGCTAAGTAGCTGATACGCTTCATACTTATCAATAAGGGCAATATCTTCTAGTCGTTTGAAAATATCACCACTTAAGAGTGTTTCCTCTTTTTGGATTTTAAGAGTTTCACACTCTTGCAAAAGTTCACTTTTCAAAAACTCACTAAAATCTCCAAATGAAGTAGCAAACTTAGCTATAAATGATTTTACATCTTGATGCTCTGTTATAGTCTGCTTGATATTTTCACACTTTATGTTGGTGTATGCACTCGATGCATCATCAAAAAGTGCCATCTTTAGAGTAGGGAAAGCCTCCCAATACTCTTGAAGTTTCTCTATCTCATACTGAGGGATACCACCAAACATCGTGGCATAGATGTCAAAACTCTCTTCCTCATGCGAACTATCTACATAACGAGGGATGTTTAGGTTGTACTCATTTGCTCTTATCTCTTGGCGACTTACTACTTTTGAGTACTTTGGTGTTGTCTCCCTGTGCATCACTGTATCGGCTATTTTTTTGATGTCACTTGCTCTTAGCTTGTTGTTTTTACCTACTTTTTCAAACCCTTTAGACGCATCTACTATGAGGATGTCGCTGTTGTCCCTTTTTTGTTTTAACACTATGATGATAGTAGGGATACCAGTCCCAAAAAAGATGTTTGCAGGTAAGCCGATGATAGCATCGATATGATTTTGCTCTATGAGATTTTTTCGTATCTCCCCCTCTTCTCCACCACGAAACAAAACCCCATGAGGTAAAACGATGGTCATAATCCCATCAGGTTTCAAGTGGTAAAGGTCATGCAGTAAAAAAGCATAATCGGCTTTGGTCTTTGGTGCTAAACCAAAACGAGCATACCGTGGGTCTGAGTCTTTATTTTCACTGTCCCATTTTTGAGAGTAAGGGGGGTTTGAGACCACTGCATCTATGTAGAGAGGGTCGTATGTTCCTACTGGGTCATTTTCATCAAAGTATGGCCAATCCTCTTCTAGTGTATCGCCATTGCGTGTGTGGATGTTACTTGGGAGGATGCCTCTCATCACTAGGTTCATGCGAGTTAGGTTGTAGGTGTTTTTCTTTAGCTCTTGTGCAAAGTACTTGATGTTGTTTTCATCGTCCATGTGTTTGGCAACAGAGTGACCGATGTTGATAAGGAGTGAGCCTGAACCACTTGTAGGATCATAGATCTGTATCTCTTTTCTTGTCTTTAGAGCATCTGCAACTATCTCAGACATCAAAACAGAGACTTCATGAGGGGTATAGAACTCACCCGCTTTTTTCCCAGCAGTAGCCGCAAACATACTGATAAGATACTCATAGATAAACCCAAGCACATCATAATCTGACTTTGTGTTCATGGGGATATCTTTTATAAGATGTATAAGGGAACTTATCGCTTTCGTTTGTGCTGGAGCACTCTCTCCCAGTTTACTCAGTCCAGTTTGCAGCGTGTCAAAGATGCCATCAAAAAGTTTTTTGTGCGCTGGGCTTATAAGACGGTCAAACGCCGATAAAGCATCTCTTACATTTGAGACATCAAAGTCACGACCAAGTTTTATCCAAGTAGAGAAGAGATTATCGTAAGATATGAAAAAACCTATATTTTCTTTAAAGTATGCAACACTTTCTGCATCCTCTTCTGAGAGATCTACTAAGTCTTCTTCAGTAAACCCCTCTTTCTTTGCGAACTGCTCTGCTTTATCACAAAGGTATTTATAAAAGATAAACCCTAGTATGTAATCTTTATACTCATTTGCTTCAATCTTTGATCGCATCTGATTTGCAGATTCCCATATTTTTGCAGCTAATTGTTGTTTGTTCATAGGTTTTCCCTAACTAATGTATTGTCATTTATGATTGATTATGTATTTGAATCAATATTATACCTCATGTGAGGAGAAAAGTGAGTTATGAAGCAATTGCAATAGCAAATAAAATGATAGCACCAAAAAGAACAGATAGGATCATAGTGATAGGTATCATTGCTGGATTTTCAAAATATTTCATGACACTTCCAACTCATGAAAATAGCAGTGCAAAAAAGATGAGCCCTGCAACTGCTACATACGGTGCAACCAAAAGAGCGCTAACAATGATGAAACTCTGCTTTATATCTTCATACATAATGAGTAGTATAATAAAAAATTAACTAAAAATCAAGATGATGAGTAGATAATAATTCAACTAAGCATCTTATCAAATCTACCCTCCAAATCATTAAGCTTATTGTGGCTCAAACCTTCCCCAGATTCTTTAACAGTATTTTTAAGCTTACTTATTATGCTACTATTTATATCAAGTTTTAAAGCCAATTCTGACTGAGAAATGGAATTTATCTTCATATAATTTTCAATTTTTTTCAATAATATTTCTGCCTTACCTTCCATGATTTTGAGAGTTTCAGAAGTTTCAACTTTTTCAGAACCCTGAAACGCCAAGATTTTAATAGCTTGGATTTGAGTCAAAAGTACTAATATTAAAGCTATGCTTTCTAGTAAAATCATGAAGATATTTTCGTAGAGACTTTTTGATTTTAATGTATTTGTTAACAACTCTTTTTGAGTGTTTATAATATCTCTGAAATGCCTTGTATTTTTCATCAAAGTACCCGCCCAATTTGTATCCAAATATTTACTTTGCAGACTTAATTTAAGATTTAACGCGAGAGATATAGCAGCAGAGAATAATTTATTGAATTAGGTAATATAGTTTACTAGTGACAAAAAAAATATGTTATACTTAGGCAAATATAGGAGGTTATGAGAGATGCAAGTATCTTTAAATATTCAAGATGATGTTTATCAAAAGCTTATCAGTGCTGGTGTTGATATGCAATCAAAAATCAATGAATACCTCCTGAACTTAGTAGAGAAAAAAGATGGTTATTTAAACTCTACACAGTACCAAGAAGATAGAGCTTATTTTCAAGAGGCTTTAGAAGAGATTGAGAGTGGCAAGACTGAGTTACTTAACCAAGAACAATATGAAAAAGAGATGAAAGCTTTTGAGCAATCTTTATAATGCAAATTATCAGAAGTAAAAAATACTTAGGTTCACTTCAAGAGATTATGCGATTTATCTCTCTTGATAGCAAAAAGAGAGCCTTAACTTTTAGAAATCAAATAGATAAGCAAATTGCAACCATTCCGGAGATGCCTTATAGGCGTAGAAAATCAATCTATTTTGATGATGAGAGTATCAGAGATTTGATTTATAAAGGCTACACAGTTGCATATAAAGTTGACGAAGAAAAGTCAATTATTACAGTTTTAGGGATTAAAAAGTATAAAGCAGAGTTGTAGGTCACTTTCATTTTAGGGGTACTTATAACGCCAAGTAATACAAACTTAAATAGTGCATCTAAAAAGTATCATAAATTTCCACGCATATACAGAACTAAAATCTTTTTCCAATTTGACACATCCTAAAATATAGAATAAACTCTCACCAGAAAATCAACAAAAGGAAAAAGTGATGATGCGCTTAAAAGGTGAAAGACTCATAATACTAATAGCTACTGGGGTTGAGGGAATTTCGTACAGTTTCGATATAGTTTCAAAAAATTCAGATTTGGTAAGTTGAGAAATTATGAGTACTCTTGAGATAATAATTACTGTAGTTTTATTTATAGGTCTTGGCTTAGTACTTGGCAAGCACGACTACTTAAAATCTGTTAAATAGTTTGGAGCCTTCATGCTAAAGCTCACTTCAATAGTCTATACAGGACTCCCCCGTGCTGATGTAGAGTTTGAACTTGTGTTTAAACTTGAAAAGGTATTTGTTATTCTCTATGATTTAGACTTAGGCAATAGAAGCCTCACTAATGATATGGAAGCAACTTTAGGCGACTTAAAAAACACCCTCCCTGGTCTTGAGTTTGCAAAAATTCTGTACAAGGATAGCACTGGGTGCTTCGATGAGATAGTTGCCCATACAGATGGCTCATTTAATTTTAGGACTTTAGCAGCATTGAGTCTTGATGAAGCGTTTGAGATATTGGCAAAGAGAGATACTGCCTAAAGGTGGACTTACTTTTTTATTTTTGTAAGAGAGGCAGATACCATCCCCATCATGATAATAGTATAGAGAGAAGGCAGATAGTCTAAAAAAGTTGTTGGAGTGTACTTAGGGAAAAGATACACAGCGATTATAGCTCCAACTATTGTGATTGGTGCATCTGCGATGTGCACATCATAGCGTTTACCATATACTTTCTCACTATACCACTCATCTAAGAGTTTAAGGTTCCATAAGATTTTATA
>JALWTK010000168.1 GCA_027082875.1 Sulfurimonas sp. | reverse complement strand
TAAGAATTTCTGCATAAATGTTAAAAATTTTGGATCATGCTGACTAAGAGAATCTCTCACATCATCAGGAAGAGTTAAAGGGTAAAGATCTACTTCAAAAGCCTTTGCAAATGGTAGGTTTGAGTACTCTATATCTACACCAAGAACGACACCATTCAACATCGCATTTATGTATGCAGGTGGTTGTTTATCTGCAAAAGTACTCAGATATGCTATAAATTTTTGAGAATCTTTAAGCGTAAACTCCATATGGCGAGAAGTAGAAAGATATGAAGAGTTGATTTCATCTCTTTTTGTTTCTAAACCATATGTTTTTAATTCTGTGATTCTATCATCTATTGTCTGTTTCATAAATGTATTGCCGAGGATTGGGAGAAGTGCTGCTAGTAGGAGGAGAACTGCTACTGCAATGATGCTTTTTTTCATAGTATACCTTCAAGTTTTTTCTTGAAGGCATTATAGTTAAATAAAGTTAACTCTAGGGCACCTATATTTAGATTTTACATCCTCTCCCAGCAATATCTTCAAGACTTGATTCGCGAAACATCTTCTGCATCAGTAGTTTTGGTTCCATCCACTGATCATGTAGTGCACATTTACACATTCCATTACAAAAACCTATCCCCAAGATACACTCTTCCTCTTTTATAGAGTCATTAAAAATATTTAAAATATCATCTACTTTTATCTCACTAGCTTTTTTTTGAAGTTTAAACCCACCCTCTCGACCACGTATAGACTCTATAAAGTCAGCCTTTACAAGTTCTGTCATAATTTTTGTTAAAAATTTATAAGGTATTACTAATGCAGTTGAAAGTTCTACCGCACTCAAGAGACTCTTTTCTTTATGATCTGCGATATAAGCCAAGATTCGTATAGCATATTGTGATGTATTATTAAGTTTCATTATATGATTCCTCTTAAGCTATTTTACAATAAATATATTAATTAAAATTAAATTACTACCTAAAGGTAGAGTTAATTTTTTCCTGTTATTATTTCAATTACTACTACTAGGTAGAATTTAAAATAGGAAGAGAAATGACTGAACGTATTACTAAAGATATGGCCAGAAATATTTACTTTGGCGGCGGTCTTTTTGCTATTTTGGTTTTTACAGGATTGACATTTGATACGGTAAATAGAATACCGAAACTGAGCCATGAAAGTAAAATTACAAAATCAGTAATTGCAGGAAAAAAGGTATGGGAAGATAATGATTGTGTTGGTTGCCATACACTACTTGGAGAGGGTGCATACTATGCTCCAGAACTTGGAAATGCTTTTCAACGTTTAGGTGGATCAGATAAAGCATCATTTGAAGCTTATATGCAGGGATGGATGGCAGCACAGCCACTTGATATTCCAAACCGAAGAAAAATGCCACAGTTTCACTTAACAACAAAACAGGTCAACAATCTTGCTGACTTTTTAATGTGGATGTCCAAGGTCGATGACCAAGAGTGGCCACCAAATATTCAAGGATAAGGAATTTATATGAAATATTCATCTCAAATGGTCGCAAAGCCATATTTTATCTTTGCACTGATTTTACTCGCAGGGGAGATTTTATTTGGTCTTACTATGAGTGTACAGTATCTCTATGGTGACTTTTTATTCCCAGCACTGCCGTTTAATGTACTTCGTATGGTGCATGTAAACTTACTTATTGTTCTTTTACTTTTTGGTTTTATGGGTAGTACTTACTATCTTATTCCTGAAGAGGCTGAAAGAGAGTTATGGAGTCCACTTTTAGCAAAGATTACCTTTTGGGTATTTTTAGTTGCTGGTGTGCTTACTATATTAGGGTATCTTTTTGTTCCTTATGCTGAGCTCACAAAACTGACTATGAATGACTTGTGGCCTACTATGGGTCGAGAGTTCTTAGAACAGCCTACTATTACTAAGATTGGTATTGTACTTGTTGTACTCTCTTACCTTTTAAATGTAACGATGACAGTTATCAAGGGTCGTAAGACTACTATCTCTATCATTTTACTCACTGGTCTTTTTGGTTTAGCATTTTTCTTCTTGTTTGCATTTTACTTCTCAGACAATATGATTATGGATAAATTCATGTGGTGGTTTGTTGTTCACCTTTGGGTTGAAGCTACTTGGGAACTTATTTTAGGTGCTTTACTTGCATTTGTACTTGTAAAACTTACTGGTGTTGACCGTGAGCATATCGACAAATGGTTATACCTTATCATCGCTATGACACTTATCGCTGGACTTGCAGGAACTGGACACCACTTCTTCTATATGGGTGCACCGGGATACTGGTTATGGATTGGATCTATCGCATCAGCAGCAGAGCCGATACCATTTTTCTTAATGATTTTATTTGCTTACAATATGGTAAAAAATCGCCGTATTCAAGATGATAATAAGATGGCGTTAACATGGGCAAAAGGTACAGCAGTTGTTGGTTTCTTAGGTGCAGGTGTTTGGGGATTTATGCACACACTCGCTCCAGTGAACTTCTATACTCACGGTACACAGCTTACAGCGGCACATGGTCACCTCTCATTCTTTGGGGCGTATGTTATGATTATTTTCACTATGATCTCTTATGCTATGCCGATTTTACGAGGTCGCCCTCATGGTAACTGTGAAAAAGCACAAAAAGTAGAACTTAAAGCATTTTGGCTAATGGTTATCGGTATGATAGGACTTACTTTAGCACTTACAGTTGCTGGTGTTATGCAGATAGAGATGCAAAGACTTCCTGACTCTGCTCATGCAATGGCGTTTATGGATGCTCAAGATAAGATAAGCACAGTTTACCTTGTCCGTTCACTCTTTGGACTTATGACATTTTCAGGTCTTATGCTCTATTTTTACAGTTTCTTTGTAAAAGAAGACAAAGCAGTAGCTTAAAATGTCCTCTAAAGTCTCTCGCCTATTCTCTTGGAGCAAAGTGCTT
>JALWTK010000167.1 GCA_027082875.1 Sulfurimonas sp. | reverse complement strand
AACGAACTTGGACTTTAAACAATGCTCAGCAAAAAATTAGAACTTCTCTTTCTTACTATTATCATCCTTGCACTCTCAGTACTTGGATTCAATTATTATAAGAGCTACTCTTTTAAACATAACCCTCTCCCAGACTCTTACCTCAAAAGAATTGCCAATAAAGAAAGAGATATCCAAGCTCAAATGCAAAAGAACTTTGGGTTTCAAGTAAAGTTTCCTATAATCATCACAGATAAAATTCCAGGAAGACTCTATGGACTTACGTCATATGAACATAATCAAATAAAGATTTATCTCAATAAAAAGGTTATGCAAGAAAGCATGAACTATATGGTTGATAGTGTTATTCCTCATGAGTATGCCCATGCCCTACTCTTCTATATGCATAAAAACTCTAACATAAACGATGGACACTCAGAGCTTTGGAAACAGACTTGCCAAAAACTCGGTGGAAAAGATTGTAGACAATATGTCAATCAACAAGAGATTATTCTCTCAAAGCTTCCCTTTGGTGTAAAGTACTAAGAGATAATAATTGCTCTATGTTAAAGCATAAGAAAGGGCACTAATGGTATAAATATCCTAATCAAATCACTAAACAACTCTAAATCTATTCATAAAAGGCTCATAAATGGCATTCACACCACAAACTCCCTATCTTACAACTGATGGTATAGTTGAGATATATAATAGCTCTGAAGAGCTCCAAGGCATTGTTTTTATAAAAAGAAAGTACCCTCCTCTAGGAATTGCACTTCCTGGTGGGTTTGTAGATGTTGGGGAAAAGGTGGAAGATGCCTGTTTACGTGAGATGAAAGAAGAGATATCTCTTGATGTAGAGATTCAATCACTCCTTGGTGTCTACTCTGATCCAAAAAGAGATAAACGATTTCATACTGTCTCTGTCGTTTATCTCTGTAAGGCCTATGGCATCCCAAAAGGTGCGGATGATGCAAAGGAAGCTATGGTTGTGAAGTTAGAGGATATTGAGTTGAATCAACTTGTGTTTGATCATGCTAAGATTGTCCAAGATTATATTGAGAAGGTTCATTCTTCAATACTTTAAAAACGAAGTACTTTAGCACCCTGCTCTTCTCTCTTAACATCTCTAGATGTTAAGATGGATTTTCGCCCCATTTTCGTTTAGAGAAAAGTCTTTTGAGATAGTCTAAAAATTTATTAAGTATCATACTGCCCTACTCCTTGAATTTATTTATTTTTTAAAAACCAGTTGGCATCCCAAATGTTAAAGAGTCATCAACATAGTGTGTCTCTTCATGTTTTACTTGTATAGGAAAAAGAACTCTCTCAACACTATAGGCATTAAGTATATTAGAAATTCCGTAATTATCTTTAGTGAGTTTAACAACTCTTTTATTAGACTCTTTAACTGTACCCTCTTTGTCTCTTATCTTATCTAGTTCATATACAGTTCTTACTGCATCTACAAATGCACTTGCTCCCCTACTCTGTGTAGTGTTCTTTGTACTGTGGTGGATAAAGATAATTGTTTTATTCTCTTTATTTGCCCAATCAGTAAAGAGCTGCATAAATCTTCTTGCACTTGAGTTATTGTTTTCATCTGTACCGTAAAAGGCTATAAGAGGATCTAGTACAATTAAATCATACTCTTGAAGCTTTACTTTAAAATGAGAGAAGAGGGGAGAGACTTCTACTTTACGCTGATCATCATAAAGAAACTGGATAGTAGGAGAGTCACTAATATCTATTTTTGATTTTATACTTTGGTCGTCTAGTCTTAGTACATTGTCAAAAACTTTATTAAAACGATTTTTACTTATCTCTTTAGGATCTTCACTTAACCATAAAAAAGCTTTTTTTATAATTCCTTCTTGGATAGCTTTAATAGCTAGTTGCTGTACAAACCAACTTTTACCAGTTCCACCAGGAGCAGTTATTAAAGATACTGTGCGAATAGGGAAGGGCAACCACTCTTTACAGATAAACTCAACTTCTTTATCTTCAATCTTTTCAATATTATTTATTTCAAATATATCTAATTGATTAGATGCAGTAATCTCTTGTGTAAGGTTTGTGACCTTCGATTGAAGTTCTAGTCCAGTTGTGTTTGTCTGAAGGGATCTAGTAATATCTAGTGCTAGAGATTGCATCTCTCTTTTAAGTGCATAGTCTTGTAGTATTTCTAGATAGTCATCTAATCTATGTACTGGGTTTTTAGTTAGTATATAGATTAAATCGTTTTCAAACTGAGCACCTAGTTTATTTTTTAATATCTCTTCATCAATTAGTTTATCTGTTTTATAAAGGTCTAGAATTAATGTAATTATGTTTATGTGTAAAGGAAGGAAGAAAAGCTGTTTCGTGATTTTGGTAGTGTTCTCATCAAGTAGTGCAGGGTTGTAAATAATACTTGATATAACAGTTGCTTCTATGTTTGTATCGTATGTTTGTTCTTGCATTTTCTACCTTATAGGTGTTTCACATGTGAAACACCTGTGCTATTTTAGTCATATATTTTGAAGTGTTTCACATGTGAAACACTTAATTATATAGAATTTAAAATTAAATTGCTATAATTGTACTATAAATAAAATTAAATGAATGTTATTACGTATTTAGGAGAATTTTTGAAAACAAATATTATAACGTTAGCACATCAAAAGGGGGGTACAGGTAAAAGTACATTAGCCTGGAACCTCGCTGTTGAACTAAGAAAAAAATATAAAAAATATGGATATAAAAAATTTATATTTGTTGATTTAGATAATCAAGAGTCCGTAACTATGACTAACAGACTCCGAATGCAATATGGACATGAACCACTAGAAATAGTTCGTTTTACAGATGATGAACGTGCTCAACTAGAAGGGTTTATTAATTCTATTGACGAAGATACTCTTGTAATTATCGACTCTGGCGGTTATGATGCTGATCTAAATAGATTAGCAATCATCGCCAGTGACTTTGTAATAACACCTGTATCTTCTGATT
>JALWTK010000166.1 GCA_027082875.1 Sulfurimonas sp. | reverse complement strand
ATAGATAGGTAAACCTAAGAGTACATTTTGTAGTAAATCATCAGGATAGGCTTCGTTTAAAAACTCTGCATTAAACTTGCTACGACTCATACAGCCCTCATCTACACAGACAAGATAATTGATGTCTATTTTTTTGATGGACTTCCCAGCTATAAAAAGTTCTGCTTCTACAGCATCACCACTATGACGGATGTAAGCAAGGTCTGCGAACTTTAACTGAGGAGATTTTATGATGAGAATTTTTGAGTTACTATGCTCGTAGTGCTTGATACTACAAGCACTAAAAAGCAACAAAAGTAGGAAGAGTAATGAGTATTTCAAAATCTATTTAGCTAGATATTTTCCACATTTTTTCTCAGGGCTGCCACCAAAACTTCTTACCTCTACTGCTGAGCCATCTTTTGCTACAACCTGACGTTTACACTCATCTTTTGCTATGCAGTCTGGATTTTCACATCCTATATTTTCTGGTAATTGTGCCATATTCTTTCCTTATATTTAAAATAAAATTATTCTGGAATTCTAGCGAATTTTTTCTTAGTTAAAGAAGTTTTATTGACTTTAGTGTAGAATACAGAATAAAACCTTCAAGAAGGAAAAAAGAGAATGCCTATAGACATAGAACATGATAATATTGAAACAGCACTGAAAAAACTTAAAGCAAGAGAAAATAGCCTTCGCCAACTTGAAGCTATCTCAGGCATGGGTAGCTGGGAAGTCGATCTACAAACACATAAATCAATCTGGTCAGATCAAAGTTATATTAACTATGGGCTTGATAAGGCAACGACAGAACCAACATATGAAACTTTTTTATCTGCTGTTCTTCCTCAAGATTTACCTCTTGTGCAAAAAAGTATTGCAGAGGGTATTGCAACTGGAAAAGTTGTACATATTGTCTGTAAACTTAAAAAAGGTGATGGGACTATCGCTATTTTTTCACTACATGGACAAGCACTTTATGATGAGAATGATAAACCAATAAAACTCATAGGAACAACTCAAGATATAACAGAAAGTGTAAAACTAAAAAAACGCTCAGAAGAGCTCTCGAAACTCATAGAGTACTCATCAAATGAAATTTATGTAATAGATTATGACCTAAACTACTTGTATGTTAACGAGGGTGCTACAAATGCTCTTGGCTACAGCAGAGAAGAACTTTTAACTATGAATATAAAAGATGTAAATCCCTATTTGGATGATGAAAATATTCATTTTTTACAAGATTTACTGAATCATTCACACCATACACTCAACCGTACTGTTCACAAACGTAAAGATGGTTCTTTATATGATGTACAGTCCTACCTTCACACACTCACATATAAGGGAAAAGAAGCCTATGCTCTCTTCGATACAGATATATCAGATATTGTAGATCTAGAAACCAAACATAAGAAACAGGCAAAAATTTTAGAATTTATTCATGACTCTATCATTGCTACAGATACAGAGGGAAATATCACAAACTGGAACAAAGGGAGTGCTTCTCTCTTTGGCTATACAGAAGAGGAGATGATTGGGAAAAATATATTAACTACCTATGATGAGGATAATGAATACACACTAGAAGAGCTTTTTACTCTACTCAATATTCAAGGAAGTTTAGATATAGAAGCCTATATGTGTCCAAAAAATGCTAAACGCATTATCTGTGATATCTCTTTGAGTATAGCTAAAGATGACCATGGTAACATCGATGGTTATGTAGGGTATATCCAAGATATCACTGTACAGAAAAAAACAAAGTATCTTCTCGAACAGCAGACAAAAAAACTCAAGTACCAAGCACATCATGACACTCTGACAGATCTTCCAAATCGTACACTTTTTAGAGATAGACTCTCACAAGCCATAGTACTTGCTAAACGCAATAATGAAAAGTTTGCACTGCTCTTCATAGATCTTGACCAATTCAAAAAGATAAACGATACACTAGGGCACCATATAGGTGATGATGTACTCATAGAGGCAGCAAATCGCCTTCAAAGTGCCATACGAGAAGAGGATACCTTAGCCCGTTTAGGTGGTGATGAATTCTGTATTATTATCAAAGATGTACAAAACATTAGAAGTGCATCTACAGTTGCACAAAAAATTGTAGATATTATGCAAGAAGCTATTGAAATAAGTGCACACACCTTATATGTTACATCGAGTATAGGGATAAGTATCTACCCTGATGATGCAACAGTAGATAATGATCTCATAAAACATGCTGATGTTGCCATGTACAGAGCAAAAGAGGAGGGGCGTAACAACTTTCAGTTTTATGCTTCTGAGATGAGTGCTTATGTCTTCGAACGTGTTGTAATGGAGTCAAGTCTTCGTATCGCGGTAGAGAAAGAGGAGTTTGTTGTCTACTTCCAACCACAGTACGGTATAAAAAGTGGTATTATTGTGGGGATGGAAGCTCTTGTCAGATGGCAGCATCCTTCCCTTGGGCTTGTCCCTCCTATAAAGTTTATTCCTATTGCTGAGGAGAGTGGACTTATTATAGAGATTGACCGTATTGTTATGAAAAAAGCGATGGCACAGTTTGCTCTATGGAAAAAAGAGGGATTTCAGCCAGGAGTACTTTCACTCAACCTTGCGATGAAACAGCTTGCCAAAGAGGATTTTTTATCCTATCTTATCAAAACTATGAAAGAGATGAACTTTCAATCTTCATGGCTAGAGTTAGAAGTCACAGAGGGTCAAGTGATGGACAATCCAGAGCAGTCCATCAAAAAACTCAATATGATCAATGCTATGGGAATAGAGATAGCCATAGATGACTTTGGAACAGGTTACTCTTCACTCTCTTATCTAAAAAAACTTCCCTTAGATAAACTCAAGATCGACCAGTCCTTTGTAAAAGACATTCCTCATGATGAGGATGACATGGCTATTACCAAGGCAATCATCGCACTAGGACAGAGCCTTAACTTAAAAATCATTGCAGAAGGTGTCGAGACAGAAGAACAAAAAGAGTTTTTAGAGCAGAGTGGCTGTGACCTTATACAAGGTTTTCTCTACTCTCGTCCTATCCCTGCACAAGAGATGACGGAGCTACTTAAGTCTACTCAAACTTAGACTTACTAAGTGCACTGATGCGTCTACTCGCAGAGTCTGCGATACTTAGTAACTCTTTCGTGTCTTTTTTGAGCTCACTGTAGTAAACTTTTGCCTTATCTATCTTCATCTGATTTGAACTCAGTGTCTCTTTTATTTTTGAAAAAATTCCTTTTTTTTCCTCTAAATAAAAGAGTTTATAGATGTTTGCATAGTCATTGTGCCACTTCTCATGACTTGCATCCAAGCGTTCAAAAAGCTGTAGTCCACAGATCTCTTTCATTCTCTCTTCATTATTATGAAACCAGATACCACACTCACACTCCATCTTACCTAAGGCTGTTGGGTTTTCTATTTTTTTACCCTTTATCTCATCATTTACCTTTTGCATCTGATCAAGATGTACATTTTTCGCATTTTCCATAGCATCGAGCATCTCTTCTTTTGTCATAAATTCCCCAATTTTTTCAAAATTATTGTAGAAGTTTAATAGAAAAAACTATACAATTAACTTAATATTTCCAAAAGGAGTTAATTGTGGCACATCCAAAACCTACTACTAACGAAATCAAACTAAATCCTAAGAGATATATCGTTTCTAAGACTGATGCAAAAGGAATTATAGAGTATGGGAATGATTACTTTGTTGAGATATCAGGTTACTCAGAAGCAGAGCTCATAGGAAAACCTCACTCTATCGTTCGCCATCCTGATATGCCTAAGGTTCTCTTTAAAATGATGTGGGACAGAATTAACCGTGCACAAAATATTATGGCGGTTGTCAAGAACCTTGCTAAAGATGGAAGTTACTACTGGGTTGTCACAGAGTTTGAACCAAAAGTAGATCCTATCACGAACGAAATACTTTCTCATACTGCCTTTAGAAAAGCCGCACCACAAAATGCCATAGATACTATGGCTCCTCTCTACCAAAAACTAATAGAAATAGAAAAAGAGGGTGGTGTTGAAGCTAGTGAGAAATATCTTCGTGGATTTTTTGAAGATAAAGGCACAACTTATGATGCCTTTATAGATGACTTAGTGGGGAACCATGGAATATTTAAGATGTTTTTCTCACTAATGAAAAAACTCTTTTCATAAGAAGGATAAAAGATTGAACCTAAAAGCTACACTCATTCAAGAGAAGGTACCACTTCCTGAGAATTTTTTTACACTGGTACAGAAGTATAAAGAGCATTTACATAAGTGGAACAAGATTCATAACCTTACGGGTGCTAAAGATAACGACACTATAGACCATTTTATCTATGATGCCATTTTCCCTGTAAGTTTTTTACCAAAGGTAGACTCTCTTATGGATATAGGAACAGGTGCAGGATTTCCAGGAATGATACTCGCATTTGGCTTGCCTAACACACAGGTAACTCTCGTTGAGCCACTTATGAAACGTGCCTCTTTTTTACAGTTTATCAAAGCTGACTTAGGTCTTAGCAATGTGACAGTAGTAAAAAAACGTGTAGAGCAAATGGAGCCATGTATTTTTGACCTCATCACTTCACGTGCAGTAACTGACACAAAAATGCTTCTAGAGCTCAGCAAGAACTTCCGAGACAAAGAGACAAAGTTTCTCTTTTATAAGGGAGAAAAAGTTTTTGATGAAGTACGAGATGGTGTAAAAAATATGCAGCACAAGATCATCGAAACAAACAACAGACACTATCTACTTTTAGGAGAGAACTTATGATAATGAAACTTTTACTTGTTATCGGTGTTATAGCAGTAGTTTACTTTATGTTTATAAAGAAAAAGCCCTCTATAACTTCACAAAAAAAAGCACCCAAGAAAGAGACTCCCAAGGCTAATGATATGGTAGAATGTGCAAGTTGTGGTGTATATGTAGAGATAGATGAAGCACTTCTTAGTGATGCAAAGTATTACTGCTCTAGTGAATGCTTAAACGCTAAGGATTGAACAGATGTTACTCTTTGGACATAGATTTATCCCTAGTGAGAGTTTTTATCATATAGACTCTATAGAAGCTATAAAAAACACCCCACCCTCCTCTACACTCTACCTCCTCTTTAGTGAAAATAACCTTGATATTGTAAAGCATGCAAAAGAAAACAGTATCGCATTTATGCTTAGTGTACAAAATATCACAGAGCTTATTTATGCCTCTTCTTTGGATGCGAAGTTTATTCTTGTCCCAAAAGAGCTTGCAAAAACAGCACAAGACATAGCTGAGTCCTACCTTTTTGATGCGAAAATACTTACAAAGATAGAAAAAGAGTCTGAAATAGAGGAGATGGCACTTCTTGGTCTTGATGGTCTACTCTTTACAAACGCTATCATCAAAATCACCGACTAAAATGCTCAAACTCTTCTCTTTTATAGTTACTCTTTTTCTACTGAGTAGCTGTTCGACAAAAGGAGTAGGTGCATATAAACATCAAATCAGACTCAAAAGACACTCAAAACCAGTACAAGAAAGTGTACAACTTGATGATAATACAGCAGTTGTAGATGCCCTTTATGAAGAGTATATGAAATGGGAGGGAACAAGGTATAAGTTCGGTGGAAGTTCAAAGCAGGGGGTTGATTGCTCCTCATTTGTACAACAGCTTTACTTCAATGCACTTGGTATTAGAGTTCCTCGAACAACTAAAGAACAAGCTAAAATCGGTCGGTGGATAAAGAGAAGCCAACTTCGTAGTGGTGACTTAGTCCTCTTTAAAACTGCCTACAATGAAAGACACTCTGGTGTTTATCTTGAACATGGGAAGTTTATGAATGCCTCTTCAAAGTACGGAGTTACTCTCTCAAACATTAACAATCCCTACTGGAGAGAGAAATACTGGCAGAGTCGAAGAGTTTTTGAGTACTAAATTGAACTATACTATTTCACGTTTGAGGTGGGGTTTTAAAGAGGTAAGAACTTCATAACTAATGGTCTTGGCAAAGCTAGCCACACGACTTGCATCCTTGAAGATAAGCAATTCCTCTTCTTCACAGAGAAAAGAGCTGTTATCCATTGAGATACGTCCTGCTATTTCTATGCCCTCCGGTGTTTCATAGTGGTTTGAGCATGAACGAAGAAAACCATCCCCGTATCCAAAGTCATAGTTACTTACACAGCAACTCTTCTCACTACAAAAAGTTGCTCCATACCCAACCCGATCATGCTTATGAAGTATACGGGTAGAGTTCTTACTTGCATAGAGAGAGAGTACTGGCTTAACATCTACACTAGCTAACTCTTTAGGCATTTCTAAACAGCCATAAGCTGCAATGCCTACTCTCGCCATATCGTCACTAAAGCTCTCCTCACGAAAAAGTGCAGCGGAGTTACATGAGTGAAAACGAAGAGTTGAAGGGAGTCTTCTCTTGAGCTCTTCAAAGCTACTCTTTTGTAATTCATAGTTACCGTTAAGCTCATCGGCACAGCTATGGTGAGTAAATACGGCTTCAAGTTGTAGCCCCTGTTTTTTTATAAGTGCTATAGCCTCATCTAGCTCAAAGAGATGCACACCATTACGGCCCATACCTGTATCTACCTTGAGTTCTACTTTTGTATCTTTGGCAAACTTTTTAATGCTGTTTATATCGTTGATGGTGTAGGAAATTTTTTTACTTGCTATCTGAGGTATATCCGCTAAAACCAAGATATACTCAAAATACTTTTCTATCTCTTTAGCCTCTGTATCCAAACGAACAACAGCCTTGGTGATGCCATACTCCTGTGCAAGAGTTGCCATCTCTCTTAGTCCATGACCATAAGCATTATCTTTAAGTACAAGAGCTATCTTCTCTTTAGAACCTGTCTTTTGGGCAATACGATCCAGATTGTAAAAAAAGTGCGATCTATTGAGGGTTATTCGTGGCATTTTGCTCAACTTTTTGTGGTACTTCTTCATCTAAGATAGCCATACCACTTATGATTAAATATGTCGCTAAAGCAAAACCAGTTGCTATAAGAAGTGTGCGTTTTATTTTCTCTTTTGTATTCATAAATACAATTTTATCAAAATTCTAC
Source organism: Sulfurimonas sp. (assembly GCA_027082875.1). Classification (GTDB taxonomy): domain Bacteria; phylum Campylobacterota; class Campylobacteria; order Campylobacterales; family Sulfurimonadaceae; genus Sulfurimonas. Next base: position 4,635 of record JALWTK010000166.1, on the reverse strand, counting down.
TAATACTTAAGTGCATAAACATAATTTTAATAGTTAAGTGTTTGAGCTTAAGTAAAATTCTGATATTATTTGTATTATACCGATAAAAAGAGAGTAGACATGAAATTTCCAAATATTGGAGAGATTGCAACACATCAGATTATTTCAGTGAGTATCAATGATACCCTCTCTTATGCTATTGAGCAGATGATGCAGAGTGAGCATCGCAGTATCGTTATTATAAGAGAAGATGGCTTTTCCGTACTGAATGTCTTTGATGTGATCAACTTTAAAAATAAGCAGTATGACTTAGAGATACCTCTTTCTGATTTACACCTTGCAAAAGTTCCAGTACTCAAAAAAGAGCAAAATATTTTAGACGCATTAGAGCAGATAGAGTCAGCAGAATTTATCTGTGTCATAGATGAGACAAACTCTCTATATGGTCTCGTAACACATAGTGATATCACTGCCAATATGGATCCAGATATTTTAATGGAGAGCTACAAACTAGAAGATTTTTTCAAAATAGGTAAAAAAGTAAAAACAGTGACACCTGATACTTCTACATCTGATGTTCTAAAAGATATGGTCAAACTTGCTTACGATAACATCATCATTGTAGATGAGAGTGCTCAACCTATAGGTATATTGACAACAAAAAATATTATCAGTTTAGTAAAACTCCATAAAGATCTTACACTCTCAATAAGAGACTATATGATCTCCCCTGTTGAGACACTCACTCAATCTACAAGCATTAAAGATGCACTAGCATACATAAAGACAAAACACTATAAACGAGCTGTCATCGTAGATAATGAGGGTATTTTTGTTGGTGTAATCTCACAATCAGAGCTCATCTCTTTAACCTATTCTAACTGGGTTACTCTGATGCATCAACATGAAGAGGAGCTAGCTGAAGTCAATACTCTCCTACAGAAGAAAACACAAAAGTATGAGAAACTAGCATCAACTGATGTACTTACAGGTCTCTATAACCGCTATAAATTTTCTGAACTCTTTTTATTTGAACATCAGCTTATGTTACGACAAAACAGTAAAATGTCTTTACTTATGCTAGATATAGACTTTTTTAAACATGTCAATGATACCTATGGCCATGATGTGGGAGATAAGGTTTTAGTAGAAGTCTCCAACTCCATACTGCAAACATTAAGAAATGTTGATATTATTGGTCGATGGGGAGGAGAGGAGTTTGTTATGCTTGTTCCAACAGCAGACCTCACAATGGCTACAGGACTAGCTAACAATATTAGAACCACGATCGCAAAGAAAAAGATAGATATTGCTAAGCAAGTAACAGTAAGTATAGGAGTAACTCAAGTGCAAGAGGATGACACACTCCAAAGTGCACTCAAAAGAGCAGATAATGCACTCTATATAGCCAAAGAGAGCGGAAGAAATAAAGTTGTAAGTCAAAAGTAGGAGTTTCTATGTTTAAATATCTCATCATTAGTCTATCTATTTGTACTCTATCCTTTGCAAATGAGCCTATCAGTCCAATTCCAAAAACAGTTAAGTATGACCATGCAAAAGCACTACTTGGAAAAAAACTCTTTTACGATACCCTCTTATCGAAAGACCATACAGTTGCATGTGTATTTTGTCATGATCTTAGTAATGGTGGGGCAGATGCACGAAAAGTATCTATTGGTGTAGAGGGAAGGCTTGGAAATATTCAAGCACCCACAGTCTACAATGCTCGTTATAATTTTAAACAGTTTTGGAATGGGCGTGCTGCTGATTTAAAAGAGCAGGCAAAGGGACCTATTGAAAACCCCAATGAACATGATATGAATCCAAAACTTATAGAGCAACGTCTTAATAATTCACAACCTTACAAAAAACTTTTTTATCAAGTATACAGTACTAAGAAAATAAAATTTGATGAAGTGTTAGATGCAATTACCGCATTTGAGATGGCACTGATCACACCAGATGCAAAATTTGATAGATATTTACGAGGAGAGACTAGCTTAAGTTCTGATGAACAAGCAGGATATAGACTCTTTAAACAGTACGGATGTATCACATGCCATAATGGAATAAATATCGGTAGCAACTCTTTTCAAAAAATGGGTACTTTTATTCCTTACGATGCAAATACATCCTATCCAGACAGAGGATACCTGCTTAAAAACAGAAACTATCACAATGTATTTAAAGTACCTACTCTAAGAAATATCGCCTTAACAGCTCCCTATTTTCATGATGCAAGTGCACAAACTCTTTTAGAAGCAGTAGAAAAAATGTCGCATTATAATCTTGGGATTGAAATAGCACCTGATAATGCAAAAAAAATTGTCTCCTTTTTAAAAACATTAACAGGTAATAAACCAATAATAGTGGAGACTCCCTAATGTTTCGTAAAAAACCTTTTATAACACTTGTTCTTTTTGGCTTCCTCTCTTTTGGCTCACTCGCCTACTTTTACTTTGCACAACACTCCTTTATGCAAAACCAACGCGAGTTTTTAATTCACCTAAATAATTTAGACAACTACAATAGTGATTTAACAAATGAAGCACTAAAAAACTCTCTTTTTGCCTATAATTCTCAAGATCAAATAGCTCATGATTATGATGCAATGCAGAGAGAATTTAAACACTTACAAGAGTCTAAGATTTTAAACAACACCCCTTACACAATGATTAAAAAAGGAATCAATGAGCAACTAAGGACTCAAGTAAATACCTTTTTACTAAAAGTGCAAGATTTTTTACTCCTTAATTCTGCTGTAAAAAATTCTATAGTTTTTTTATCTTCTCATGTAAATAGTACTTCATCTTTGCAAAAAGAAGAACCACAACTCTATGTTCAAGCAGTAAAAATTTTAGATCTCTTTAAAGATGCACGTAAAATGCAAGATTTAGATTATCTTACTAAAACAGAGTATCTATTAAATAGTGATTCTAAAGATAAAAATGTCCAACTTTTTGTGCAAATATTTAATCTACATGCCTCTTACTTGATGAAAAAACTTCCTCTTTTTCTTAACACAACAGAAGATGTCATAAATAACAATATTGGTACAACTTTGCACAAAGAAAAAAAAGAATTTAATAAAATCTCTCTTCATGATTTTGCTTTTTTTGATAGATTTGCATTTGTAGTAGTGGTACTCTTGCTACTTTATCTTCTCCTAGCTATTTATCTTTTTGTAAGATACAGACAAACCAACCAATCTCTACAGTACTCCTTAAGTCACGATATACTCACAGGGCTTTACGATAGAAGTCTTTTACTCAAGGATACTCTAGTATTGAGCAAGAGTGCGGTTATACTACTCTTAAATGTTGATGCCTTTAAGGAGATCAATGATGTATACGGCAATGATTTTGGAAACAAAGTCCTTGTAAGTTTGACAGGCTTTGTAAGTCGCTACCTCCATTCTACGAGTAGTGTAAAAATATACAGAGTGGGTGGAGATGAGTTTGCCGTTATATTTACAGACAAATCAACAGATGAAGTTATGCAAATAAGTGAACATTTAGAAAAATCAATCAGAAATAAAGATTTTAAAATAGAAGATATTCGCATCAACCTCTCTGTTAGTATAGCAGTAAACAGTGTCAGCCCACTCCTTGAGAATGCAGACTTAGCACTAAAAGTTGTCAAAAAAGATATGAATAGACGAATAATAGAGTACAAAGAGAAATTAAGTGCTAAAAAAGAGTGGAAGAAAAATATTGAAATTGTCAATACAGTTAAAGTTGCTCTTAAAGAGGATAAAATCGTTCCTTACTTTCAAGGCATAGTCAATCTACAAACACTAAAAATCGAAAAATATGAAGCACTTGTTCGCTTGATTTTACCCTCAGGTGAGGTACTCTCTCCTTATGCTTTTTTAGATACTGTCAGTAAAACACATTACTACTATGATATTACAAAAGTGATGATAAGAAAAACTATGCAAGTGGCAAAAATACATACTCAGCAGAGATTTTCTATTAATTTTTCCATGAAAGACATTACAAATACCAACATCACAACTACACTTTTTCAACTTTTTGAGAAGGATAAAGAGACTGCAAAAAGAGTAGACATTGAACTTCTTGAGACAGAGTTAGTTGCTGTTGATGATAGTCGTATTAAAGATTTTGTTGCACAAGTACATAGTTATGGCTCTAAAATTCTTATTGACGACTTTGGAACAGGTTACTCAAATTTTGCTTATTTATCGGATCTCGATGTTGATATTTTAAAAATTGATGCTTCTATCACAAAAGAGATTTTGACAGATTCAAGGAAGTTGCATATTGCACAAACAATTCATAACTTTACATCTGGAATGAAGATGCAAAATGTTGCCGAATTTGTAGAAACAAAAGAGGTAGCACTTCTCTTACAAGAGATGGGTGTAGAGTATGCACAAGGCTATCTCTTCTCTAAACCACTACCAGCACCACTAGAAAATACAAAGGTGACCCTTTAAGCTCATTTTTTAACACTAATGTAACACTCTTTTAATATTATTTTATAATTTGAAAGTTTAAGGTTATGAAATGAAAAAAAGAATTTTACTCTCTGCATTGGCAGCGACAAGCCTCAGTGCAGCAGAAGTACAACTTCAGACTCTAGGGGTAGAGTCCACTCGCATCACTGAAGTCGCACAAAATGCACAGACCTCAG
>JALWTK010000165.1 GCA_027082875.1 Sulfurimonas sp. | reverse complement strand
GTTATGAAGATGGTTCGCGAGGGTGATTGGGATGCTCCTCTAGTTTTTGAGAACATGAGATAGCGATGAAAAAGTTAAGCATAGAAGCCGCAGCAAAACACTTTGGTGTCTCAAAAGAGGCTATTCATAATCGTATACGTCGTGGTTCACTTGAGGTAGTTGTAGAAGAGGGTGTGAAGCTTGTCAAAGTAGGAGATGCAAGAGTTGTGAAGCCTAGAGCAAAAGCAACAGCAGCACCAAGAAACTCTAGCAATGATGAACGCTACTATAAACTCCTTCAAGAGCAAAATGATAAACTTCAAGCAAGAGTAGAAAAGCTTGAGGGTGAAACGAGAACTCTTAGAGATCAAAAAGAGCAGATGCTCATAGAAGAACGCCAAAAGATAGAGCAGATCTATAAAGATAAGGATGCACAACTCAAGCAAGTACTCAACACTTTAGCTACTCAGTTTATGCTTACTCAAGCACCCCAGAGTGTTAAAGAAGAGATAACTGAAACTGTAGAGATAGTTGAAGTAGAAGAAGAGAGTTCAGAACCTATTTCATTGAAAAAGTATCTTAAAAGCAAAAAACTTTCAGAGAAAAAAAGTTCGAAGATTAAAAAAAGGTTTATGAAAAAAGCAAGTAGTGATGAGAGAATTATCACTGTTGGAAGTAAGTTATACATCGATCCAGTGAAGTATGACTATAGCGATCTTTTTTAGAGGTCGTCTAGTTTAAGTGTTAAACCCTTAAGGTGTGAGATAGGATGAGAGTAGGCTATTCCTGCTCCCTCTCCTGTAATGTCGAGTTCATCAACTATTGCCTTGATGATAGCATCTACTTTAGATGTTTGAGTGATAAACATTAGCTGAGAGTCTGTTTCTCCCTCGTGAAGTCTATTGAAAAGATTTTCCAACTTTTTTAAGCCCATACCATGTGCTTTTGTGATAGTAACACCACGAGCGCCTGCATCACGAGCGGCTACAAGAGCAGCTTCTTCCTTCTCTGATGGGACTATGACATGTACAGCAGAAAAAGGCATATAGTAGGAGTGGCGTTTATCTGTTCCATGAATATTTATAGTTGAGAGTTCCATGTTGTGCACATCTTCGATGGCATGGCGGAGTTCATCCATGTGGAGTTGCTCTTTCTCCTGTTCACCCTTAACACCCATTTTGTCCGTGATGATCCCGTAAAGCATAACTGTAATCATAGGAAAAAGTGAAGCAAATGCGATAAGCCCAAAACCATCTATAAGAGGGTCACGTCCTGGTATATTTGTAGCAAGTCCTAGTCCTAGTGCCGCTACAAGTGGTACTGTAACAGTTGAAGTAGTTACTCCACCACTATCATAAGCGATAGGGATGATGTACTTAGGTGCTACAAATGTTAATGCGATAACGAATATATATCCAGCCATGATGTAGTAAACTATCTCACCACCAACTACAATACGATAAGCACCTAAAGAGATTCCGATTGCCACACCAAGAGCAACAAACAAACGCAGTACGAAGTCGTTTATCTTGCCATCACTAATCTCTTTTGCTTTTCTAGCGATAGCCGTAAGAGAAGGCTCTGCCATAGTTGTAGAGAACCCTATGAGGAAACCAAAAGAGTAGATAATAATGTTGTTGTCATACTTTGTTAGCTCTAATGCCATAGTCTCGCCAACAGAGAAAAGACCCATCTCTAGACCGACTATAAAGGCATCAAGTCCTAAGATAACTAAAGCAAAACCGATGATGACATTTTTGAGATTGTCTATTGGTTTTTTGAGGATGATATACTGAAAGAAAAGTATAACTGCTAAGATAGGAAGAACATCCATCATAACACCAAAAAGACCTAAGAGTACATCTACGAGGTTAAAGTCAAATGAGGTAGCATTTTTAATTGCGACAGTATCTGTGATAGGTGTGATATGTACTATCGCTGAGGGTTCTACGAAGTTGTAGACCACGATACCATAAAACTGTACAAAGATCATCGGTGTTAGAGAGGCAAAGGCAATGAGGCCGAAACCATCAAGAACAGGGTTCCTCCCTTTAATAGTAGAGGCAAGACCTATTCCAAGAGCTGCTACAAGTGGTACAGTGACTGTAGAAGTAGTTACCCCACCAAGGTCATAAGCAAGCCCAATAATCTCACGAGGAGCAAACATAGTAGCACTTACCACCATGATGTAGCCACTAATGATATAGTAGTGGATAGGATGTCCTTTGATGATGCGCCAAACACCAAGAACGATGGCAAACCCAACACTAAACGCCACTACACCTCTAAGTGTATTGGCATCAATCCTTCCAGCACTAATACTCGCAGCCTTTTGGGCAATAACTATGAGGGCAGGCTCGGCGATAGTTGTACCAAAACCAATCATAAAAGCAAAAATAACTATCCACTTTGTAGAGCCTTTTCTGGCAAAATCAGAGGCTAGACCCTCTCCAACTGGAAAGATACCTACCTCAAGGCCGAGTAAAAAGACGGCAAGACCCACACCAACAATGGCTAAACCTATGGCCGTAGAGAGCCAGTTTTCTGGGACACTCTGGATGATAGCAAGTTGGAAAAACATGATAACAAGTATGATAGGCAAGAGATCACGAAAAGACTCTTTTAAGAGTTGTAAAAAAGATGAAATAGTTAACATTTTTGCCCTTAATAAATTTTATAGTGTAATAATAGCGAAAATAGTGATAGTGTCGCTATAATTTCACTATGAAAGCACTATTTATAGGTGGCATTAAGAGTGGTAAGTCTACTCAGGCCGAAAAGTACACACTTGGTTTAGCAATACAAAAGCCTATTTACTTGGCAACAACAGAGTTTATAGATGAAGAGATGGCTCAGAAGATAGAGCTACATAAGCAAAATCGTAGCTCTGATTTTGTAACAGTTGAAGAGCCTTTGTCTTTGGCAAGTATTATAAAGATGCAGAAGAGTGCTGTGTTGGTAGAGTGTGTGAGTATGTGGATTAACAATATGCTTTATCATAAAAAAAGTTATGAGGATATGCTTCTTGAGAT
>JALWTK010000164.1 GCA_027082875.1 Sulfurimonas sp. | reverse complement strand
AAGTCTCTTTATATTTTGTCGGTCCAAATATCGCCACAGTAGGCACTTGGTAAGCTGCTGCAACATGCATAGGTCCACTATCATTCGTGATGAAGAGTGAACATCCTGCGATATTTGCACACAGAGATTCTATATCTGTTTTTCCTGCGATGTTTGTGAAGTTAGTGACACCAAGTTTGATGAGGTTATCTTCTATCTCCTGTGCCATCTCTACTTCATTTGGTCCACCAAAGATTAAAATGTCATACTCATTTTTGTATTCTGCTGCCACTTCTGCAAAACGCTCAGGATACCAGCGTTTTGCACTGCCATAAGTCGCTCCTGCATTTATACCTAAAGTAGATTTATCAAAACTATTTGGCTTTATATGGAGTTTGAGTGATGGAGATTTTCCATCAAAATTATCGCAATTTATCATGGCTAATTCACTATACTGCTCTACTAAATGTTTATTTGTCTTTATATTAGGAGTGTGCGAGAGTAGCAGTCTTGAGTGCCAAGAAGCACGAGCTATACATAGGACTGTGTTTGTGAAACGAAGAAGTAGCGAGGAGTGTATCTGGTTTCTAAAACTTACTGCTAAGGAGAACTCACCTAACTCTTTTGCTAGTTTATAGGTAGCGACTAAACGCGAAGAGGCTTTTTTTGTTTCATCTATGATAGCTCTCTCGCAGAGTGGATAGTACTTGAGAGCTTCTATACTTGCATAACTTCCAACAAAGGTAAATCGTGCAGATGGATAGTTTTGTGCTAAAAGCTCTATTGCCGGAGTAGCCATCACTGCATCACCGAGCCAGTTTGGTAAAATAATTAATATTTTCATAAGATTATTGTACCGCATCTTTTATGTAAATGTATGTAGGTTTTCCTGTTATCTCTAAAGTTTTTGTAGTGAGTGGATTTCCATCTCGATCGTAAACATTAAAGAACTCTTCATTCTGTAGTGTTGTATCTATAAGTGACCAATGAATTTGTAGGAGTTTATCGTTTACCAAGCATTGCAGTATGTAGTAGTTACGTTTGATGTCAAGACGTAAAAACTGTGCATGTTTTAATATTTGTAACATATACTTAAAAGTCTCAAAAGCTATGTACTTCGTTATTATGCCATCTCTGTTGTCCACGAGTCCATATCCTGGAGCTATAAGCTGGTGCCAAGAGACAGAGTCTATCTGCTGTGAGGCGAATGCGAGAAGATAATAACGCAACATATAGTTTGCATACTCCTGCTCTGATACACATTCTTTTTCACTTGTAGGTGCGAAGGGTGCTGTACCTTGAAGAGGCCAGTTTACTTCTGTGATATGGATTTTATTGGCTGTTTTTGGGGAGAGCCAGACCATAGTACTTAGCCATGCTATCTTATCCGAGAGTGCGAAACCAAGCTGTGTATTTTCTGGGGCACCGCGTCTATCTACATAGAGTAAGCTAGATATGCCATCATACTTGTATGCAAAAAAGTTAAAGAGGGTATGTGCTGTGAAGTGATACTCAAAGTCTATAATACCACTCCCAATAAGTGTGAGAGTAGGGAACTTCTCTTTTTTGAGAGTAAACGCCACTTGATAAAAGCGACTATACTCATCAACAGAGAAAAATCCCCACTTTGCACGGTTGATTGTAGAACCTATCTCATAAGTGTTGACACTTTCGCCTAGCCTCTCAAATATAATGCTTAAGTCTGCTCTTAAAAGTGATAAATTTTCGATATGTTCTCTGTCTTGAAGTATCTTAAGAGTGATATTTCTCTCTTGGTTTTGTTCTATAAAGCTTGCTAACTCCTCTAAGCTCTGCATCTCCCAGAGTTTGAAACGCAGGAGAATATTTTTAACACCTAAATCTTGAAGAAGTTCTAGGCTTACTTCTGGTTCTCTTTGAAAATCCACACCCAAAGAGATAAATTCCTCTTGTTTAATAGTTTTTCGTTTGACAAAAGGCATGGCAATAAGAGAGACGGGAAGTATAACTATAGCCGTGAGCAGAGTTTTCAGAAGTGATGGAAGCTGGCGTTTACGCATCATCTTTTTGTACTCTCTATCTTTGAGTAGTGCTGGTTGGTCGGAGTAATTATCCCAGTTAAAAGGTTCTTTCATAAGTGCAATTATAGCCATTTTCAGGTAAAATAAATCAATAAAAAAGCAATGGACAGTGCAAAATGAATATATTAATAGTGCGAAATGACAAACTCGGTGATTTTATAACAGCACTCCCCTCTATCTATCTGCTCAAACAGCATAATCCAGAGAATAAAATAGTTGTCTGCATAGCTCCACTCAATGTTACACTCGCAAAAAGTTGTGATTTCATAGATGAAATCATAGTAGATAGAGAGGAAGAGTCAATTTTCTGGCTCGCTTCAAAGATAAAAGAACAGAATATAGATGCTTCTGTCACACTCTTTTCTAATACACGAGTGGCGTTTGCACAGTACTTGGCTCGAATCCCTAAAACTATAGCTCCTGCTACAAAAATAGCACAGATTTTTTATACAGATAGAATCAAGCAGCGACGTAGTGAAGTGAAGATGGCAGAGTTTGAGTATAACATCGAACTGGCAAAAGAGCTTTTTTCGACAATGAACACTACATACCCTCAGCCCCTTTTGACTTTTGATGATGCAAAAAAAGTCTATGATATTTTTTGCATGAACAATGATATAGAAAAAGAGATAGTAGTTTTTCATGTAGGTTTTGGTGGTTCTAGCGATGCAAATCTTACACTCAATGAGTATGAAAACCTTATAAGAAACCTTTTGTTACAAAAAACATACCAAGTGATGATGAGCTTTGGTCCTGATGAAAAAGAGCTTTATGAAGCAATGCAGGATAGATTTGCAGGTGAAGATATTGTCTTTTATCTCTCTTTGGATGGGCTTGTATATTTTGCGAAGCTTATCAGTCAGTGTAAGCTTTTTGTGAGTACCTCTACTGGAACATATCATCTGGCATCTTTGGTCGGAACGCCAACTCTGACATTTTTTGCGGATTCACTCTTTGCGAGTGCTAAGAGGTGGAAAGC
>JALWTK010000163.1 GCA_027082875.1 Sulfurimonas sp. | reverse complement strand
TATGAGCTTATTTCTTGCTTGAGATTGGTAGCTATCGGTATGAAGATCTTCTATCGTTATATCTCCATAGAGTTTTCCAGGATTAAAGATAGTGATACTGTTATCAAATATCTTTATCTGTACATCTATAGGACTGGTATAGTCTCTATGCACTATCGCGTTTAGCACTATCTCTCTTAATGCCTTTTGCGGATACTCAAAGATCTCTGTTCTCTCTACTTTCCCTGTGAACTCAAAAGCAACTTTCATATGTGTAAGTATGAAGTTCATCACCTCTTCTACTGCTTCAAAAAGAGTTGTCTGGATCATCCTATCATCTATGATCATAGAAGGTGTTTTAAACCTACCGATATGCACACTATAAAGTCGCATCTCTTTTGCAAAGAGGATCTGAGCTGCATTCGTAGGCTGTAGTTCTTTTAAAAGGTTAAGTTTTTGAAGGTTCTCTTTTCTTGTGCCAGTGAGTTTAAATCTTCCCTTTTCATTTACTCTTTTAAAAAAACTATCTATTTTTTCTGTATCTAAATCTTCTAGTTTAGTATCATTACTTGGGTAAGCATCCCAAGAAAGTTGTAATGATTGTAGGTGCATATTTGATATTTCCATCATATTCATTAGATGGTTAGAGTTTGCTTTTCTTACAAAGTATCTATTTTTATAGCTTATTGGTTTTACTGGGTATTCGTTCACTTTAATTACCACAACTGTTTTACTTTTCAGTGTGAGTTCTTCTATGTCTACTATTATACTAGGTTGAGTAGTCGTTTTTATCTGGTTTACCCAGTTTTGCAGACTCTCTTTTTGTATCTCTACACCAAGAACCTTCCCATCATCAGATACACCTATAAATACTTTCCCACCTTTAGCATTTGCAAACGCCACAACAGACTCTATAACCTCTTTTTGAAAAGTAGTTTTAAACTCAGTTGTTTGGTTTTCACCTTGTTGGATTTGAGGTAGTATATTCATTATTTATGTTCTTGTATATATTTCAATGTAGTGTTTATGATTTGTATGAGTTGTGCAGTATACTCAAGAACCTCTTCAAATACTTCTACTAATTCATCTTCAATGTACTCATGTACAATAGTATTGCGAACATCTTTCATGATTCTTAAATCATCTACACTCTCAAATAGTCCTCTTTTATGTGCATTGTTCACAACATCTACAAGTGTACCTTGGTTTTCAAACTCATACTCATCAAGTGTTCTAAATATCTTTCTTATTAAGAAGTCTATCCCTCTTGAGTATCTACTACATAAAGTTTCAAATTTACCAAACTCATCTACACTATATTTGTCTTTGATACCTATCTTTACACATTCTTTATAAGAAATATCAATCCAAAACAACTGCTTTTCAAGAAGCTGTTTATCTAAAAGTAATTTTTCTTTCATCATAGTAAGATCGCCCTTTGAAAAATATGCCTTACAAAAGGAGTTTTTAGTTCTCCATTGTCTAGTACTATATCTAGCTTTTGTTCACCAAAGTGTTTAAAAAAGTCAACTCTAAGTAATCTCAGATCTTTTTTACTGAGAGTATCATCAATAATGAGTAAATCAATGTCACCACCTTTTTTTGTATCATCAACACGGCTTCCAAATAGATAAAGTTTTGCACTGTCTGAAAGAGAGTAAAGTTTACTTTTTAGTACCTTAAGTTCACTACTACTGAGTCTCACTTACTTTCTCCTATGCTATCTATATATGAAGTCATTATATCAAATTCTTCTTGTGTTTGGTTCTCACCTTGTTGGATTTGAGAGAGTATTTTCATGAATGACTTTTAATTTTCTTAATACTTCTACTAACTTTAGCAAAGCCTAAATTGAATTCAAATTTTGTTGTAGTTTCTACTACCTCACCATCTTCGTCATCTTCTAATATGTCTGGTTCCATATCTATAATCTCTTCTAAAATCTTATTTGACTTTTGTGCTAATGCTTTTTGTACTTCTTCATCTGTTGTTTTCATAATGCTATTTATATTTCTTGAAAGTTCTTTAACTTTGGAAAATGTTTCTATAATTGTAAAAGTTGCATTAAGTGCTTGCTTACTCTTTAAAATAGTAGCAACCATATATAAACCTTTTTCTGTAAATACATATGGCAAGCTACCGCCAAAAGATTGTTTTGAAGGGGTCACATTTTGTGACACCATAATATCAAGTTCTTTTTCATTTAATTGGTAAGCATAATCTTCAGGGAATTTGTCAATATTCCTTTTAAGTTGTTGTCTTAACTTTTTAGGTTCTATATTATATAATTCTGCAACATCCTTATCCAATAAAACTAATTTATCATTATGTTTAATTAGCTTATTTTCTAAAGTTTGAAATTGAACAATTCCCATCTTTTAAGTCCTTAACTATCACTATTAAATATATCCCGGGTATATATCTTCTCTTTAACATCTTCAAGCACAGTCTCAAATCTATTTGCTACTATGACATCACTTATCTTTTTAAACTCTTCTAGATCTTTTATGACTTTAGAGTTAAAGAACTCATCTTCTTGCATTACAGGCTCATAGATCACTACTTCTATACCTTTAGCTTTTATACGTTTCATGATGCCTTGTATAGCTGATGCTCTAAAGTTATCACTTCCTGACTTCATAACAAGTCTATATACACCTACAGTCTTTTGAGATGTATGTGGGTTTGTAAGAGTGTTGTTGAGTTGTCTTATGATGCTATCTGCTATAAAGTCTTTTCTAGTAGTATTGGAGTCTACTATGGCACCTATGATATTACTTGGTACATCTTTATAGTTTGCTCTGAGTTGTTTGGTATCTTTTGGTAGACAGTAGCCACCATATCCAAAGCTTGGGTTATTGTAGTGTGTACCTATACGAGGATCTAGTCCTACACCTTCTATGATCTGTTTACTATTTAAACCATGAGTCTCTGCATAAGAGTCTAGTTCATTAAAAAATGAAACTCTCATAGCTAGGTAAGTGTTTGAGAAGAGTTTTACTGCTTCTGCTTCTGTGGAGTCTGTGAGTAAGATATCTATGTTCTCTTTTATCGCACCCTCTGCTAGTAGGT
>JALWTK010000162.1 GCA_027082875.1 Sulfurimonas sp. | reverse complement strand
TCTCTGTGTGCAAATATCGCAGGATGTTCACTCTTCATCACGAATGATAGTGGACCTATGCATGTTGCAGCAGCTTACCAAGTGCCTACTGTGGCGATATTTGGACCGACAAAATATAAAGAGACTTCACAGTGGAAAAATGAGAAAAGTGTTATCGTGAGAAAAGAGATGGAGTGTAGCCCCTGTATGAAACGCGAGTGTCCCTTAGGACATCACGAATGTATGAAAAACATTACAGCTACTGAAGTTATAAAAGAGATTAAAAACCTATCCTAACACCTAAATTAAATGAATCATTATAATTGAGATTACCCTGATTAAAGTAGTTTGTACTCATATTTCTATAGCCAATATTGAGACGAACATTTTGAATCATCTCGATATTATAGTTTATTCTATACTCTACATAGTCTTTTGCATCTAAAAAGCTCAGAACTTGTGGTGCATAGTAAACATTTGCTTCTACAAACATCGGAATAAGATCGGGAAATGGAAGTTCATAAGAAGCTTCAATCCCTACTGGTAGAGACATAAAAGACTTATTATCTACTTGAGTATAGTTAAGTTTAAAACCAACACCTAAGCTCAATCCAGCATCTCCAACAGGTCGTATAATCATAAAGTTACCCTCAAAATAAGGATCTATCGAACTTAAAGTATCTGATGAGTTACTCGTGTCAGGAATTAACATTTTCATACCTGCAAACATAGTTTGAGGCTCTACATTATCATTAAACTGTCCGATATCGAACTTCACACCTACCTCTAAATCTTTTTGATTGATATTAAGCTCTGCTGTGTGTAGTGCAAAGAGGGAAAGCGATGTTGCTAGAAGTAGTGTTATCTTTTTTAACATAAGGATCCTTGAATTTTTTGAATAGTTTTTGTTGTACTTTTACCATCTACAAAGTCAACAAGCTTTAACTCAGAAGCAAACTCTGTTCCGACAACATTTTTACCTTCGTAGTCTCCACCTTTAACAAGTACATCAGGCACTATCATTTTTATAAGTTCATAGGGTGTATCATCTTCAAAGGGTACTACAAAATCAACCGCCTCTAGTGCCGCGAGTAAATAAGCTCTATCCTCGGCAATATTTACTGGTCTACTTGGACCCTTCAAACGTGAAACTGAAGTATCAGAGTTAAGTCCTACTATCAATATATCACCAAAACTCTTAGCAATCTGCAAGTATTTTACATGCCCAACATGCAATATATCAAAACAGCCATTTGTAAAGACTATTTTTTTACCGCTTGTGCGAGCTCTATCTATAACAGCATGAATATCATCAAAACTTTTTATGTGAGCATCAGAAGTGCTTTTATGTAGACTAGCTTCATAATCTTCTATCTCTTCTAAGGTAACAGTAGCACTTCCTATCTTACCTACAACAACACCCGCAGCAAGGTTAGCAAACGCAGCACTCTCTTGGATACTTTTCTCACAACTCAGTGCAAATGCTATAGAAGCGATGACAGTATCACCAGCTCCAGTTACATCAAAAACTTCTTTAGCAACAGTAGGAAAAATCTCTACCTCTTTATCTAAGGTAGCTATACCATCTTCGGAGAGAGTAATAAGAGAGACACCTAGCTCACACTCTTTTTTTAACTGCTCGAGAGCAAGTTCTAAACTCTCAGAAGTATCTATTTCTAAACCAGTTGCTAAAATAGCTTCTTTTTTATTTGGAGTTAGAAGATATGCTCCTCTATACTTACTAAAGTCACTTCCTTTTGGATCTACAAGTACTTTGACGCTATGCTTCTTTGCAAGTTTTATCACACCTTGGCACAGTACCCCTGTAAGTACTCCTTTTCCATAGTCGGAAAGTATAAGAATATCATAAGAGTCCATACTACTCTTTAGTGAGTTCATGATAGTCTCTACTGATGTAGATGTTATCTCTTCTTTACTCTCTTTGTCGTAACGAATAATCTGCTGGCTCACAGCGATAACACGGCTTTTTTTAGAAGTTTTACGACTCTTTTGAGTGATAATATTTTTACTATCTACTCCTATATTTGCAAGCATTTTAAGAAGTTCTACACCGTTATCATCATCCCCTATCACACTAGCAACACTTACATTTGCACCCAAAGTATTAAGGTTGTTAATAACATTTCCAGCCCCACCAAGAACTGTTGTTTCTTTTGCAATGTCCACTACTTGAACTGGTGCTTCTGGACTGATGCGCTCACATGAGCCCCAAAGATAGTGATCTATCATTAGGTCACCAAGGACTAAAATATTTGGTTTAGAAGCTTTAAAAATCTGCATCTATTTTTTCACTTCTGTCTCATATACTCTCTTAATCTCACCAACATAAGCTTTTATCCCATCTTCCATCTCAAAAGAGGGCTCATACCCAAGAGCTTCTCTTGTAGTAGTGATATCCGCTTCCGTGTGAAACTGATAAGAGCCGATAAAAGGATTTAAAATATATTCACATACAAGCTCTGTCCCTAACTCTTTTTGTAAGATATCAACGATATCTTGAAAACTTCTTGCTTTACCTGTTCCTACATTATAGATGCCACTCTCTTTTGGCTCCATAGCTTTGATATTTGCTTGAATAATATCCCCAATGTAAATAAAGTCACGGAGAATTTTATCGCTATCTTCAAAAAGTCGAGGATTTTTTCCTGCAAGTAACTGATGCCCAAACTGTAACACCATAGAAGCAGTACTGTTTTTAAAATACTCCCCTGCTCCATAAGCATTAAAGTAACGTAGTCCTACGATTGAGATACTCTCTTTTTTCATATACTCACGAGAGAGATGGTCCATAGAGAGTTTTGAGAAACCATAGACATTATTTGGGGCTTCTCTCCCTACACATTGAGGAGACTCTGCATTACCATATGTGGCAGCACTTGAGGCATATATCATATTTGCATTATGTGTAACTGCTAAATTTAATAAATCTTTATAAGCATTTATATTTGTCTTAATCATAAGATCCTGTTCTAGGACTGTCGTATCAGAAATAGCAGCTTCATGAAAGATATAATCAAACTTATAATCACTCTCTAAACGAGAAAGTAGCTCTCTGTCATTAATATCTCCACTAATAATCTCTCCA
>JALWTK010000161.1 GCA_027082875.1 Sulfurimonas sp. | reverse complement strand
AACCACTGCCTTTTTTGGAATGAAGAAGTATAAAAATATCAAGTGGTACGAATAAAAATTTAAAAGGATTAGGGGATTGAATATGAAACTTGTTGTTACTAAACGCGACACCATTATAGTTTGGATAGTGGGGCTTTTGGCAACTGCTGATTTATTAGGATTTTTTCAAGGCTCTGTGGTAGAAGTTGAAGGCATAAGACTTCAGAAACCTTTTTTAAGTAAATATAGTGCAACATTTGTACCAAATAAAGTTGAAGAAGATGGACAATCATATAGAATTAAAGATGGCATATTACTTATTGAGTTTGAATATAGTTATGCTTTTAATGATATAAAACTTGGATTTATTTCGGCTAAATATTCAAAAGTATTTAGTAACTGCAAAAACTATACTATAGCTACGAACAGTGAAGATAGATATAAATATAGTACTTCACTCTATCATCGTAAAACACATCTACTTATAACTATAATTTCAAACACTAAAGAAGATGTCCACTCTTTTGCAGAGCAAATTTGTAAGAGTAACTAGGAGCTATAATTTATGAATATTAATTTTAAGATTTTACAAGAGGATATACCTGCATGGTATATGAAGAATAATGAGTAGTTGGGAAGATTTATGGTGGTTGTTTACTCAGCCTTTATTTATAGGATTACTGCTATTTGGTGTACTCTTAGAGCCTTTGCTAAAATATTTACACCGTTTATATCCTGCTTCATGGCAAGAGGAAGTAAAAAAGGCTGAGGCACTAGAAAATGAACAACTTATAAGGAGAGGTAGGCAATATACAGCAAAGATTGTTTTTTTACCTTCATCAGTTGTTTTTAGCTTCTATCTTTTATATACATACCTTCAGGGAGGAGAGTTGTCCCCTTCTTTCGTAAGAGAATCTATTGTTTTTATCTTTTCACCTGTTATGATGTTATCTTTAGGGATTTTAACTCTTAATGATGAGTCTATTTTTAAATATTTATTTAAAGAGGATTATCCACTGTACAGAGAACTGTCACAGAAGTTGTATGGGGTAGACAGATATACTCGTTTTATGGATAAACATAAGAGAGTCGTTGGATGGTTTTTTATTTTCCTTGGGCTTGTAACATTCTTAGGTTTTGGTGGTTATCTTGGGGATATGGATGTTAAATAAACTACTTTTTATTCTCATGATTAGCCTTACTCTCAATGCTTCTAACATAGAATTACTGCAAAAAATAAATACTACTTATGAGGATGATTTTTATGCTCATTTCTCCAACAAGAATGCAATTTCTTTAAATGATTATGAAAATAATGCTACTCAAAAAAAGATAAAAGATGATTTTGAAGAGATTTTACCTCTCTACTTAAAGAGTGCAGATATTTTTTCAAAATCAAGTTTAGAAAAATTAGAGAAAAAAGATACTAAGTTGGAAAAGATAAGTGTATTTATTTCTATCTCAGTAAGTTATATAAAATATTTAGAGTCCATAAAAAAAGAAAACTTAGCTACTGAAATTATGAAAAGAGATCTGATTAATTTACATGCCTTGATGGTGAATTCTAAGGGAATAATTAACTATGTCATAGCATTATCAAGTTATTTAGATATTTTTTCAAACTATAAAAACCCTTCATCTTCCATACTCTCCTTACTTCAAGGGAATCCTCCTCCCCCTAAGTCTGTCTATATTCAAAAAGTGGAGGATGAGAAAATGATTACTTTTGGTATGCTTAATACGATGACTGATGAAGATGAAAAGTCGATGAAAGACTATAAAACTTCTGCCTATAAAGAGCTAATGACCAAGGTGAAGAGTAGTGCAAAACTTTATATAAATGAGTACACCTCTAAAATGCTTATAGCGACACTTAGTGAATCGGCACAAAAAAGAGAAGAGTTTGAGAAATATATACAAGAAGAGAAAAAAAGTACAAGGAGCATATGGACTTTTATCAAACTCTTTTTTCACAAATTTCTTGCAAGTATACTTCAGATATTTATTGGCTATAACACTCAGTATGATTATATAGCTGAGTATATGGCTAAAGTACTAGCCCTAGTAGCTGTACCAAAGATTGATACTCTATATGATGAGCATGTTAAACTTGAACATGAGTATAATAGGTTAGCAAAGTTGAAAAGTACAATAACACGAGATTAGAGTTATCTTGTCTTTTACCCATATTTAGCTAAATTATAAAGTCAGGCTATGAACTTTAGCTTAGATTAACTTTATTTGATTATATTGCCACTATACAAATTGATTATAAAGATAATTTTAGGAGAAACTATGAGAGCTGCATGGCTAAAAGAGCGTGAAAATGACGCTGTAAGAACACAGATGTATTATGCGAAACAGGGCATTATTACGGGTGAGATGGAGTATGTCGCTAAAGTTGAAGAACTGTCTCCAGAGCTTGTCCGTAGTGAAGTTGCTCGTGGACGTATGATTATTCCTGCGAATGTAAATCACACTTCATTAGAGCCGATGGCTATAGGAATCGCAAGTAAGTGTAAGATAAACGCCAACATCGGTTCATCTGCAATCGCTGCTGATATAGAAGATGAAGTTGAGAAGATGAAAGTTTCTCAAAAGTATAAGGCAGATACAGCGATGGATCTTTCAACTGGTGGAGATCTCGATGAGATTCGTAAGGCAGTTATCGGTGCATCGGCTATTCCGATCGGAACTGTGCCAATTTATCAAATCCTTCATGATGTTGGTAACAACATCGAAGACCTTACTATAGAAGTAATGTTAGATGTTTTAGAGCGTCAAGCAAAGCAGGGTGTTTCTTACTTTACTATTCATGCAGGTTTCCTTTTAGAGACTATGCCTAAGGTGGCAAAACGTAAGATGGGTATCGTTTCTCGTGGTGGTTCTTTAATGGCTGCATGGATGATGCACTACCATAGAGAAAACCCTTTTTACACTGCGTTTGATGATATCTTAGATATCTGTGCAAAGTATGATGTTTCTCTTTCTCTAGGTGATTCACTTCGTCCAGGTTGTTTAGCTGATGCGAGTGATGATGCACAACTAGGTGAGCTTAAAGTTCTTGGTGAGCTTACATTAAGAGCTTGGGAAAAAGATGTTCAAGTTATGATCGAAGGTCCAGGGCATGTGCCTATCAACCAGATCGAGCGTAACATGAAGATCCAAAGAGAGCTTTGTCATGAAGCACCTTTTTATATCTTAGGGCCACTCGTAACTGATATCGCAGCCGGATATGATCATATCTCTTCTGCTATTGGTGCAGCTGTTGGTGGATGGCACGGTGCTTCTATGTTATGTTATGTAACACCAAAAGAGCACTTGGGTCTTCCAAATGCTGATGATGTTCGTGAAGGTATCATCGCTTACAAGATCGCCGCTCACGCTGCAGACATCGCTAGAGGTCGCAAGGGTGCTAGAGATGTTGATGATGCTATGAGTGATGCTCGTTATACATTTGACTGGGAAAAGCAGTTTGATTTAGCTCTCGATGGCGACCGTGCTCGTGAGTACCATGATGAGACACTTCCTCAGGATGTATTTAAAGAGGCAGAGTTCTGTTCTATGTGTGGACCAAAATTTTGTTCTTACAAAATTACTCAAGAGATTATGGATAATCCTGAAGGAATTCAGAGAATTATTGATGAGTCAAAAGAGAAAGAAGAAGCATCAGCTATAGCTTAAAACTAAGCTTAAGAAAAAGATACACCTAATTAGGACAATATTTGTCTTATTTAGATATGATATATTTCGAAATATAGAAAATTTTAAATAAAGGAAAAAATTATATGACTGAAGAAATTGTAAAATCAGCACTTTCAAAAGTAATGTATCCAGGATTTACTAAGGATATCGTAACTTTTGGTTTTGTAAAAGATATAAATATTGATGGAACTGCAGTGAGTTTTACTGTAGATATCACATCAAGTGCACCAGAAGTTGCACAGCAGATAACAGATGAGGCTACTGAAGCTCTCAAATCCGCAGGAGCTACAGCAGTAAACTGCCATGTTCAAGCACCTCAAATGCCTAAAGAGTCTTCTTCTCACGGTAAAAATATTGCACCACAAGTAAAGAACTTCCTTATGGTAAGTTCAGGAAAAGGTGGCGTTGGTAAATCAACTACATCAGTAAATATTGCTATCGCTCTTGCAGCTCAAGGACTTAAAGTTGGTCTCTTAGATGCAGATATCTATGGTCCAAATGTACCTCGTATGATGGGTGTTGCAGATGTGAAACCTGAAGTAAATGGTAATAAAGTCCTTCCTATTAAAGCTTACGGTATCGAGATGATGTCAATGGGTTCACTAATGGAAGAGGGTCAATCTTTAATCTGGCGTGGTGCTATGATTATGAAGGCTATCGAGCAGTTCTTACGTGACATTTTATGGTCAGAGTTAGACTGTCTAGTTATCGATATGCCACCGGGTACAGGTGATGCTCAGCTTACTCTTGCTCAGTCAGTTCCCGTAACTGCTGGTTTAACAGTAACTACTCCACAGTCTGTATCTTTAGATGACTCACGTCGTTCACTAGATATGTTCAAAAAACTCAATATTCCTATAGCTGGAATTATTGAGAACATGAGTGGATTTATCGCACCTGATACTGGTGTTGAGTACGATATCTTTGGTAAGGGAACTTCAACGCCAATGGCAAAAGAGTTCGACACTGAAATCATTGCGGAGATTCCAATCGAGCCAGCTGTAAGAACTGGTGGAGATGAAGGTAAACCTGTTACTTTCTCTGCACCAACTTCTGAGTCTGCGAAGCGTTTTGCAGCAGCAGCAGCTTCTATCTGGGCAACGATTGAAGAGATCAATGCTAATGGTGGAGTTGATAACCAAAGTGTTCAGCCTACTACACCTCCAGGTGTATCAGCTTGTTCAACTGGTGGTAGCCAAGCGGCTCCTGCCTCAAGTGGCGGTGGATGTGGCTGTAGTTAATCAGTCACTTCGTCTCTAAGTATCCAGAACTTTCTGGGTACTTCTTTCTCCTCTTTTTCCCTCTAAAACTTACAAATAAAAGGCTATCTTAGCCCATCATTTTCACTCATCTCTGGAACATATCGTACTATTTTATCTCGTCCAGTTGTCTTGGCAACATAGAGTGCTGTATCGGCAAACTTGATAGTTTTCCATACTGTGTCTCCATCTGTAGGAAACTTTGCTATACCAATGCTGATAGTTTTTTGCATAACCTGTCCACCCTCAACAGTAAACTTGAGAGCTCCAAAGGCATCATGAATCTTTTGTGCAACCATTTGTGCACCTTCTTCATCAGCATTATGGAGCATAATTACAAATTCCTCTCCTCCGTAGCGAATAGCAAGGTCAGATTCTCGGATACTCTCATTCAGTATTTTTGCAAGAGATACTATAACTTTATCTCCTACATCATGACCATATGTATCATTCACCATTTTAAAGAAGTCGATATCTAGCATCATAATACTATATGTTTCATTACCTCGTACTGCTTGTTTCATCACAGTATCTATAAATTCTTCTAAAAATCTTCTATTATAAAGTTTGGTCATTCCATCACGAAGAGAAGTATCACGAAGTTTTGCCATAAGTATACGACTCTCTATTACTGGTTTTGCCGCTTCGAGATAGTTCTTAATGCTTGGCAGTTGTTGGTTGATTTTATTGACCTCAGATTTACTTTTTGTAGTGATGGATAAAATAAGAGCATTATCTTCGTTGATACTAAATGGAAAACATACATAGTGAAGATCATTAGCAACACACTCTTTACAGACATCTACAAAGTCTGTAGATATAACATCAGTCTTTGTTCTATGTGCTCTACATAAAGATGCTTTTTCATCTACATAGTCATGGCAGATACTATCTCCCTGAGATATATAAATAAGTTTTCTTGTATCTGCATGTATATCTACCTCGTAAAAAGAGAAGTTTTTTAGTTCATACTTCTGTGTCAAGACATCAACTATTCGGCTATATACAACATCTTTGCTAGTGTCAAGCTCAATGGTTTTTTTGAACTTATATATATCAGAGAGCTCTTTGATAATATCTTTCGCCTCTTGAAGTGGATCTTTTGTATCTTGTACTCCTTGAGGAATAAAGGTCGCAAGGTTGAACTTAATATCTCCAAAGGTACCCTGCATCTTCTTAAAGAGTTCATTCATCTCTAAGGCTATCTGTTTCCCATCTCCCTGGACACTTGTCTCAAACTCATGTGTGAAATCCCCACTATAGGCCTTCTTAATTCCTATCTGCATATTGGAGAATAGATCCATATAGGGAGTTATATATTTATTAATAAGATAAAGTACTACAATGATAAAGAGAAGATTGAGTCCAATTATTTTGAGAATAGTTAAAAGCCCATCACTTCTAATGTTTGTCATATCAAACTTCATACTGATGGCCCCTAGTGTATCACCAGCATTTACATTATGGCATGAGAGGCATTTTGCACTACTGTTTGTAACGATGGCCTTATAAGGAATAGTCATTCTTAGGTATATACTATGTGTGTCTTCTGTTATTTTACTTACTGTTTTACCTGTAGCAAGAGCTTCTTTGTCTAGTGCATCTCTTACAGATTCATTTGTAAAACCTTTTCCATACTGTTTTATAACACTCTGTGATCTCATAATCCATAACTCTTTTACAGGTTCGTTATTGATAGATATTTGATCTAAAAAGTATTGGCGTTTATCCATTACTCCATTTACCATGTGGGCTGTAAGTCCATCTTTGACAACAGCTGCAACCATCTTTGCTTTTTCTTTTGCACTCTTGATAGAGTATTCTCTAAAGTTAAGACCAACATTTATAGTCGTGGCCGCTCCAAGAAGTAAGAGCATTAAGGTAACAATAAAAAGGAGTTTATGTTTTGTTTGCATGAGTATCACTTTGTAGTATGAATTTTACTTATGATTATAGCTAGATTAATTAAAATTGAAAGAAAAAATATAGTTTATTTTAGGCATAGTGAAAAAGTATTACTCTACAGTAACACTTTTTGCAAGATTTCTTGGCATATCTACATCATTGCCAAGACGAACAGAAATTTCGAGTGAGAGCACCTGAACGGCAACCATCATCTCAAAAAATTCTAGCATATAATCTTTACACTTATTTATAGCTATAAAGTCATCAGCCTTGTCAAACTCTACTGCACTAATGGCACAGATAGTACTATCTCTAGCACTCAGCTCTTCTACATTTGACTTTGCTTTATCATAGAGTAGGTGTTGAGGAAGGAGGGCAATAGTAAAAAGCTCAGGATCGGCTAAGGCGATAGGTCCATGTTTCATCTCTCCACTAGGATAACCCTCAGCATGAAGATAAGATATCTCTTTTAGTTTTAAAGCTCCTTCTAATGCAAGTGGATAAAAAACATCTCGACCTATAAAGAAGAAACCGTGTCCATGGAGGTAGCGTTTAGAGAGACGTTTGATACGCTCATGCATATCATCACTCACTTTTACAGACGCTGGTACTTCGCGAAGTAGTGTTATTTGTCTTGCAATCTCTTCATTTGAGAGTGCTTTGTTCTTTTTTGCAAGGTAGAGTGAAAGCATCCAAAAAACTGTTACCTGTGTAGCAAAAGCTTTTGTCGAAGCAACACCTTTTTCTACACCAGCACGAGTTAGGATACAAGCATCAGCTAAACGTACCATAGAAGAGTTGTCTACATTACAGATGACAAGAGTTTTGAGTCCAGCAGCCTTTGCCATTTTAAGAGTCTCTAGTGTATCTGCAGTCTCGCCACTTTGAGAAATAACTACAAAGAGAGTGTCTTTACTCATAATAGGAGAACGGTATCTAAACTCAGAAGCAACTTCTATACTTGTTTTTATCTTTGAGTAGCGTTCAAAAAGGTAAGTAGCAGTAAGTGCAGAGTGATAAGATGTTCCACAAGCACAGAGTTTAATCTCATTTATGCCCTCAAAGAGAGTAGGATCAAGTTCATCAAATAGCACTTCATTATCATGAAGACGACCAAGAAGAGTATCAGCGATCACATCTACCTGCTCATAAATCTCTTTTTCCATAAAAAATCGAAATCCGTCCTTTTGTGCAGAAAGTTTGTTTGTAGAGAGTTTTGTAAACTTAGGTTCTTGTTTTTTACCATCTTTACTAAAAATCGCTAGTTCATCTGGTGTTACATAGCCATAGTCACCATCTTCGAAGTAGTTCACATCTGTACAGTGACCTATAAGAGGAGTGTCTGAAGAGGCAAAGTACTTCTCATTTTCTGCATTTACTCCAACAAGCATAGGACTTCCATTTTTTGCAAAAAAGATAGTTTTCTCTTTTCCTTTTGTTACGAGAAGTATTGCATAAGCACCTTCAAGTTGTGAGATGGTTTTTTTAAAGGCTTCAAATGATGATTTTGTAATTTTGAGATTTTTTTCAAACTGGTGTACGATGACTTCAGTATCAGTTTGACTTAAAAAAGTGATGCCATCTTTGAGTAGCTCTGTTTTGAGTGCTGCATAGTTTTCGATGATACCATTGTGAACAACATAAGATTCACTCCCTATGTGTGGGTGTGCATTGAGTTCTGTTGGTTTTCCATGTGTTGCCCAGCGAGTATGCCCTATACCTATAGAAAACTTATCTGTGACAAAATTTTTTGTCTTTTCCTCTAGGTTTATAAGCTTGCCAATAGCTTTAAAACTCTCAAACTTTCCATCTTGAAGCACTGCAATTCCAGCACTGTCATACCCTCTGTATTCAAGCTCCTTAAGCCCACCAAGTAAAATCTCTTTAGAATTTTTTTGTCCTAGATAACCAACGATTCCGCACATATATTTCCCTTATTTGACTAACATCTCATAAATATTTTCAACATTATTACATATATTGGCATTTTTGTCCATTAAAAAGCTATCTCTGACTTTATATTTACTTGAGTGGATTTTTGCTGAGACTATATTTATACCTAACTCTTCAAAACAGTACATCATATAAGCAATGAGCCCACTTTGGTTTTTAGTATGGACAAGTATCTCTGCATGAGTTAAAGAGTGATCACAATCTATTGTTATTTCTTCGCGTTTAATCTCGACATTTTTGTAGCTTACTTCTCTGTCCATATCAAAGGCAGCATCTATTTTTTCTTCTACTTCTATGAGTTCATTTCCATCTACATTCTGCATAAAATCTATTTTGAAGTACTTAATGTCATCAAAGAGGGTAAATATTTCCATACTTGCAACACTGAGATGAGAAAGGGAACCGAGAAGGTAGCCAAGGTTGAGTGGAATTTTTCTATAAATCTCTATAGTGAGAGAGTTCTTATTTTTTGTAGTGAAACGGTACTCCTCTGTCTCTCTCGCAAGTTTTACAATTTCTAAAATATCTAGAGGTGTATGTTTGAAAAAGAAAAGGTTAGACTCGATTGAAAGTATCTTTTTTTGTATGAAACGCGGTAACTCTTTAAAAGCATCAAGATTTCTTACCCGATTTTCAATGATGAGACGTTTTTTTGCATCTGTAATGCGGTTACTATTTTGTGCCACTTCCAGAGCACTTTTGTAGAGGTCAAGAAGGAGTTTTGCATTAAAAGAGTTATATGTTTCTCCACCCACACCATTGATATCGGCATAGGTTAAGATGTAGAGCATGTTAAGGTTTTTGATGTCATTTATTTTAGACATAAATTTATAGAGTGTCTTTTCATTATATATATTTTCTTTAAACGCGACACTACTCATAAGTATATGCTGTTTAACAAGTGTAGCACCACGACTCTGTAAATCCTCACTCATTTTCATATCCCGTAAAAATGGTAATATAAGTTTTGCCCCCACTTCAGAGTGATCCTGTTTACGACCTTTCCCTGTGTCATGAAAGAGCACTGCTATCTTCACAAGAAGTTTTTCATCAGCGGAGAGTTCTTGATAGAGAGCATCGATAAAAGGCTCTTTGATGTTCTCTAGTGCTCGTATACATTCGATAGAGTGAATATCTACAGGATAGTGATGGTAGCCATCAAACTGTGGAAGGTGGAGTACTTTTTTGAAGTTTTCAAAAAGCTCTGCCAAAATCCCCGCATCGTAGAAGAGTTTGAGAAAATGAAAGGTATACTTTTTTTGTAAAATCTTTTTTAGGAGTGCTAAGGTTTTAAGACTTAATGGTTGAGCAATTTTTGTGTAAGTAAACTTACTTAAAACTCCAGAATCAAAGTGATACACAGCATCAGGAAGTGAAACTAAAAGTTCAAGAAGTTGGTTGATGTTACTAAACTTCTGGTTGTAAGAGATATAGATACGACCAGAGAGTTCATAGATTCCTTTTTGGAGTCTGTTCTTACGTAACTCTTTGATCATAGATGTATCATAAAGGTAAGGGCGAATCATCTTTTTTGTAAAGATACGAGTGAAGTTGTCTATTCTCCATCCTGCTTCAAGAACCTTAGCAGAAAACTTTTTTTGCTCACTAAAACCAAGCATCTGTGCTACAGTTGGTATATATTCTAAACGCAGAGTGTCTTCTTGTTTACCATTGATGAGATGCAGGGCACTTCGTACACGAAAGAGCAATTCTAGGGCAGTTCTATACTCATTATAAGAACTCTCTTCATAAACAATGCCAACAAGATCCTTGATGTTTGAAACACCATATATAGTATGGGCAATCCAAAAAAGGAGTTGGGTATCACGAAGACCACCTACAGACTCTTTTATGTTTGGTTCCATAGAGATAGGATACTTCTTACGTCTTATTTGTGCCTCTTGCACCTTTGCTATTAAAAACTCTTTTTGCTCAAAGAGACGGATTTTTGTGAGCTCTCTTTGTGTCGCTTGCCAAGTGAAGTTCGAACCAATGATGAGGCGAGACTCCATTAGAGAGGTTCGAATAGTAAGGTCTTCGTTAGCTGCTCGAAAGAGATCATTAGTCTCATGCACACGGTGACCGAGTTTGAGCCCGGCATCCATGGCAAGATAGAAGAGCTTTTCAATGATGAGTTTTACCTCATAACCTTCTACATCTTCATAAGCTATAAGTAAGTCAATGTCACTATGAACACAGAGCTGTTCCCGCCCATAACTTCCAAGAGCAATGACCGCTATAGGCACAGAGTTTCGCATAGGAATATAGTCCCCAAAAACACGGCGAAGGACTATTTTATACATGAGTGCGATGATAGAGTCAAGTTTACGAGTATGACGAACAAGGAAATCTTTACCCTGGTTTTTCTCAAAAAGTAAAGCAAGTGACTCTTTGTACTCTTTTATGTAGTGCTTAAAGAGCTTTGAGAGCTCAAAGTCCGATCCATTTCTTTCTATTACATCCTCTATCTCACGTAGTAAATCCAATGTTTCTCCTCTAATTTCATTATTATATAGAAACTTTGCTATAATAAAAATGAAGAATAAAAAAGGGGCAATAATTATGACAATAACAAAAAGTGTAACATTTATAGCAAAAGAGGGTGATGAGGCAAAGATGAAAGAGCTTTTATCTGCCATGGTTATTCCTAGTAAAGCAGAAAAGGGTTGTCTTTTTTATGAGATTTTTCACTATGAGAAGGAGCCTCGCCGTTTTATGGCAGTAGAGACTTGGGAAAATGAAGCAGCACTTGATGGGCACAAAGCTTCAGCACATTATGCAGTTTATAAGTCATCGTATGAGCCTTTTTGTGATGATAAATACTCTGATGAACTTGAAGTTTTAGGATAAGAGATGAAAAATTTATACAATGTAAATAAAGCAGAAAAATGTGTAACAGACTTAGATCTTCGTGTCTATACTTCTAACCTTTTAGGAAAAAATTGTGAGCTTGTACTGCACGGTGGAGGAAACACTTCTGTAAAGTCCGAGGTAGATGGAGAAGAGATTCTTTTTGTTAAGGGAAGTGGCTGGGATTTAGCAAGCATCAAAGCAGAGGGTTTTTCTCCTGTGAAGATGAATACTCTTTTAGAGATGGCGAAGCTCGAAAACCTGAGTGATAGTGATATGGTAAGTACTCAAAAAGCAGCGATGCTAGACAAAGATGCACCAAATCCTTCAGTTGAAGCTATCTTACATGCACTTATCCCTTTTAAGTTTGTTGATCATACACATGCTGATGCTATTGTTACTATCTCGAACTCTGTGAATGGCAAGAGAGATATTGAAAAAGTTTTTCCTAACTTTTTGATTGTTGATTATGTGATGCCTGGTTTTGAGCTTGCTCATACTATTTATGAGATGACGAAAGAGCTTGATTGGTCTACTATTGATGG
>JALWTK010000160.1 GCA_027082875.1 Sulfurimonas sp. | reverse complement strand
TATTTGTTTACATTATGATTGAAAGTGTGAAATAATAGACTTAAATAATATTTAAATATAAATGAAATTTTATCTTCAAGGAAATAATAATTTTCATGAGATATAATTTTCTCAATTAATAAATTATAAAAGAGGTAGTAAATATGTCAAAACAGATATTTCAACCAAACCCAGAGTTTGCTAAAGATGCAAGAATAGGTAGTATGGATGCATATAATGCACTTCAAAAAAAAGCCATGAATGATTATGAAGGCTTTTGGGGTGATGCTGCAAAAGAGAAGATAGATTGGATAGAGCCATTTACAAATGTTCTTGATGAGTCAAAAGCTCCTTTTGTGAAGTGGTTTGATGGTGGGAAGCTAAATGTAGCCGCTCAGTGTATAGACCGTCACTTAGATACACGTAAAAATAAAGCGGCTATTATCTTTGAAGGAGATCGTGGTGATGTTCAGACTATTACATACCTTGACCTTTACAAAAATGTAAATAGATTTGCTAACCTTCTTAAAGAAGACTTTGGTGTTGTTAAGGGTGACCGTGTTGTTATCTATATGCCGATGATTCCAGAAGCTGCTTATGCGATGCTTGCTTGTGCTCGTATTGGAGCTATTCACTCCATCGTATTTGGTGGATTTTCTAGTGAAGCTCTTAAAGACCGTATCGAAGATGCTGAGGCTAAGGTGGTTATCACTGCTGATGGTGCTTTTAGAAAAGAGAAGCCATATATGCTTAAGCCTGTTGTAGATGCAGCACTTGAAGGTGAAACGCCAGTTGAAAAAGTTCTAGTTATCGAGCGTAATAACGAAGAAGTAACTTGGAAGTCTGGTCGTGACTACTCTTATAACGAACTTATCAAAGACAAGTCAGCTATATGTGAAGCGGAAGTTATGGACTCTGAAGATCCTCTCTTTTTACTTTACACATCAGGCTCTACTGGTAAACCAAAAGGTGTTCAGCATAACTCTGCTGGATACATTCTTTGGGCACAGATGACTATGGAGTGGGTTTTTGATGTTAAAGAGAATGACACTTACTGGTGTACTGCCGATGTTGGTTGGATTACTGGGCATACTTATATCGTTTATGGTCCACTTGCAATGGGGGCTACTACAGTAATGTTTGAAGGTGTTATCACTCACCCTGATGCTGGTCGCCCTTGGGCGATGGTTGAAAATCATAGAATAAATCAGTTCTATACTGCTCCAACGGCTATTCGTGTTTTACACAAAATGGGTGAAGAGGAGCCTAAAAAGTATGACCTTTCAAGCCTTAAAGTTCTTGGAACAGTTGGTGAGCCTATCGATCCTCCTGCTTGGAAGTGGTACTACGAGGAGGTTGGTAACTCTAAATGTGCTATCGTAGATACATACTGGCAAACTGAAACTGGTGGACATATAGTTTCTCCACTTCCAGGTGCTACACCTATTAAGCCTGCTTGTGCGACACTTCCACTTCCTGGGATTATCGCTGAGATTTTAGACCCTGCTACTGGAGAGAAAACTGAAGTTGGTGAGACTGGTTATATGTGTATCACGAAGCCTTGGCCTGCGCAAATTCGTGGCGTTTGGGGTGATGAAGAGAGATATGTTAAATCCTACTATGGCGATGTCACAAAAGATGGCAAAGCTGTTTATTTTACAGGTGATGGTGCAAGATATGATGAAGATGGTTATATCACTATTACAGGTCGAACGGATGATGTTATCAATGTAAGTGGGCATAGAATGGGAACTGCTGAGGTAGAAGCAGCCATCAAAAAACACTCAAATGTAGCAGAAGTTGCAGTTGTTGGTAAACCACATGAACTTAAAGGTGAAGGTATCTTCGCATACATCGTTCTTAAGTCTGATGAGGGTATAGCTGATGAAGTTGCTGAAGTAAAAGCTATTAACTCTGTTATCAAAAAAGAGATAGGAAATATCGCTATCTGTGATGACATGGTTTTTGCATCAGGACTTCCTAAAACTCGTTCAGGAAAAATCATGCGTCGTATCTTACGTACTATCGCCAAGGGTGAGAAAATCACTCAAGATATCTCAACACTAGAAGATCCTTCTGTAGTTGCAAAACTTGAAGAGATGGTGAATGGTTAGAATATTAAAGAGATTAAAGATATATTCGCTATAATAATTCTCTAAAAAAATAGTGGAGAGTGTAGATGCCTTATAAGTTATTGTGTCTTCTACTCTTTACACTCTCTTTGTCTGCACAAACCCTTACTTTTCACAAAAAACATATTTTACTTCTCCACTCTTATAATCCTTCTA
Organism: Sulfurimonas sp.; assembly: GCA_027082875.1. Classification (GTDB taxonomy): domain Bacteria; phylum Campylobacterota; class Campylobacteria; order Campylobacterales; family Sulfurimonadaceae; genus Sulfurimonas. The sequence goes on along the minus strand of JALWTK010000160.1, from coordinate 860 downwards.
TGAGTTGGGAAAGAAATATTGACAAAGCTGTTGATGATGTTTTAGAACCACAAAAAAATGCTTATATTATTCATAGGGAATATATGGATACAAAGAGAATCTTCACAAAAAAGTATCTCGATGACCTTAAAATACTCTATGCTCTTAAGTATAAAAATATTCATTTTGACTTGATTTTAGCGAGTGATAATAATGCTTTTGATTTTTTACGAAAAAATAGAAACAAGCTTTTTGGCGATGTACCTGTCGTTTTTTGTGGGGTCAATTTTTTTAAAGATAAAGATATAAAAGGCTTAGATAAATTTACAGGTGTCGCAGAAGAATTTGATGTAAAAGATACACTCAAAGTTGCACTCAAACTCAAACCAAAAACCAAAAATGTTTTAATAATTAATGACTATCTTACAACAGGAAGAGCTTGGACAAAAACTATTAAAAAAGATTTACAAGGGGTAAAACAGCATATACTTTTTGCACCAAATCTCTCAATCGATGACTTGCAAAAATATCTTGAGAAGCTCTCGGATGATACCATCGTTATACTCGGAGTCTATTTCAAAGATAAAAATGGACAATACTTTACTTATGAAAAAATAGGAAAACTTATAGCAGAGCACTCAAGTGTTCCCGTCTTCTGTCTTTTGAAGTTTAACATAGGTAATGGGATTGTCGGCGGAAGTGTTATAGGTGGATACTATCAAGGTGAAGCGATGTCAAAGATCGCTCTTAGAGTTTTACATGGAGTAGATGTAAGTACTATACCTGTTCTCAAACATGGTGCTACAAAGCTCATCTTTGATTATAATGCCCTCCGCAAATATAAACTTTCTTTCCATAAACTTCCCCAAGATGCTTTGGTT
>JALWTK010000159.1 GCA_027082875.1 Sulfurimonas sp. | reverse complement strand
TCTTCTATGTGGCGAAACATACGAGGTTTAGGGTTTCCTGCTTGTGGTTTAGGTGTCACAGTCCCAATCTCAGTAAAACCAAAACCAAGAGTCTGTATACCACGAATCATAGTCGCATTTTTATCAAAACCAGCACCAAGACCAATAGGGTTGAAAAAAGTACGACCAAAAATCTCTTGGTGTAAAATTTTGTCGTTGATGAAATGAGATTCTAGAAAAAAGTTAAAAGGAATCTGGCAGATATTTGGCAGACGAAGAACCGTCTCTGCTACATGGTGAGCAGTCTCAGGTTGGAGTTTGAAAAGGAGGGGTTTTATAGCTTGATAGTTTATCATTGTAGTCCACTTAAATAATTTAAGAGATTATACTAAAACTTGTATTGAGATTAGATTAACTCTTCAAATTGCTTTACAGGAACTGGCTTGGAGCAGAGGTATCCCTGATATAAATCACAAGAGAGTGTTTGAAGAAAAGCACGTTGCTCTTCAGTCTCTACTCCCTCAGCCACAACTTCAAGGTTGAACATGTGAGCTATCTGTATAATCATCTTCACAAACTCTGCACCATTCTCTTTTTCAAGGTCATCTATGAAAGCCTTGTCAATCTTAAGAGTGTCAAAAGGGATTTCCTTGAGATAAGAGAGAGAAGAGTATCCAGTTCCAAAGTCATCAAGAGAGAGTGTAAACCCAAGATCTTTTATCTGTCCAAGTAGAAGATTTTTTTGATCGAAATTATCTACAAATACTGATTCTGTTAGCTCAATATCAAGTTTTGAACGGTCAATATCTTGGGTTTTTTTGTCAAGTTTTTCTAAAAAATTACTATCTTGAAACTGCTTTGCTGAGACATTTATGGAGATAATGATATCTTTATAGGGGGTCTCCTCCCACTTTTTAATCTGTTTCACAGCTGTATCAATAATCCACTCACCAAGTTTAATAATAAAACTTGTTTCTTCTGCAATAGAAATAAATGCATCAGGAGGGATAAGTCCATGTTCTGGATGTATCAGCCTTATGAGTGCTTCACATGCGACAACTTTTTTACTTGTAATATCTGTCTTTGGCTGGTAATAAAGTTCAAAGTAATTATTGTCATATGCTTCAATTAGTAAGTTTTGCATGTTACTATGCTCATGTACGAGAGTATTAAGTTCCTCTGTAAAGAAATGGTAGGAATTTTTTCCAAGTTCTTTTGCTTTGTACATTGCTATGTCTGCATTTTTGAGAAGTTCATGTATATCTTCTCCATCTTTTGGAAAGGTAGCTATCCCTATACTTGCTGTAAGGTAGTACTTATATTTATCTGTTTGAAAAGCTTGTAGCATCTTGTGTTGAATACGATTAATAACTTCTAAGGCTTTTGACTCAGCATCAAGATCAGGTATCACTATAACAAACTCATCTCCTCCAATTCTAGAAGCAAAATCTGTTTCTCTGATAGAGTCAAGCAGTATCTTTGATGTATATTGTAGTGCTTTATCTCCGATATTGTGTCCCATCGTGTCATTGATATTTTTAAAATTATCTAGGTCAAAAAAGAGAAGTGCAAACTGTGTTTTTGTGCGCTTATTATTTGCTATGAGCCACTCTACTTTTTCAGTAAGACTAAGTCTATTGTAAAGACCTGAAAGGGGATCCTTGGTGGAGAGTTTATAAAGTTCTTTTTGTTCCCTTTCTAAGCGTTTAAAAGTAATGTCAAGTGAATATCTTATACTCTCAAGTTCAGTAATTGACATATTTTTTGGCACCTTATCATGGTAGTAGGCAAATTCTCTTAATCTACTAAGGGGTTGAGATATATATTTTCTCGTAAGATACCAGATAAGCAAACTTACAATAAGAGTTGTGATGATAAAAATCTGCATCATGACAATTTGTTGATCTCTAAGTAGTGAGTTAAGATACTTCTGAGACATATGCAAAAAGACATCATCATGAATACTCTTTAGACCACTATATCGAAGTGTTTTAAAGGAGTAACACTCAGTTGAAAAGATATTTATATCATTGAGTTGAGACATTGGGATGCAGTGTTCATTCGTAAAAGAAAAAATATCTCGACTTGTAGAGTAAAGGAGTTTTTGCTTATCACTAAAGATATGGACATCATTGATACTCTTACTAAGAGATACTTTTTCATCTATATCTGCTTTAACCTGACCATAAGAGGGGTCATCATTGTCATCCATCGTATGCTGGAGATTAAGCACATTTTTTTGAAAGTTGGAGATAAATAGTTTTGTAATAGTATCTGTAGAATACAAATAGTAGTTGTAAAAAATACCAGAAACACCGATAAAAAGAAGAACAAAAATAAAAACTAAAAAAGCTTTTATGGAGAATGTTTTTCTCATAAGAGACTCTTTGTATAAGAAATCTTTTGTAGCTGGTGAAGAAGCTCAGAAGAGGGATGATCAATCCACTTAATAGATTTCATAGAACTTTGATACTCTGCATAAGAGATATTGTCTAAATATTTGTTTGTGAGAGTATAGGCCTCTTTTGGGTTTTCTTGTATCTCTTGTATTGATTTATCAATAACTTTTTTGAGTTCTAAAAGTCTTTTTCTATTGTTATGTAGAGTCTCTTGATTCGTACCCATCGCATCAATAACCATTAAGTCATGAATATCTCGAGTGGATGCTATCTCTTTAAAACCACTTTTGAGTAGTTTAGCATTGTATGGCGTATAGGTAACGATCAAGATAGGATTCTCTTTTGTGTAATGCACATCAGCAATCTGAGCCTGATCCTTATTGATAAACTTAAATTTTTTTATATCTAAATGATACTCTTTTATAAATCTCTCAAGAAGTTCTCTATTTATGGAACCTATCTCAAGGTAAGCGGTGATTTTTTTACTTTTTTGGAGTGCTTTTATGCTTCTGTTAGCAAGTATCATATCTCCCCCATTAGATCTATCTATGAGGATGATAGGTCTGAATGTAGGTTCTACATCTTTTATAGTATTATACTCATGCTGTGTCATAGTTGTGATGTCTGAGCGACGGATAAGATAGAGTTTTGCAGAGTGTGCAAGAGAAACTGTAGTTATAAGTTTGATATGTAGTTTATCTAAGTAGCCTTTCTCTTGAGCATAAAAAAGAGGAGTGTAGCCTATCCATGAGTTTGTTGAGATAGT
>JALWTK010000158.1 GCA_027082875.1 Sulfurimonas sp. | reverse complement strand
CGTTGAGTAAAAGATAGCAAACATCAAGATAGCTGTTCTCTTTGGCGAGTTTTTCTATCTCTATACCACGGTAACGCAGTTCTCCTTTTACCCCATCTATAAAGGTAATAGCAGAGGTACAACTCGCCGTAGAAGTATAACCATTATCAAAAGTAAACATTCCGGTATTTGCATAAAAGCTAGAGATGTCTACGACACTAGGACCACGTGTCCCATCTAAAATCTTAAAGTCATAACTTTTTCCCGTTCTGTTGTCAGTCACGGTTACACTGTTGTTCATGATTTTACCTTATAAGAAAATTTTATTATTCTCTATTGTAACTAAATTCAAGTAAAATAAGAAATAATATTGAGAACTAGTAGGAAAATATGCAGATTAGAGAGATGAGTTTAAAAGAGCTTGACACTATATATGAGGTGCTTGTTCAGTTACGAGTAAACCTTAGTTTTAAAGAGTTTGATGACTTGGTCTATGATATGAGAGAGATGAACTATAAGATGATAGGGCTTTTTGAGAGAGAGAAACTTATCACCTATGCGGGGGTAGCAGTACAGACAAACTTTTACCATAAACGCCATCTCTATGTTTTTGATCTTGTGACAGATAAAGAGTATAGATCACAAAATTATGGTTATGAGATGCTTGACTATTTAGAAGTCTATGCCAAAACTGCTATGTGTGAAAATATCGTACTCTCTTCTGGGTTACAATGCGAGAGTGCTCACAAATTTTATGAGAAAAATGGCTTTAGTAAAAAAAGTTTTGTGTTTTTAAAAGAGGTGCGTGCTAGTTAAGTTACTTCGCACAGCACTTTTTATATTTCTTGCCACTTCCACAAGGACAAGATTCATTTCTCTCTATCTTCGAGTTATAGAGTTCTCCATCTTTATACTTCCAAACGCCATCTTCTTGGATAAAGTTACTTGTTTCATGGAGTACTTGGATTTGCTCTTTATCTCTGTAGTAGGCTTTGAATTCTACTGTGTCACCTAGAGTTTTTAGGACATCTAGCTTGAGCCAATCGACTTGCGAGGAGAAATCCTCTATGAGTTCAAGATCATCTGGATATTGATTTTCTTTAACTGTACTTAGCAGTAGATACCTTGCATCTGATTTTACATAAGCAGTGTAACGACTTCGCATTAACTCTTCGGGTGTCTTTGCCTCATGTTTATGTGCTAAAATTGCCCCACAACACTCTTCAAACTCTTTATCTAGTCCACATATACACATAATTACTCATTTTTTTGCTAGAATTATACTACATTAAATACAAAGGCACAAACTTGAAAATAAAGTCTCTTTTTATATCTGCACAAGAGGTCAATGCTGGGATGCTCTTTGTCTCCATGGGCATGATGGAAATCCTCAAACGTAACTTGCATCGTGTTGCATTTTTTCGCCCTATAATATTTAATAAAGATATTCCTGATGGAGATATTCTTTTTATGAAAGAGCGCTATAACCTCGATATGGAGTATGAGGATATGTATGGTTTTGATGTAGCTTATGTAGAAGATATGATAGCATCAAACAGAACAGATCAGCTGATAAAAGAGATACTTAACAAATTTAAAAAGCTAGAAAAAGAGTATGACTTTGTACTTTGTGAAGGTATCAGACTCTCTTTTCTCAACTCAAATATTAACTTCGATATCAATGTAAAGATAGCGAAAAATTTTGGGGCTTCTTATATAAATGTTATAAATGCGAAAGAAGATAGTGCCAAAGAAGTTTTTGAAAGTATAAAGATAGAAAATGAAACTCTTTGTGATGAGGGATGCTCTCACTTTGCAACTATTGTGAACCGACTAGAGTATAAGAAGTATGTTGCCTTAGAAAAGAAGATAAAAGATTATGAGTTTACTACATATCTACTTAGTGAGGTAGAAGAGTTGAGTCTTTTAAGTATTCAGGATGTTATCGAGTCACTGGGGGCTAAGACACACTTTCTTGCAAAAGAGGATCATACTAGAAGTATACGAGCTATTAAAATCGCAGCACTTACTCTAGATAATTTCCTTGAACAGATAGAAGAAGATGACCTTATTGTTGTTCCTGCGGATAGATCAGATATTATATTAGGTTTACTTGGGGCTCTGTACTCTAAGGCTTATCCGAATATCTCCTGTATAGTATTTCCATTTGATATGAAAGCACATCCAAATATTGAAAAGCTTATAAGTGGACTTGATACTTTTAGTATTCCTATACTAAGTGTAAAAATGGATACCTATAAAACTGCCCATGCCCTAGGAAAAATTCACTCTAGGATTCGCGTAGACTCTCATCGTAAAATAGCACTATCTTTGGGACTTTTTAATGCAAATGTAGATACTGCCTATATAGAAAAAAAGATAGCGAATGCAAAGACTACTGTAATGACCCCTATAATGTTTGAGTATAAACTTTTTGATACCGCAAGCGCAAATAAAAAGAAAATTGTACTTCCAGAGAGTAGTGATGAGAGAATATTAAGGGCAGCTGAAATAGTTCTGCATCGTGGAGTTGCAGATATTATACTTCTTGGTGATGAGGTAGAGCTCAAAGAGCACTACCTGCGTTTAGGAATTAATCTCTCAAATGCGACTATAATAGACCATAAAAAGTCGACTTTGACAGAAGAGTTTGTAGCTAATTTTTATGAGATGCGTAAAGAGAAGGGCTTAAGTATGGAGGGTGCAGTGGATGCTATGACACATGAAAACTACTTTGCTACTATGATGGTGCAGTTAGGGTATGCTGATGGTATGGTGAGTGGAGCTATTCACTCCACTGGTGATACTATTCGTCCAGCCTTGCAGATCATCAAAACGACCAAGGATGTTTCAGTTGTCTCTAGTGTTTTCTTTATGTGTATGCCTACACAAGTACTAGTGTATGGAGATTGTGCGGTAAATCAAGACCCAGATGCAGAAACTTTGGCAGATATAGCCTTAGCTTCAGCGAGAACAGCCTCAGCCTTTGGCATAGAACCAAAGGTGGCGATGCTCTCTTACTCTACGGGTGAGAGTGGGAGTGGGGCAGATGTAGAGAAGGTGAGAGAAGCGACTAAGATAGTCAAAATCAAAGAGAAAGAGCTTCTTATAGAAGGCCCTATTCAGTATGATGCAGCGGTTAATATGGCTGTTGCAAAGAAAAAAC
>JALWTK010000157.1 GCA_027082875.1 Sulfurimonas sp. | reverse complement strand
CCCATAATCATTTTAAATTTATCATAATAAAGAGTGAAAAAAAGTCCACCAAAGATTCCTCCAGCAGCACCTACCATAACATCTATTCTTCCCTCAGCAATAGAGACTGGACCCGTTCCCGGACACTTTCCAAAAATAGCCATCCCTATACCAAATAAAATGCCACCAACAATAAGTCCACCAAGGATGACAGGCTTAATGTGATACTCAGCATAGCCCATTTCAACCATAACAAATAGACCAATACTTGCTAATCCTATAGCCAAAAAGAGCATCTTAGGGACTACTGTATCTTTTAGCATTGCAAAACCTGCAATTTTTTCAAACTCTGCAACACGAGTATATTGTACAATAACACCAAAAATAAATCCTATAAGAAGTACTATCCATACTGAACCATGAGGCTCTTGTCCAACTGTTGTAAATATACTTAATATTCTATCTAGCATCATCTGCCTCACTTTTGTAAAATAATTTTCCAGTTATAAGAAGAGTCACTAAAACTACTCCACCAAAAATCATACTGCTTATCGCACCTTGACTCATGCCACTCAAAAAGTGTCCACTTGTACACCCTCCAGCAAGTCTAGCCCCAATAATAAGTAAAAATCCACTTACAAAACTCCAAATAAGACGAGACTTCACAGAGTTATTTTTATATTTTTTCCAAGCAGGAGGCATTAGAGTAAACTTAAATGTTTTTGTTACAAAGATAGAAGTTAAAAATCCACCTGTAAGTGCACCTAGAAGCATAACACCTTCCCATGCACCAGCATTATGTACTTCTTGAAGATAAGGGTATGCTTTTGGATCCAGATTAAAGAGAATTCCTGCAAAATAGGGTACATAAGTAGATGCCCCAATAGGTCTTCCCGCACCAATATAAGAGAATGCAAAAAGTAACAATCCCGCCATAAATATTCCACCAAGCCACCAAGGCATTTTTCTAATCATAAATATCCTTTATTCATTGAGTAATGATATTATAACATTTATTCTATTTGATTATATTTACTATACATTTGTATTATGAGTGGAGGAGAGAAGTAGAGAGTATTTTACTCTCTACAGGTACTTAGTATTAACTTATTCTATTACTATTTTTGAGGTGTAACGTACATGTTGAAGTAACGACCTTCAAACTTAGGTGGTTTTTCCATCACACCAAGATCTTCCACCATCGGCCAAACACGGAGAAGAACTTCTTTTCCAGCTTCAGGATGAGCCATCTCACGACCACGTAAAAATACACGGAATTTGACATGGAAACCTTTTTCTAAAAATTCTCGTGCATGTTTTACTTTAAAGTTCATATCATTTTCAGCAATCTTCACTGAAAGTTTAATCTCTTTAACAACAATCTTCACTTGATTTTTACGTTGCTCTTTGAGTTTCTTCTCTTCTTGGTATCTATATTTACCGTAGTCCATAATCTTTGCAACAGGAGGCTTTGCATCTGGTGCTATTAGAACTAAGTCTAAGTCTAACTCATTTGCTTTTTCCATAGCTTCATCAATAGATACTACACCTAATGATTCTGCTCCATCTACATTACATCTTACTTCTGTTGCACGAATGTCATCATTCATTATTACACGGTTTTTTTTACTCAAAAATTTACCTCATTTATTTTAGTTTGTATAAGCTTAAGGAATTCCTCTTCACTTAGGTTGTACTGCTCACGAGTACGTCTATCACGGATTGCTACCGTCTTGTTCTCTATCTCTTCATCGCCTATCACGACAATCATAGGAACACGAGTTTTCTCAGCCACACGAATACGTTTATTCAACGAATCATTTTTAGCATATATTTCACTATCGGCATTAATATCAATAAGTTTATCTGATAAAAGCTTAGCATATTCTTTATGAGACTCAGCAACAGGAACAATCGCTACTTGTGTAGGAGCTATAAACATAGGGAACTCACCAGCATAGTGCTCAGTTAAAATTCCGATAAAACGCTCAAATGAACCTAAAATAGCGCGATGAATCATAACAGGTTGAATTTTTTCATTATCTTCACCATTATACTCAAGCTCAAAACGCTGTGGCAAGTTATTATCTAACTGTACCGTTCCACACTGCCACTCACGCCCGATTGCATCAAGAATTTTAATATCAATCTTAGGACCATAAAAAGCTCCACCACCCTCATCTATAGTATAAGGAAGGTTATGTTTCTCCATAGCACGAACAAGTGCAGCTTCAGATTTTTCCCAAACCTCTGCATCCCCTACAGCTTTTTCAGGTTTCGTACTAATCGTCATGTTATACTCAAAACCAAAAGTAGTCATAATCTTATCTACAAAGTCGATAACTTCAATGATCTGCTCTTCTATCTGATCTACAGTACAGAAGATATGTGCATCATCTTGCGTAAACTCACGAACACGGAAGAGTCCATGAAGTGCACCAGTCATTTCGTGGCGATGAACAACACCATACTCAAAGTACTTGATAGGAAGATCACGGTAAGAGTGAAGTTCATCCTCGTAAACTTTGATATGTCCAACACAGTTCATAGGTTTTACACCGAACTCAATATCATCGATATTTGTGAAGTACATATTTTCGCCGTAGTTTTGGTAATGCCCTGAAGTTTTCCAAAGATCAGCACGAAGCATCTCTGGTCCACGAACTGGCTCATAACCACGTTTACGGTGAGCTTTGAAAAGAAGTGACTCTAAACGAGCACGTAAACGCCCACCAGCTGGAAGCCAGATAGGAAAACCAGCCCCAACCTCTTCACGGAAAGTAAAGAGTTTCATCTCATTTCCAAGTTTACGGTGGTCGCGTTTTTCAGCTTGTGCTATCATCTCCATGTGTGCTTTGAGAGACTCTTTATCTGCAAAAGCTATACCATATATACGAGTAAGCATTTCGTTCTTAGAGTCACCACCAAGATAAGCACCAGCTATTTTAGTAAGCTTAAAGTAACGGATTAGCCCGATAGATGGCAAGTGAGGACCACGACATAAGTCTTCAAACTCCCCTTGTTTATAGATACTTACTTTATCATCTTGAATTCTCTCCATTACCGCAAGCTTAAGATGATCATCTTTAAACTTGTTCTTAGCCTCATCCATAGAGATCTCATACTTCTCTATCTTATACTTTTTCTTAGCAAATGAGAGCATCTGCTTCTCTATCTTTTTAAGGTCACCCTCACCTATCTCAG
>JALWTK010000156.1 GCA_027082875.1 Sulfurimonas sp. | reverse complement strand
AACTACTATGCTTCTAATAAACTCTATGTTATCAAACATACTGATTTACAGGCTTTTAAAGAGGAGTTAGCAGATAAAGAGATAGACAAAGCTTACCCAAATAAAAATTTTGCATATTATATAAGTATTTTGCAGAGATATATAGATGCCTCAAATATCGCAATCTCTGACAAAGAGAGTTATAAAAGCCTACTTCAGAACTTTCATCAAAATCTACAAGCGAAAATAAATTCAAAAAACACACTCAATACATTGATAGAGAGTGAACAAAAATCTCTTATAGGGCTTGTAAATGTAGAAAAACTCTTAGAGCAAGACAATATTGTTAAAGGTCTACTAGAAGCATATAAAAGCTCGATTATACCTTATATGAAGGAGTCTAGTGCTGATGATAAACTCAATCGAGTTCTTTTTGATCATCCATCTCAATATTTTGAGAAAATAGATATTCAACAGACAGAGAAAAACACTTTAGACTTAACACAAAGCAGACTCAAAGAGTTACAAAAAACACATTTAGGTTCTTTTAACTCTGAATTTGCCATCACACTCTCTCAAAGACTCGCCTTGAGTAGTTATCTCTCAGCTATGGATATAGTTCCAGTGAATGGACCTCCAGGAACTGGTAAAACAGCCCTACTTCGAGCAATCTTTGCAGACTATATTGTAAAAATTTCTCTTAAGGCAAAAGCGAGTTATGATAGTGCGAAAAAAGATCCTTATAGTTTCATAGATACAGGGAAACCCATACTCGGTACATCAAGTGTGCGACAGGCTATAAACAACATTATTGAGGGGATTTCAGGAGGCTTTAGTGATGCTAAGAAAAGTGATAATACTCTCTATAAAAGATGGCTAAAACTTAAAGAATTTGAAGCTGATGTAAAAGTAGATTTACTCAAAGAAGACTGTGTGGTTCCACAGATACGCAACAGCGAAAACAAGTATGAAAATGGTGTTCTTTTTACAAGTATTTCTAAGATATTTGATTATATCTCTGCATTAGATTTTAAAGATATGCAAGAGAGCTACTTAAAAAATATCAACTCGACTTTTCACAAAGAGCTAAAGACTATAGAAGAGGCAGTAGAATTACTTTTTTCTTCGATGCAAACATTAATGCACGATATGAATACGACCATAGATAATAGTGCCGAGTTATTCAAAACTTATGAAGAGTTGGATAAAAACGAAAGATTTGATATGTTCTTTTTAAGTCTGCACCTCCTTGAAGCCTTTTTTATTCTTAACTTACAAAGACTAGAGAGAAAACCATCTAATGGCTCATGCCCTCTATGTGGAGAAACTATAGAATATGATGATTATAGTTTTTACTGTAACTCTTGTGATTTCAAAATTTATAAAAAAGATAAATTCAATGACATTAGCATAAAAAAAAGAGATGATTTAAAAGATTTACTTGACAATAAACTTGAACAAAATGATAAACTCTATGGGCTTAAGTACTTTGAGGGTGGCTATAAAGTTGTCGAACAAAAGAAGGCTGGATCGAACTTAGCAAGTGATATAAACAATCTCTTTCTCATCACACCACTTTTTCCTATGATAACAGTTACAATGCACTCGCTTTTTGGAGCATTTAAACATAAACAAGATGGTAAATATGCACTTATACGAGAATTTTTTGACTTAGTTTTATCTGATGAATCAGGAATGGTTTTGGCCCCTATAGGTCTTCCTTCACTCTTTGTGGCAAAAAAGATGATTATAGTTGGGGATGAAAAACAGATAGAACCTGTCTATCCATTTGATGAAATAGTAGATAAATCTATAGCTCTTAATACCCGATCAGATATAGACTATAGTAGCTTTAAAAAAGAGCATTCTGCTATATTTTCCAACTTTTTAACCATAGCAAATAGAGCAACCTACTTTAATAGTTTTGAGATGAAAGAGTATGAAGAAAATTCATTATGGCTTAAAGAACATTTTAGATGTAAAGATGAGATTATTGAGTACTGTAATGAGATAATTTATAAGGGTATACTTATCCCTAAAGTGCGCTATTTTTCAAAAAATCTGTATCTCGATGACGTCAAAGAGAGCTACCCATCTATGAAGCTTTTTAATCTTGAATCACAGGTGAAAAACAACAATAGCTTTATGGAGGCAAAAGAGATAGTTTCATACCTTGTCAACAATATTGCAACACTTACAGATATTTATAACAGGCATAATGATTCTAATATTTCTGTTGATGAGTTTCATCGACATATTGGGATAGTAACACCCTTTAATAATCAAAAAAAGATGCTTACAAAAGAGTTGCAAAAAGCTTCGTGTTACAACTTAGATAAGATTTTAGTTGGGACAGTACATGCTTTTCAAGGTAGTGAAAGAGAGATAATAATCTTTTCACCAGCAGTAGATAAGAACTACAGTGGAGTACATTTTACTAATAATGATGATGGTAATATGATGAATGTTGCTGTATCAAGAGCAAAGAGTGCTTTTTGGGTTTTTGGAAGTAAACAAGGACTTCAAAATGCTGGAGAGTATACACAAAAACTTGTAGAGTACATAGACAAAAATTATGCTTGCGAACTAGTCTGTCCACTTTGTAGCAGTTGTCTTATAGAAAAGGATAAAACTTTTCAATGTGAAGAGTATAAATGGAACCCAAAAACAAAAACAGTAGATGGCTGTAACTTTGTTTTATGGAAAGCCAATAAAACCATTAATGCCAACTTAACAAAAGAGAGTTTACATTCTCTTTTATCACTACAAAAAGTAACTTTTACTGAACAAGAGTATATGCTAGATGTAAAAAATAAGTACTTCATTAAAGCTCTTAGTAAAATAATGCCAATTCAAGAAAAAGAAGAGATAAAAAAATGTCCAAAATGTGAGAGTCCCTTAAAAGAAAGAAGTGGTAAATTTGGTAAATTTTATGGCTGTAGTAATTTTCCAGCATGTAAATATACCGAGCAAATACCTACTCAGAAATAGTATCTATGATCTTATATTTTACGCTATAATTCTCCTATAAAATGGGTTCAACCCATTCGTTTTATAGGATAATAATGCCACAAACTCTTTTTAAACTTCTCACCCTCTTAAGTCTCATAAGTCTCCCTCTTTTTGCAAGTGTCGATACACTGGCGACTCAAAGTCTCTTTAGCATACTTGCAGGTGCATTTGTAGCAGGGATACTGCTTACTTTTA
>JALWTK010000155.1 GCA_027082875.1 Sulfurimonas sp. | reverse complement strand
ATAAAGATGGGTGAAGTGCATCGTCTGGAGAACCAAGGAAAGATCCCTGTTGTACTTATAGAAGCTCAGGTTGGTGAGTATACTGGTGAAGATGATATAGTTCGTCTTGAGGATGATTTTAAGAGAAGTTAAGTAGTTAGTTCTACTTGCACTTCAAAACTAAAGCAACTCTATCTGTAATACCTGCTTTAGTAAATATCTTTTTTATATGTCCCTTTACAGTTGAGAGGGCAATTTTCTGTGCATCAGCTATCTCTTGGTTGCTGAGTCCATCTACTATCATCTTTGTGATGACCTTCTCCTTTTGTGTGAGTGTCTGCATGAACTCTGGCTCTTTTGTGTTGCCTTCATTTATAAACTTTGTGACTATATAGTTCGTGAGATCTGCAAAGAGCCAGTTTTTTCCATCTTCTACACTTGTTATCATTGCTAATAGATTTGTCTTATGGATAAAAGAGTTTTCATAGCCTTTTATCTTAGTACTGAGGAGTGAAGCTGCATGGTGTACTTCTGGGACTGAGTTAAAAAGGAGAACAGAGACATGCTCGAAGGCTGTGAAGAGATTGAGTGTAGCTTCTACATCACTTAGGCTTAACTCATCTACTAAGAGTGTTACAGGGAGTCTGTCTATAGCTAGTATGTCAAGAAGCTGAGCCTCATCATCAAAAGTGGATGTTTGAAAGCTACCTTCTAAAGAATGCTCCCAATGCTTTTGTATAGAACTCATGTTTGTAAAGAGTAAAATTTTCTTCATGCTTTCTTACCTCTCACTCAGTGTATTTTCTGTGGCACGTAAAATCGGTTTGAGTATGTAGTCCAGTACAGTTTTTTTACCTGTTATGATGTCTACATCTGCTGTCATCCCAACTATGAGCTTTAGTTTGTGTGATTCACTCCCTAAGTAGCTTTTATCTGTCTTTATTCGCACTTGATAGTAACTTTTTTTGTCTATATCATCTACTATAGTACTTGCACTTATATGTGTGAGTACTCCTGTAAGTGATCCATAGATAGCAAAGTCATAAGCAGAAAACTTGACTATGGCTTTTTGTCCTGGATATAAAAAAGCGATATCTGCTGGACGGATCTTTGCTTCTACAACAAGAGTGTCCTGCGTAGGTACTATCTCTACGATGTCCATACCTGGCTTTACGATTCCCCCTACAGTGTTTACGAGGAGTCTGTTTATCGTTCCATTTACAGGAGAACGGACATCTGTTCTTTGAACCTTGTCTTCTCTTGCAACATTGGTTCTTTTTATTCTACTCATCTCTGCTTTAGCTTCATTGTAAGCCTCTTTTGCCGCATTGCTAAACTTGAGTTGTACTTCTTTTATATTGTTCTTTTGTTCCTCTATGACAGAGATTAAACGCGGGATAGAGAGTAGTATAGCTTCCATCTCCCCATGCATAGAGTTCGCTTGGCGTTTAAGTTGTAAAAACTCTATCTCGGAGACTATTCCACTTTTTACTAAAGGTTTATTGATAGCCACTTCTTTTTTTATAAGTACATAGTTTTTTTTCAGTTGTGCTAATTTGGCTTTTGCTTCTGTCTTTTCAGTTCGTTTTTGGTTGAGTCTACGGTTATATATCAAGATATTGTTTTTGAGTTGCTCTTTGTTTGACTTATAGAGTGAGAGTTCATGTTTTATGAGTTCTGGTGATTTTTTTAGGATCTCATCACTAACGGTAAATTCTGTGTTGGTAGATTCTGCAAGAAGACGGATACTTTTAGCTTCAAGTTCATTATAACGTAACTCATTTTCTAAGTAGTTTGTTACAAACCCTGTGTCATCTATTTTGATTAAGATATCACCTTTTTTGACCTCTTGACCCTCTTTTACAAGTATATCAATGACTATTCCACCCTCAAGATTTTGTACGACTTGTAACTGGTGAGAAGGGATGATTTTCCCCTGTCCACGAGTAAGAGAATCGATCTCTGACATATATGCCCATGCAATGATCCATACGATAAATAGAGCACCTATCCAGAGCATAGCCCTTGTTGTAAAGTTTGTTTTCATCAACATAGCAGAACTTACAGAGTTCATATATGCTAGATCATCATCAGACTTGACTCGAAGCTTTTTGAGATCCTTTTTTCTGTAGGAGTAGTCTGTAAAATTGTCTTTAAGACTCATAACTGACTCTTTTTGCTGGTTTACTGAGTTGTTTAACAACTTCCTCTTTTGTTCCATCTATAATGATTTTTCCCTGTTCAAGAAGTATAAGTCTACTTGTGATGCTAAGTAGAGAGTTTTTATGAGAGATAAGGATAGTTGTTCTCTCTTTTGTATACTCTTTGAGTTCACGGATGAAGTTACTCTCACTTGTACTATCCATAGAGTTGGTCGGTTCATCTAAAAGAACAATAGGTGCAAAACTAATAAATGCACGTGCAATAGAGATAGACTGCTTCTGTCCACCAGAGAGTCCATCTCCACGCTCTCCAATAGGCATATCAAAGCCCATAGGGTGAATGTCAACAAAACGTTTTGTGCCACTCAGTTTTGCTACAGTGAGTATATCTTCATCACTAGCATCTGGGGCACAGACTGTTATGTTCTCTTTGAGTGTTCCTTTAAAAAGCATAACATCTTGGGCTACATAAGAGATACCATGTCTAAGATCAGCTGGATCTATCTGCTTGATATCTATGCCATCAATAAGTATAGAACCCTCATCTGGTTCATAAAGACCGAGTATAAGCTTCTCTATACTTGTCTTTCCTGAGCCATTTGTTCCTATGATTCCTACTGATTCTTTTGGATGGATAGTAAAGCTTACATTGTCAAGTACTTTTTTGTCACTATTTGGATAGGTGAAACTTACATTTTGAAACTCTATTTTTCCACTAAAAAGTGGTCTTTGTACGAATTTTTTTGCATCTTGGCGTTCTACATCCATGTTCATAATATTATCTATAGCTTCATATGCAGTTTTTGTTTGCTGGAAGTTTGAGATAAGTGCTGCTATCTGTGCAAGAGGTGCGAGCATACGCGATCCAAGCATGACAACTGCGATAAGACCACCCATACTAAGCTCTTTTGCCCCAATAGCATACACACCACCAATAATCATAGCAACTGTATTGAGTTGGACGATAAAGTTTACAAAGGTAGAGATAGAGTTAGAAAGGATCTTAGACTTAAGACTTTTACTCGCAACACCACCTGTTGCTTCTTCCCACTTCCACTGAGCATGTCCACTTATTCCAAGTGCTTTTATGGTCTCTAGTGCAGTGAGTGATTCAATGAGTACAGCATTTTTTCTAGCACTCTCTTCATAACTACTCTCAATACTTTTTTGCATAGGAGTGCGTATAATAAGACTATATACCAAGATAATTAAGGCACTAATAATAGGAATAGCTACAATAGGTCCACCGATCACATAGATAATTACAAGAAAGATAATACTAAAAGGAAGATCAATCATAGTAGCAACAGAAGAAGCGGTAAAAAATCCACGAATAGAGTCAAAGTCTTTGAGGTTACTAGCAAAGGATCCAACTGAACCAGGTTTTTCAGACATCTTCAGATTCATTACCTGCTCGAAAATGATAGAAGACATAATGATATCGCTTTTTTTAGCTGCATTTTCTAAAAAGAATGAACGCAGAAATTTTAAAACCATATCAAAGACATAGAGGACAATAATACCAGTAGCAAAAACCCACATAGTATCTAAGGCATTATTTGGAACAACTCTATCATAGATGTTGAGTGTAAAGATAGGAGTAGCCATAACAAAAAGGTTTATAAGAAATGAGGCAACTATGACATCAGTGTAAATACTTCGCGAGTATGCGAGTGTTCCCCAAAACCAATGCTTCTTTTCATGTTTGAGTATACGTTTATGTGCATCTTTGAAGTGCTGTTGTGGTTTGAGTAAAAAGGCGAAGTTTATGTACTCGGCTTCTAAAACTTCTCTCTCCACCCAGTTTTCACCCTCTTCAACATCCGGCAAGATAATTTTAACATGGCTTCTATCTGGACTGATCTCTGTGACAATACATGCTTTGTCATCTTTGAGTATAAGTATGATAGGGAGGAGTAGAGGGGATATATCTTTAAATGAGTAGTTGACTAACTTAGAGCTAAATCCTGCTCTCTTTGCTGCTCTTGAAAAGGCAGATTTGGAGGCTCCATCTTCTAATGAAAAGAGTTTTGGTGTAAGGCGACCGGGCTCAACTGGTAAGTCAGCGACAAGTGCATCAGCAGAAAAGGGTCTATTATAGAGTTTGGTAAAGATTACCAAACACTCTAAAATAGGATCTTGGTGTTTACTGCTCGATTGTAACATGCATCGCTTCTAGCATCTTTCCAGTATATGCAAGAATCTGATAGTATGCAATAATACGATCATACTCTGCTGTAACTTTACGGTTTTTAGCATTGTTGTATTCAAGTTCGATGTTGAGAAGGTCCACCAAACTTCTTCTTCCTAAATCATGCTCCTCTTGGTAGTCAGCAACAGTTTCCGCTGTAGCCACAATATTTTTTTCAATATACTTTAGTCTTATTGCCGCAGAGTTATATGTTTGAAATGCTATAGTTGTATAGGCAGTAACATATCTTTTAGTATCTGCAAGTGTACTATTTTGTTTGAGGAGTGAGTGTTGATTTGCTTGGATAAGAGACTTGTCACTTAAACCATTAAAAAGATTATATTTGACAAGAAGAAGAATATTTGCTCTATCTTGTGTATCTGGATCTATTCTCACACCATTTAGCCCTTGATCCCAGTAAGCATTTGCCTCTAAGTCGACTGTAGGATAGTATGTTGCATAAGATTTTTTGAGTGTTGATTCTGCATACTGGATATCTGCTTGAGAGACATGAATATCAGGATTGTTCTTCATTGCTATTTGTATTAGTTCTTCAAGTGTAGTAGCTGGAAGTTTATCAATAGTTGGTTTTTCTAGCTCTGTAGCATCTGCTTTTACTGGTAATAGTCTTTGAAATGTAGTAATGGCATTTTTATAGTTTTGCTCAGCAAGATAGAGTGAAGAACGAGCATTTTCAAATCTTGAGAGTGTCTGTTTATAGTCAGAGTTTCTTCCTGCTCCTGCATTTACTTTCTCTTTTATCTGTGCAAGATATTTTTTATGTACTTCCATGTTGTTTTGTGCAATCTCTAAAAACTCTTTAGTTCTTAAGATGTCTGTATAAGCATTTACTGTCTGTAGTGCCATAGCATTTGCACTTTTCTTTACATCTTGTCCAGAAGAGAGTATAAGTGCTTTTTGTTGATTGACACCATACATAGTATCTAAACCGCGGAAAAGGTTTTCTCTAATGTTAGCAGATGCCTCCTGTCTTGTGTTGTTCTGAAGACCACCATTATTATTAGCTGTATCTAAAAGTTTATTACCAGTTGTATGTGTTCGCTCATAGCCAACAGAGTAAGAGAGGTCGACAGTTGGTAAGTAATCTGCCTTCACACCAGAAAGAGTAGCTTTTTGTTTGAGTAACTCCTCTTTTTTAACACTGATTTGTGGGTTAGTCTCTATCGTCTGCACAATAGCTTCAGAGAGACTCAGTGCATGAACAAGAGAAGGGATAATAAAAAGTGGTGCCAAGTATTTTGGTGTAATAAACTTCAACATATTTTCCTTTATTGTTTTAATAAGTGTATTATACACATATTATCTTAAATTAGTAATTGTTATTATTAATATTTCATATAATAGACTTAATTAGCATTTAAAAAAGCTTGAGTTTACATAGATTATGTTACTATTATTTTATATACACTTGAGTGAGGGGAAGTTATGTATCAAAACTTGTCTATTAAGATGAAAATTTTTATACCTGTTGTTTTGGGATTTATAGTTAGTATTGTATTTATTGCATACACTGTAAAATATATTAATGAAGAAAATATGATTAAGCAGAGTATAAAAGAGGGGACAGATACTGTTACTCAGTATAAAAAAATACGTGCTTACTATACAAAAAATATAGTCGTACCTGTGAAGAAAAATGCTACGATGAAGATTAACTTTGATCATGCAGATAAGGATGATACTATACCTCTTCCTGCAACTATGCTTCATGATCTGAGTGCTCTTATCTCTGATAGTGATGATGGTATAAAGCTCAAACTCTACAGTAATTATCCATTTCCTAATCGTGCTTCAAGAAAACTTGATAGTTTTGGCAAAGAAGCTCTTGCCCAGTTTGAGAGCGGTAACTATGATACATACTCTAAGGAAGAGAGACTTGATGGTAAAGAGGTTGTTCGTGTAGCTATTCCAGACTTTATGGTAGCAGATGCTTGTGTAAACTGTCATAACTCTCGCGCAGATACTCCGAAAAATGACTGGAAACTAGGGGATGTCCGTGGTGTTTTAGAAGTGATAGTACCTATACAAGATCAGATAGCCGCTTCAAACAATGTTATTAAAACTACTGTTGGATGGATCTTTCTACTCGAGATTTTAACATTTATAATGCTCTTTTTTGTTATTAACAAGTATGTACTGAAAAACTTACATGACTTTTCTGATGGACTTAATGGTTTCTTCGACTTTTTATCATTAAAGACAAAGGATGTAAAACTTTTAGATGATACTAATAGTGATGAGATAGGTCAAATGGCAACAAGTGTAAATCGTAATATCGCTATGGTGAAGAGTCGTATAGATGAGGACTTACAACTTTTAGCTGATGTTTCTTCTGTAACTGAGTTAGTAGCACAAGGTGATATAAAAAGACGAGTAGTATCTCCTACACAAAATCCTATGCTCATAGGACTCAAAGAAGAGTTCAACAAAATGTTAGACAATCTTCAAGCTTCAGTTGGAGTTGATATGACCTCTATAGAGAAAAGTTTAACTGCCTACACAAACTTAGACTTTACAGCAGGATGTCCTGACTGTAACTCAACTATAGATGATATGATTTACGACCTAGGAGAAGATATCTCTAAAATGCTTGTCAAAAATGCAAATGATGCCCACGATCTCCAAGATAAATCAAGTATGCTTAATGAGTTTGTAGAAGAACTTCTCAAAGTTTCTCAAGAACAGTCTCTACATACACAAAATACATCGGATGCGACAGAAGAGATTACTCAAAGTATTCAAGATATGGTGGCACAGGCTTCTGAGGTTGGTGCACAGTCTGAAGATATTAAAAATGTTATCACTATCATCAGTGATATTGCAGAGCAGACAAATCTTCTCGCACTCAATGCTGCCATAGAAGCTGCTCGTGCTGGTGAACATGGTCGTGGTTTTGCGGTAGTCGCTGATGAGGTTCGTAAACTTGCAGAACGCACACAAAAATCACTCTCAGAGATTAACATCAGTGTAAATACACTCGTACAGTCTATCTCTGGTATCATTCAAGAGTTAGAGACTCAGTCTAAAAAACTAGAGAGTTTTAACACTATCATAGATGCGATGAACAGTAGTAATGAAAGCTCAGTTACAATAGTTTCAAGAACAAGTGAGTTAGCAAAGTCTTTAGATGATACTGCGACAACCATCATAGAAGATGTCAATACAAAGAAGTTTAACACATGAAAAAAAAGATTTATATAGCGGGTCCAGATGTATTTGAAAAAGATTCTATTGCCCTTGGTCAAAGGCTAGTACAACTTTGTGAAGAGTATGGATATGAAGGACTTTATCCTTTAGATAATGTAGTTGATTTTGCACAGTCTAAGCATAAGATAGCAAAAGATATTTATGAGGCTAATAGAAAGATGATAGAAGAGTGTGACATTCTCATCGCAAATATCAATACTTTCCGTGGTAAGGAAGCAGATAGTGGGACTATCTGGGAGTGTGGTTATGGGTATGGTCTTGGTAAAAAAGTGTATGGCTATATGCAGAGTAAACGCCACTATATAGAACAGTTTAGTGAACTTAAAGAAGAGAATGGAATGTTTTGGGATACAGAAGATAGATTTGTAGAAGATTTTGAGCATCCTATTAATCTTATGATCGCGTGTAGTACTCAAGAGATAGTAGAGGGTAGTTTTGAAGATGTACTTAAACTACTAAAAGAGGCATAATGCTTAGGATTCTTCTTCTCTCTTTACTCTTCTTGGTCTCTTCTTTGGGCGCACAAGAGTCTCCTAAACTTGAAAAAATCTCCTTGCAACTTCACTGGAAGTATCAGTTTGAGTTTGCTGGATTTATCGCTGCAAAAGAGAAGGGGTACTACAAAGATGCAGGGCTTGATGTTACACTCAAAGAGTATGAATTTGGTACAGATATAGAAGAAGAGTTGTTAAGTGGTAGAAGTGAATATGGTATTTATAATTCACTTTCTCTCTTAGAATACTTAAGAGGTAAACCTCTTGTTCTCGTGGCATCTTACTTTAAACGTGCTGCACTTGTACTTGTGACTTCACCTGAGATTACTTCACCTAAGGATCTTGTTGGTAAAAAGATCATGGCTTCAACGAAAGAGGACTTTACTCTAAACTTTAAACCTTACTTTGACGCTTACGGTGTCTCCATAGATGATGTGAAACTTGTACCACACTCTTATAGTATAGATGACTTTGTCGAAGGGAAAGTAGATGCTATGACTGCTTTTGTTTCCAATGAAGTTGCTAAACTTGATGCAAAACATGTGAAATACAATGTACTTGACCCTAGTAGTGAAAATCTTTATGTTCTACAACTTGAGCTTATTACCTCACAAAAAGAGTTACAAGAACATCCAAAAAGAGTAGAAAGGTTTAAAGAAGCTTCTTTAAAAGGATGGCAATATGCTCTTACACATAAAAAAGAAATTTCAAAAATCATCTATGAAAAGTATTCTCAACGAAGTTCATATGAAGATGTACTTAAAGAAGCAAAAGCTGTTGAAAAGCTAATATTGCCTTATACCTATAATATAGGATCTATAGATAAAAACTTTTTAAACAAACAGATGAATATGTTTAAAAAAGAGTATAAAACAGGGACAGATAAAAGTCTGAGTGGCTTTTTAATAGATCCAAAATCTTCTGTCAAAAAGATAAACTTTACAAAAAAAGAACAAGCCTATATTCTAGCAAACAAGGAAGGAAAGAAAAGCATTAATCTTTGTATTCAGTATGATCAGTTTCCTTTAGATGGATTTGAAAATGGAAAGTTTGTTGGTGCAATGTCTGATATATATGCAAAAATTCATAAAAAAACAGGTTTATCTTTTCACATAGTGACTTCAAGTTCTAGAAGTGATTTAAAAGAAAAAATGGATACAAAGAGCTGTGATATACTCTCTATCTATGCTAAGGCTAGTCAATACTATAGTACTCTGCAAGCGACAGATGCTATTACAACAACACACTTTACACTTGTGAGTAGTATAGATAAATCTTTTGTGAATCATGCAAATTTTTTAAGAGATAAGTTAATTATTACACAGTTTGAAGTCTATAAAAACTATCTTCATGAGCTCTATCCTTATTTACAGATAGAAGTTGTGCCAAACAAGGAAGAACAGGTCCGTATGCTTTTGGATAATGAAGCATATGCCTTGGCTACACTTGATGAACAGGCGGACTATATAGTGGACAAAACAGGATATGGAAAACTAAAGGTTAATGGTTTTATCTCTAAGGATAAACCTATCTTATTGAGCATAGGGGTACAAAAAGAGTCTCCTATCTTATACTCCATCATCCAAAAATCTCTTCACTCTTTTTCAGAATCAGAGCTGACAGATATATTTAATAGCTGGAGAATTACACGCTATCAGAGTATTAAAGATTATTCATTAGTTTTTAAAGTCTTGGCAATTATGACTCTGTTACTACTTGTTATGTGGTACTTTCAAAGAAAGCAGAAAAACTTTAACAAAGAACTAGAAGTTTTAGTAGCTGAAAAGACGAGGGCACTGCGAGAGATAAATGAGTACTTAGAGGAGACAGTTGCACAAAAAGTAGAAGAGCTTATAAAAAAAGATGAAATACTTACAGTACAGTCGAAGCAGGCTGTTATGGGTGAAATGATAAGCATGATAGCCCATCAATGGCGTCAACCTTTAAACACTATTACTCTTAATATATCTAACTTACAGATAAAGCAGATGATGGGCACAAAGATAGATGATGAAACTCTAAATAAGAGTCTTGATGAAATTTCTGAAACCATAAGCTATCTCTCTGAAACTATAGATGATTTTAAGACATACTTTCATCCAGATAAAAAGAGTGATAGAGTTAAGATTGATGATCTTCTCTCTAAGGCAGTACAGTTTGTACAGCCACGAGCACATGCTGCACAAATTGAGATAGAAGTGATTGCAAAGTCCTCTTTTGAAGTTTCTGTATATGCAAATGAGATTATCCAAGTGTTACTCAATATCTTAAATAATGCCATAGACGCTTATGGTGATACAAAAACACAAACAAAGTTTATAACACTTTATGCACAAAAGAATGAAAGTTCCTTTAAAATTGAGATTAAAGATGGTGCTGGGGGAATTAAGCAGGAGATAATAAGTAAACTTTTTGAACCTTACTTTAGTACAAAAGGGAAAAATGGAACAGGTCTAGGACTCTATATGTCTCAAATGATAATAGAAAAACAGTTTAATGGAAAACTACTCGTGGAGTCCAAAGAAAACTGGACTCGATTTATTATAGAGATTCCTATAGTTGAGAGCGTTTAACGAGGGCAAGGACAAGAGGGATATTTAGTCCATCATTGTTAAAGCCCTCATCTTTACATGATTCACACTTATCTCCAACATTACACTCTTCATGCTCTAGTACATCTTCTAGTGTCTTGAGTGAATGCTTTTTTATGCAGTGTGCTAGTTCACCTGCACTTACTGAGTTACATACACAGATCTCTGTCTCTTTTGATATCATTAAAAAAACTCCATGTCAGTTTGAATATCATCTTCTGTACCATCTATAATGGAGATGATGGTTGTTATATCATTTATCATAGATGAGTGTAAATCTATCGCTTTACTAAACTCTTTTTCAACTACTTTTGTTCTCCACATGCGCAGTACATAGATAAAACTTTCTAGTAAAATAGTGATATCATCTACTCTGTTTATAAAGTTTTGAGCATCACTTGTAAGTGTTTCCCCTAACTCTTTTATACTCACAGAAAGTTTATTATAAATCTCATAGCTTTCGATAATATCAGCATAAGAGGAAAAAAGTTTTCCAAGAACTTGGATATTAGAGAGATTGAGGTTTTTAGAAAGACCAACGAGAACTGCTGCTCCACTTATGTCTATCTCGAGCTCTTTTAACTCAGAGAGTTGTTCCTCTTGAATATCTGCTTTGGAAAGATCTATATCGTCTGTTTGTGTATTTTCGTTTTTGGCGATTTGTAAAAGCTTTGCATCTAGGATACGAACAAGACTCATAAGCTCTTCATTTTTCGTAGTGAGCTCTTTGTTAGAGTGTTCTAGTGACTCTCTATACTCATCAATCATCTTTTCATTGACAATGTTTTTTGCTGTAAAGTAGAGTGTTTCTATCATGTTGTCAATATTTATTGGCTTTTGCAAAAACTGGCGGATATTGAGGTTGATGAATTTCATTAAGTATTCAGTATCATTATAGGCAGAGATAATAATGATACACTGATAAGGGTTTTTTTCTCGTATACGGGTACTGAGTTCTATACCATCCATCACAGGCATCTTAATATCACTTATCACCATATCAAAGGCTTCTTTCTCATAGTATGCTAGTGCCTCAGCACCGTCACTTGCTACGGTTACACTAGAAAAGAGGACCTCAAATAACTCTCTAGTCTGTTTTTGGAGTTCTAAGTCATCTTCTGCATATAGTATTTTTAAGTCTTTTGTAAATGCAAGTGCCATATCGGTAGTAATTGTGCTCATTCTAACTCTCTATATGAATATTTACACTATTTTATGCAAATAATGATTAAAGAACTCTTCATCTTCATAATATATTCATTTTAAGTAGCTAAACTTCTTCCAATTTATATCACTATAAGAAGTTTTTTTATACACAAAGTGTACACATAATAATGATATAATAAATCTTCAAACATAACAAAGGTTAATACATGAAATATATTGCAAGAGTTTTTTTACTTGTCGTTCTTTTATATAATTTTCTCAACGCAGGTGGCTTTCTTATGCCAGATGAGGCTTTTAAGCCCTATGCCAAAGTAAATGATGCGATGCAGGTAGAAGCAGGTGTTACTATAGCTGATGAGATTTATCTTTATGAGAATAAATTTTCAGTAAAGATAAAAGGTGATACCTTTAGTGTAAGTAAGGTTGATAAACCTCAAGCAGTGGAGCATCATGATTCTCAAGTTTTTCGTAGTTCTCCAAATTTTATTTTAACACTTTCAAATCCTAAACATTTAACAGGGAAGCAAGATATCACTGTAGTAGTCTCCTATCAAGGATGTTCTGACCAAGGTCTTTGCTATAACCCCTCTACAAAAGAGTTTCCGCTCACTATAGATACTGCTAAATTAGGTGCGAAAAGACTTAAGGCCCTTCCTAGTATTACTAAAACTACAGAAGTTACAACACCAGAGCCGAAAGAGAAACTTTCAGAAACTGATGCAATAGCAAATACTATTAAGTCTGGAAG
>JALWTK010000154.1 GCA_027082875.1 Sulfurimonas sp. | reverse complement strand
ATGGCATAATCAGTGAGAACCATCACCTCTGCATCCGAGATACAAAATCTGTTTTTTTCTTCTTCTGATATGGGAATATTTTTTGTGTATTCTACAGCTATACTCTTAGTATTGATTGTGTCTGTAAAAACCATTCTTTGCTCTTTTGAGCCAAGTGAGCGTTTGAGAACTGTGCGAAACCCTTTTTTAAATGTTGGTTTATGGATATAAAAACTATCAGGGTTTATGGTTCCTTGGACTATGTTTTCACCTAAACCATAGGCCCCGTTGATAAAAACAACATCTTCAAATCCTGTCTCTGTATCTAAAGAAAACATTACTCCGCTTGAAGCGATGTCACTTCTAACCATCTTCATCACTACAACTGAGAGATAGACTTTCAGATAATCAAAGCCGTTATCGTACTTGTAGTGGATAGAGCGGTCGGTAAAGTTTGAAGCAAGACAGCGTTTGTATGCATCAAGGAGCTCTTCATCTGTAGATATATGTAAATAGGTGTCGTTTTGTCCCGCAAAAGATGCTTCTGGTGAGTCTTCCGCAGTGGCAGAGGAGCGAACGGCTACAGAGAGAGTCTCACCATACTCCTCTTTGAGTTCTTTAAAGGCAGATAAAATAGCTTTTTGTAAATCTTGAGGAATGGTGCAGTTTTGTACTATCTCTCTACATGCTTTTCCTGCTTTTTGTAAGGCATTTACATCATCCATTTGAAGAGTATCGAGTTCTTGATGCAGAGAACCCCACGCATCATTTGCATCTAAAATATAACGATACGCAGTAGAGGTGATAGCAAAACCATTTGGAACAAGAACATTCTCACTTGTAAGGTTTTGATACATCTCCCCAAGGGAAGCATTTTTTCCACCAACCTCTTCTACATCATCTATAGTAATCTCTTTAAACCACTTTATGTATGACATCACCGACTCCTACTATTAAATATATTTGATTATACTCCTCTGAGAGTAAATAAATGTTAAAAAGTATATAATGTGTCTAATTAAATGAAGGATGCTTTTATGGCGAGTGTAAAATCTTATGGAGCGACGGGAGAGGTAACTGGTTCTTGTCATATCTTAGAAGTTGATGACAAAAAAATTATGATTGATTGTGGTATGTTTCAAGGGACTGAAGAGGAGATGAACAAGAAGGCTTTTGGCTTTAATGCTAAAGAGATTGATTATCTTTTTGTCACACATGGACATCTTGATCATATTGGTCGTATCCCTCGACTTGTGAAAGAGGGTTTTAGCGGTAAAATCTATGCAACAAGTGCGACTATGGATTTAGCTGAGATTATTTTGCATGATAGTGCAAAGATTATGTCTGAGGATTTTCAAACGCGTTATAGAAAAGTTTTACGAAAAGGAAATGAATCTAAACTCACGAAGCCTATGTATGATGCACTCGATGTAGAGAAGACTTTTGAAGTGATAAAGTGGATAAATCCTGAGTATGATAAGTATTATGATTTATGTGAAGGTGTTAGCTATAGGTATCGTAATGCAGGTCATATTTTAGGTTCTGCTTTTATTGAGATAGCATATATGGAAGAGGGGACTTCACATACTGTCGTTTTCTCTGGAGATATAGGAAATGACAATAAACTGATACTTCCAAAGTTAGCAGAGTGCACGAAAGCCCAAACTCTTTATGTTGAGACAACTTATGCAAATAGGGAACATCAAAGTATAGAACTCACCGTAGAAGAGTTTAAAAAAACCATCATAGAGACGATGAATGCAAATGGTAATGTTTTGATTCCCTCTTTTGCAGTAGAGCGAACACAAGAGCTTCTATGTATCCTTCGAGAGATGTATCATAGTGGGGAACTTCCAAAATGTAAGGTCTTTTTAGACTCACCTATGGCTACAAAAGCAACAGAGGTCTATAGAAATTACCCCGATGAACTCTCAAAAAAATGTCAGAAAAATATAGAAGAGGATGGAACAGTTTTTAACTTTGACTCGCTTATCTATACAGAAACTCCGGAAGCTTCTAAAAGGATAAATGAGACGAAAAATCGTGCAATCATTATTGCTGGAAGTGGAATGTGTAATGGTGGAAGAATTGTGCATCACTTTAAACACAGAATTTGGCAGAGTAAAAATGTACTTATCTTTGTTGGATACCAAGCAGAGGGGACACTTGGTCGTGAGATAGTCAATGGTGCAGAGTGGATAAATGTCTTTGGAGAAGATATCATAGTAAAAGCCTCTGTGCATACCATCAATGGTTTCTCAGCACATGCCGATCAAAAAGGTATCTTAGAGTGGATGGCTCCTATGAAAAATCTGAAAAAAGTCTTTTTGATTCATGGAGAAAAAGAGGCTCAAAAGGTTTTTAAAGAGGTGCTCAAAGAGAAAATGAGTCTTGATGCACATATTGTAAAATATGGTGAGCAGATAGATTTATAAAAGTTCTTGAAACTTCTTTGTAATCTCTTCTGCTTGGACTAAACCCTCTAAAAATATCTCTCCATTGAGTGTGAGAGTGGGGTCTTTAGTGACACCTACTTCTAATGCTTTTTGTGTGTTATACTCATAGCGGAAAGCTATTCTAAGAGGAAGATGTTT
Source organism: Sulfurimonas sp. (assembly GCA_027082875.1). Lineage (GTDB taxonomy): Bacteria > Campylobacterota > Campylobacteria > Campylobacterales > Sulfurimonadaceae > Sulfurimonas. The sequence goes on along the minus strand of JALWTK010000154.1, from coordinate 667 downwards.
GATGGCACAGCTAAGTCGTTTTGAAAACTTGGCAGTTAAAACTCTATCTCCATAAAGAATTGCATCATAAAGTACAAACTCTCCATGCTCTTTGTTTAAAATCTCTCCATTGCTCATCTCATGACATGCGTCTTGCATTGGAACTCCTATTATTAAATCTCGTATAATTTGAACAAGTCCAAATGATACTCAGTCACTAAAGCTTTGCCTATTGGCAAGAAAGGAGTCCTCTTGACTCCTGGTAATTATGGTATGAACTAATAGTAAAACAAGTATAGCAAAAGTACCACCAATACTCAGTTGCATCATAGCCTTTACTCCAAATATCTTCCAAATATAGCCCATCATTAAGGCACCAAAAGCACTAAAAAGTGCTATGCCTCCATAAAAAACTCCATAGATAAACCCTTTGCTCTGTGCATTAGCCGATATGTAGGCACGAAGTGTATTAAGTGAAGTTACTGTGAAAAGTCCAAAAAAGGCAAAGGCGATGTAGAAATAGTGTTGCTTTAAAAGGAGTAAAGAGATGATGCCAAAAGTGTAGGCAAGAAGGAGCATCGTTGATGCACTCAATCTATCAACAAGTAGTCCACTAAAGTAGCTACTAAGAGCTTGGGTGAGTGTTGAGGTGATAACTAGGAGAGGAATACTTATGAGTGTCATCCCT
>JALWTK010000153.1 GCA_027082875.1 Sulfurimonas sp. | reverse complement strand
ATCAAAAAATTCTATAAATTCAGCTTTAGTATATTGCTCCAACCCAGAGGCACCACCACTAAGTGTATTCATAAGTGGCTCTAGCATAGTGTAAGAACTTGAAAAAGAGTTATTTTTATTTTTTAGTATTATTTTTATCTCATCAATAGAACTGCCCATACTCTCTTGCATATATTTGATATATTTTATAAGCTCTACATGCTCTTGGCTATACCTATGGACATTTACTTTTACTTTTTTTGCTTCAGGTAATAATCCCTCTTTTATATAGTAAAGAATAGTTGATTTTGGTACATTTGTTTTTGCTACAAGTTCAGACATTTTATAATCCATTTATAATCCCAGTTAATAATTGATTAAGAATTATAGCATATAATACAGAATATAAATATAAAGTGTTACTTTACACTTTTCATAAAAGGATAGAATATGCCGAAACAGATACCTTGGTGGCTTGGCGGAATAGCGATGAGTCTACTCTTTTACTTTAGTTTTTCGATTTATGGAGCAAACCGCCCTATAGGTGCTTCAACAGGTATGGCTTATATATCTAGCATACTCTTTGGCATGGATGCAGACAACTATAGCTATATTGCAGAGATTCAAAAATCTGGTGCATGGGAAGCTGTTATGCTTGTCGGTGTTTTTTTTGGAGGACTCTTTATCTCCTTATTTATTACGAAATCATTTCACATAAGTTATATACCTACTCTTTGGAAAGAGAGAAAAAACAACTCTGTAAAATCTCGTATGATTTGGAGCTTTATAGCTGGTTTCATGCTTATGTTTGGTGCACGATTAGCCGGTGGATGCAATGCTGGGCATATCTTATCAGGTGGAAGTCAGTTAGCCATGAGTGGTATTGTCTTTGCCATATTTGCACTTGGCACAGGTGTAATAACTGGTAGATTTTTTTATAAGAAAAAGGTTTGTAAAAATGATTGATAGAATTATAAATACTTTTCATATTGCTTCAAATGAGGGTCATGGATCTCTCTTTGTTATTCTTATTATTGGATTCTTTTTTGGTGCGATTATTATGTACTCAAGATTAGATAAATTTGAGAAAATGGCTGGATTCATGATTTTTGAAGATACATTAGTCCCTAGAATGGCAATGGTAACAGTCGCTTTATCTAGCATAGGTTTTTACTTTTTAGTGCAATATGATTATGGTACATTTGCTATAAAACCACTTATCTTAGGTGGGGTAATTGCTGGAGCCATTATGTTTGGTATCGGACTTGTTATACTTGGGAAATGCCCCTCTGCTTTTTTTGTTTCTGTTTCAGAGGGGAGAGTAGATGCTTTTGTAGGTGTTCTAGGGGGAATGGTTGGCTCAGCTGTTTTTACATTTTTATATCCATCTATACAAGGTTTTATGGGAGAAAATTTAGGTGACTTACGATTAGTAAGTTTTTTTGAGGGTAATGAACTTTTAGTTACATTTGTATTTAGTGGTGTTCTTTTACTCACTGCTTACTTACTACCAACTATAGAGTACAGAGATCCGGCAGATGATAATAAGGAATAAAAAATGGCACATATAAAATTACCAGAATTTGAGGATATGACTCCAGCAATTCAAGAAAAGGCTCGACCAATACTAGAAAAAACAGGAAAATTAGGAGAGATATTTAAACTTCTTGCACTAGATGAAAAAGTCTACTTTGCTACTGATGAGATGATTCAAAAATATCTTCTTGATGAAACACTACTCTCGTATGAAATCAAAGAGGCAATAGCACTGCTTATCTCAAATGAGAATGGGTGTAAGATGTGTGTAGATGTTCATAAAAGTATTGCTAAAATGCTCGGATTAAGTGAAGAAAAAATTGAAGAGATTCTTGGTGGTGTTGCATCCATAAATGTTGATGATAAAGAAAAAGCACTTTTAAACTTTTGTATAAAAGCATCAGGAAAAGAGAACTATAAGATTTTAAAAGAAGAAATAGATGGACTAAAACAGATGGGATGGTCTGATCTTCAACTTGTAGAAGCAGTAGCGATAACAGGTTATTTTAACTATATCAATACACTTTCAAATGTTTTTGGGCTTGGTGATGCATAATTTCATGTGTAAAAAGGAAAATTTAAATGGTTAAAAAAATTGTAAAATATCCAACAACACCGAGTTTAGAATTTGGTGCTAATATTCGGCATTTTGATGAGAATCTTTTTTCGTTGATTAAAGATTTGAAAGATACTATCGAAGAAAATAGACTCAATGCCTTGGCCGGTTTTCAAATAGGTTCTTCTTACTCTGTAATAGTTATCAAAAATGAAGATGGTTCTTATTTGGAAATAATTAACCCTCGAATTATTAAAAGAGCTGGCAGTGTAGAGTCTCTTGAAACTACCGCTTATTTTCCGGGGCTCTCAGCAAAAACACAACGTTATGAAAAGATAAAACTAATGTATGAGGATAGAGAAGGCAAACAGCAGTTTTTAGATGCTGAGGGTGAGTTATCGATAACTATTCAAAGAAAGATAGATTATGTTTTTGGTTCAAATTTTCGCGTACGCCTTAGTGAGAGTGAAAGAAAACTTTTTGACTCGAAACTAGAGTTTGGAACTGATGCTATTACAGATAATGGTTGTCCAACTGTATTTAAAAGAGATAGGATACTCCAGCTCTTTAAACTCCTCTTTGTGAGCTCAATTTTAGGGCTATTTGCTAGCTTTTTTGTGAGTGACAATATACTTGTAACTCTAAAAAGCATAGAAAACTATCTTATGCTTTCTATGTTTGGGCTTCTTATAGTTTATTTCTTTTATGCCCAGTATGAAGGGAAACAGTATAAAAACTGTAGTTCCTGTCAAATTGGAAATATTATAGGTACATCTGCAATAGAGCTTACTAAATTAAGTATAGTATTTATAGTGAATTATTTTTTACTATGGTAAAACAGATAAATAACAAGAATTTTTTGCACAATTCTTGCACAATATAATGTTATAATCCAAAAACTTAAAATTACGAAGGATAGTTATGAAATATATCTTGATACTTTTACTTACTCTTACAAGTCTATTTGCCAATGAATCGACAGAGTTAGCAGATAAACTGAGTTATCTAAAATCTTATGATAAAGCACTCTTAAGTGCACAAAAAGAGCAGAAACTTATGATGCTAATTATAGTAGAAGATGGATGCCATTGGTGTAAAAAGTTTGCAAACACTACACTTTCAAACAAAGATGTGCAGAGTAAATTACAAACTCTTACAAAAGTAATTATTGACAAGGAAG
>JALWTK010000152.1 GCA_027082875.1 Sulfurimonas sp. | reverse complement strand
GCATCCTCAACAACTTCAGGAAGTAAAAGTGCATCAAAAAGAAGTGTATCTGCATTTTCTTCTAAATTTTTAAGGCTAGCTGCGTTTATATCTTCTATAGATACAGTAGCCTTGCTTAGTAGCGTTTGAATACGAGCATGAGCATACTGAATGTAGAAGATAGGGTTGGAGCTATCTTGCTTTTTAAACTCAGCAAGATCAAACTCTAACGCAGTATCAGACTTCTTAGAAGCAAAGATAAAACGCAGGGCATCACTTCCTATCTCCTCAACGATATCACTCATAAGTATAACATTACCAGCACGTTTACTCATCTTGTATGGTTCACCATCTTTGAGTAGTGAAACCATTTGAGCAAGAAGCACTTCAAGCTTGTTTGAATCATAACCAAGGAAGTCTATCGCTGCGTTTACACGAGTGATGTAACCATGGTGATCGGCACCCCAAATGTTGATATAATGATCGTAGCCGCGTTCAAACTTTTGGTTATGGTAAACAATGTCACCTGCTAAGTAAGTAGGACGACCATCATCACGAACAACAACTCTATCGTGATCGTCGCCTTTAGACTCTGACTTGATAAAGAGTTTTCCCTCTGCTTCATAAACATTATCTCCCATCTTTGCCATTACACGATCCCAGTCACTATAAAGACTAGACTCATTTACAAAAGTATCGAAATGGATATTTGTTTCAGCTAAAGAGTTAATAACTATCTCCATCACCTTATCTTTTGCCCACATTGCGAGCTCTTTTTGGCGAGAGGCATCAGATAAAATCTCTATGCCAAAATGCTTCTGTGCACCTGTAGCAAGAGACTCTAAATACTCTCCACGATAGTAAGACTCCGGATATGCAACATTCCCTTCTTTAAGGATATTTTCACGAGCATAGAGCTGTATAGAAAGACCAAGAAGGTCTATCTGATTTCCAGCATCATTAACATAATACTCTGCTGTGATGTCATAGCCTAAATGTTTTGCTAAACGGTAAAGAGTATCACCATAAACAGCACCACGAGCATGACCGATATGAAGAGGTCCTGTAGGATTTGCTGAAACAAACTCTAAAAGTATCTTCTCTTTTTTATCATCTTTGGCAAATTCTGAGGGATTATCCAATGCCCAAGAAGCATACTCAGCCAAAAAGCTCTCACTCAAACGAAAGTTTAAGTAACCTTTTACAGACTCTACACTTGAGAACTCTTCGACTTCACCAAAAGATGATGCAAGTTCTTGGGCAATGATCATTGGGGATTTTCTAAGTTCTTTAGCGAGGGAAAATGCAATAGGAGTTGCAAAGTGACCAAAAGATCGGTCACGTGGTTTTTCTAAAACAACCTCACGACCCAGTTTTTCGCGCAAAAGCGCCGATACACGTTGTTTCAAAGTATTATGCTTGTGTAGTTGTTTTTGGAGCTTCAGTAGATGCTACTTCTTCGCTACCTTCAACTTTTTTAGGAGCTTCTTGTGCTACTTCTTCGTCAACTTCTTTCATCTCTGATTTAAAGTTTTTGATACCTTTTCCAAGACCTTTTGCTAAGTCAGGTATTTTCTTCGCTCCAAAAAGTAAAACGATGATTCCAAATATTATTAATAGTTCTGATCCACTAGGCATGCCCATAATTCTTTCCTTGTTTAAAATTAATTTCGTGATTATAGCTCAAAATTGCTGTATCTCTTCTTATTAGAGTTTTCTTACTCAATATCTTCCCACTGCTGAACAAATTCATTAATCTTGTCATGTGGTATTTTTAGTCTTGCTGTTATAGCAACTTGACGTAATACATTGGCTGCAGTCTCAAGATCATCATTAACCACTATAAAGTCATATTCCGATGTTCTTTGTATCTCACGTCTAGCCATTTTTATTCGACCATCTATCACTTCTTTGCTATCTGTAGAACGATTCTCTAGTCTATGTTTAAGTTCAGAGAGTGTTGGTGGTGTTATAAAAACAGATGTTGTAATGTCACCTAAACGATTCTTTATAGCCATATTTCCTTGAACATCTATGTCAAATATAACCAGTTTACCCTCAGCTAATGCTTCACGAACGGGACGAAGAGAAGTGCCATAGTAGTTTCCATGAACTATAGCATGTTCTAAGAAGTTGTCTTCCTCTATATCTTTTACAAAAGACTCTTTACTCACAAAGTGGTAGTGCACACCATCTATTTCGCCATCACGAGGAGTACGAGTAGTGGTAGATATGGAAAAATAATAATCACCAATATCTTTATCTATCTTGTTTATAAGAGAACTTTTTCCTGCTCCACTTGGTCCAGAGAGAACTAAAACTACACCATTTTTTTCTATCATTAGTTATCCCCTAGAGTAATGTTAATACTTATCTTCATTCCCTTCATAGAAGCTGCTACATTTTTATCACTAAGTGCTGCTAAAAGATTTTTAAGAGCTTCCACTCCAGCACTACTTGCTTCTGTCTCTACAGTTGAAGGTATTTCTTCATCAGTGACTTTTTCTTCCTCTAGTTCTTCACTCTCGAGTGTCATTTCATCAGAAGGCTCATCCTCAACTACTGGCTCAGAGATCTCTTCTTCTACCTCTTCACCAACAGCTATTTTAAGATCTCTACTTGTCAAACCATCAAGAGAGTCAATATCACTAGCCACGATATCTAAAAGTGTCTCTTCATCTACCTCACTATCTAACTCCTCTTGACTTAACTCTTCAACTGCACTCTCTATCTGCGACTCTAAATCTAGTTCTTCTGAGATTTCAGGTTCTTCATCACTGATTTCTTCGGCAAGCTCTTCCTCCTCGATATCGAATTCTTCTAAATCTTCTGTTTCTATCTCATCTGTTTCAAAAGCAAGCTCTTCGTTGCTACTCTCTTCTGCCGTTGATTTCTCTTCAAGGTCTACTTCAGCTAATATATCATCTAAACTCTCTTCATCAGACTCTCCCGCTAAGCTCTCTTCATCTAACTCTTTAGAGTCAAGATCTAACTCTTCAAGCTCACTCTCTAAATCTAGTTCTTCTGAATCAACTATCTCTTCATCCTCTAATGCAAAATCTTCTTCAAGAGAGTCAAGATCCAATGCTTCCTCCTCGCTACTCTCGGAATCTAGATCTAAGGCGAGCTCTTCTAGTCCACTCTCTTCATCAGTAGCTTCTTCTAATACAGGTTCGGGTTCTTCAATTTCTACCTCTGTCTCTTCTAAAAGATCTTTCACTTTTTGTGCTTCTTCTGTATCTAAAACAGACTCCCCAAGCTCTGAGCCCTCATCAAGATCACCAAGTTCTTCGATCTCTTCCAAGTCTTCTAATGGCATAAGTTCTTCATCAGAAGAAAGATCCGTGAGCTCTTCTAGGTCTTCTAAATCACCAATTTCTTCAAGATCAAGTTCTTCTTCATTCTCTTCACTGAGATCAATCTCCTCTTCTAAGTCAATCTCCGCCGCCTCACGACTAAGCATAGAAAATATCTCTACTAGGTCAGTTGGAAGAAAAGGTTTTTTTAGTGTTTGGGTAAAGTCTTCTGGCTCCTCAGCATCTCTAGAACAGATAAAAAGTGACTTCGCATATTTAATCTTTACCTTAAGCTCAGAGTAAAGTTCTTCACTAAAAAGTGTATCATCTATCACAAGAAGATCGTAACTATCTTGACTTATATCATCAAGGGAGTTAACAACTTCTAGCTCATCTGAAGTTTTTTGTGCACTGAGTGTTACAAGTTTATTTACAACTGGATTATCATTTACAAGTAGTATCTTCATACCTTATCCTTAAAGAAGAGAGTTAGTGATTATTTTTATAAAACAACAATCATATTATTGTATCTAAAAAAACTAAAAAAGCATCGTTAATGCATTAAAAGCTTCCATCATTTGTCCTTTTAGTATCAACATACTCGATGCAAATGTAGCAATGAGTACTACAAATGCCACCATAATCTTAATCGGGAAACCTATGACAAGCAGGTTAAACTGTGGCATTGTTTTCATAAGCATACCAAAGATAACATCTGCTAGCCAAGAGAGAGCAATAATAGGAAATGCGATCATAAATCCTACAATGAACATATTTGAAGCGGCATTAATAACATAATGAAAAATATCTTCACTCATCATAAATCCTCCTAAGGGCACAGCTTGCAGTGATTTATCTATAAAAAGTAATACCCAATGATGGAGATTTAAAGAGAGAAGAACCATGAGTCCCATAAGTGAAAGAAACTGTGAAATGATTGGCATAGAGACACCAGTTTGAGGATCTATCGCACTTGCCATGGAAAATCCCATCATAAAAGATATAAGACCACCTGCAAAAGTAATTACATTGTAAGCGAGAAGAAGTACTATTCCTACGACTAGTCCAAGCATAAACTCACTCAGAATTGCTAAAATAATTGCTGCAGTATTTATAGGCATATCAAGTGGAGGCATAGAGGGGTAAAAGACAACTGTAAAGAAAAAAGCCATCGCGGCTTTGATAGTCATTGGAATATTTTTATGAGAGAAGATAGGTACTGCTAAAAAGAGTGCTGCCATACGAAAAAAAAGAAGGACAAATCCAACGATAAAATCTTCGCTAAAAATCTGTGCCCACTCCATAGAAGCCTCTTACTTGACCTGCTGAAGTTTTCTATCTTCTAGTTTGTAGACCTTTTGACACCTGTGTGCAAGGTTTTCATCATGTGTTACTAAAATCATTCCTGCATTTTTATCTCTGCAGTATTCAAAAAAAAGTTCCATCACTTCACCGGCTGTTGTTGTATCGAGATTACCTGTGGGTTCATCAGCAAAGATAATGCGAGGTTGTTTTGTTAGTACTCGAGCGATAGATACACGCTGTTGTTGTCCACCTGAGAGTTTTGTCACCTTATTTTTTATAACTTCTTTTATGTTAAGCCGATCCAAGAGTATCTCATCTATCTCATTTTGAGAAAGTATCTCTGCTACCTCAAGGTTTTCATAGGCAGAAAAACCATTAAAAAGATAGTGTGACTGGAAAATAAGACCTAAATCATGGCGTTTCATCTCACTTAGCTTTTTCTTACTCATACTTGAGATATCTTCCTCAAAAAGAGAAACACTCCCCTCATCTTGAATAAGCAGTGTTGAGAGTATATGAAGGAGTGTTGATTTTCCACTTCCACTCATTCCAATAATAGCGATAGTTTCACCAGTGTTGAGTTCTAAGTTAACATCAGAAAAAAGTTTATATTCAAAAGTATGTGATAAGTTATTTGCAGATAGTAAATTCATAAAAAGATTATATCAGAGAATGGATTAAAAAGGATTGAAAAATTTGTGGTGCGCAGAGGGGGATTTGAACCCCCACACCCGAAGGCACAACGACCTCAACGTTGCGTGTCTACCGTTCCACCACCTGCGCATTTTAGAGTGGTATAAAATGACCCAACTCCGAAGAGTTAAGTCTGAGGTTTAAAAGGTTTCAGGGTAATCGGTTTTCTTTCTAAAACATCGAAGACCCCTAATTAACTAAAAACTTCAAGAAATTGAAGTTTTCTTAACGTTAATTAGCCTAGATAAGGGTTAGCGTAAAGTGCGATTAACGCAATTACTAGTGCATAGATAACTTGTGCTTCGATCATTGCAAGAGCGATGAACATTGTAGTCATAAGTTTAGCACCAAGACCTGGATTACGTGCAGTACCAGCAATAGTTGCAGCAGCAGTATGACCCATACCGATAGCTCCACCTAATGCAGCAAGACCTAGTCCAAGACCAGCAGCGATCATAGAGTAAGCTTTAAGAGTTTGGTTTGCAACTTCACCATCATTAGCGAATGCAGCAGCTGAAAATGCTACTAAAAGAAAAAGAATTTTTTTCATAAAATTGTCCTTAATATTATTACAAATTTGTTCGGATAGCGTAACCCTATCTTACGATAAAGCAACCCACACATAAATGCTAGGATTTCCCTACTAAAAATTGATAGTCGAATTATAGTAGGAAAGTTCTAAAAAAGAGTTTAAACTATGTGTAAACTCTTCCTAAAGATATTTTGTTTCCTTTGAACTCAAGAATTTCCACTTTTACTTTATCCCCTTCAGAGAAGATATCTGAAACATTTTGTACACGCTCTTTAGAGATTTTAGAGATATGAAGAAGTCCATCTGTACCGTCAGGGAGTTCTACAAAGGCACCGAAGTCTACTATGCGTTTGATAGTTCCCTCATACTGCTGACCAACTTCATACTTCACTTTCTCTTTTTTAGGAGCATTAACGATACTCTCAATATGCCCACGAGCACCAGCAACACCAGTTTTATTTTTACCCGTAATTTTTACTTTTCCATCTTTTTTATCGATATCTATCGCTACTTCAAACTTCTCAATCATCTCGCGAATAGTCTTACCAGCCTGACCAATAACCTCACCTATGAAAGAAGGATCTATATGAAAGAAATCTACACTAGGAAGAACGCCATCATTAAACTCTATCTTTGACTCAGCCTCAAGCATAATGTCGATAATATGTGCACGACCCTCTTTTGCCTGATAGAGTGCCTCTTTAAGTACATCTAAAGAGATTCCACCGAGTTTGATGTCCATCTGCATAGCAGTGATACCATCTTTTGAACCAGTTACTTTAAAGTCCATATCTCCATCATGATCTTCAAGACCCATGATGTCTGAGAGGATAGCATACTTATCACCCTCACTTACCATACCCATAGCGATTCCAGCGATAGTGTCACTTGTCTCGATATCTGCAGCACGAAGTGCCATATATCCACCACAAACTGTAGCCATAGAAGAAGAACCATTTGATTCAAGTATCTCAGAAACTAAACGCACAGTCTGTCCCTCTAAGTTTATCGCTGGAGCAAGTGCACGTTTAGCCAAGTTACCGTGACCGAGTTCACGACGCTTTGTTCCCATAACTGGGCTTGCTTCACCAACTGAGAAACCTGGGAAGTTGTAGTGCACCATAAAGTTTTCATTTTGTGTTTGGCTATCTGTTAAAGATTCAAACATCTGTGCATCTTTTGGCCCACCCATAGTAAGCACTACAAGAGCCTGCGTTTGCCCACGAGTAAAGAGACATGATGAGTGTGCATTTGGAAGTACATTTGTGTCTATTGTAATAGGTCTTACTTCAGTTAAAGCACGACCATCAGCACGTACATTTTCATTTAAAATCTGTGCACGAACTTCTTCTTTCTTCACTGCGTTTACCGCATCTTTAAGTTGTACTTCTAGCTCTACTGTTGCCCACTCTTCTTTTGTAGTAAGAATAGACTTACGAAGTGTTCTTAGTGCAGTTGAACGTTCAGACTTTGCCATTTGGTTCATTGCACTTTTTATCTCTATCATACAGTTATCTCTTATATAAGAGAGCATCTCTTCATTTAAAGAGTGTGCTTTAAGGTCAAGAGCAACTTGTTCTTTTCTTAGTGGAGTAAAGGCAGCTTCATACTTAGCATTTGCAGCAAAAAGTTCACTTTGAGTCTTTTCAAACACTTCTATAAGTTCATCTTCACTCATTGCGTTTGATACATGAGTTGCTATCACTGCACCTGTCATCGTAGGATCAAGCATTGGGTCAACTATCATCTCATTCATCTCTATATGCTCACCACCAAAGGCACGCATCTCTATCATAAGAAGATCATCTTTTGTTCCAGAGAGATAGAGATCTAGTGTAGAGTTTTTAAGCTGTGAAAGAGTTGGGTTAAGGACTAACTCACCATCAACCTTTGCAGCACGAACAGCAGATACGGATGTGTTAATATCTATATCAGAAGTAAAGAGTGCTGCTGATGCTGCATTTAAAGCAAGTACTTGAAGGTCAGACTCACTATCTGCAGAAAAAACCATAATAGTTACCTGTGTTGGATGTCCAAAACCAGCTGGAAAGAGTGGACGAAGTGAACGGTCTACTATACGAGAAGTTAGTGTCTCGAAGTCACTTGGTTTTGTTTCACGTTTAAAAAATCCACCAGGTATTTTTCCTGCTGCATATGTTTTCTCAATATACTGAACAGTTAAAGGAAGAAAATCATCTTTTACTATCTCAGTTTCATCAATTACTACCGTTGCAAGTATGACTGTCTTTCCTGACTTAATCCAACACGCACCATTTGCCTGCTTTGCAACATCTCCAAAGGAGTAGGACTCTTCTCTATTTTCTAATTCTAAACTTACATCGTATTTCATCTATTTTCCTCTAATAATTTTTCTATCTCTTCATCTTCAACTTTTTCTAAATTTTTATAATAAAGACTTGTTTCCACAAAGTCATCTATCTCATAAAGAAAAAATATTTCATCTACAAAAGGCTCTAATAACTCTAAAACATCTGTAGGTAACACAGGTACTGCTATATAGATAGCCTTTGGCTTCTGAGCGAGTACAGTCTTGAGTGCTGTTAGAAAACGACTTCCTGTTTCACTTCCATCATCAACAAGCATTACAATCTTGTCACTCATAGAAGAAAAAGGTCGACCCTTTCTGTACTGATAAATATAACTAAGTATATCTTCTTCATGCTTTCTATGTGCTTCACCATAGATATAATCATACTGAATATCAAAAGCAGATACCAAGTTTTCATTGATAACGATTTCTTCTGTCTCACTTACACGTGCTACTTCGCACTCTGGATTGTTTGGGGCCATGATAGGGGCCATAAAGAGTGCCTCTAAAGGGTTATGAAATCTTTTTGTAATCAAAGAACCTAAAGAGAGTCCCCCTTTGGAGGTAGCTACTATCTGCCACTGCTCGTCTTTAAGCTTATTCACAGGGATAACATCTAAAAGTTGCCTTGCGGCATCTTCCCTGTCTGTAAGTATATTTTTATACTGTTTCACATGACTCTCCTTTATTGATTTTTATTTGGTAGTTGATATGTAACTAGTGAATTTCCACTGTTTTGCATAACTGGTTTTAAAACAATAGATAAAAAGACGAATCTATCATCAACAAAAGAGTTTCCACCATTTATAGTAATTGGACGTCTATTTTCTTGGTACTTCACCCCAAAATCCAAGCACCTACTCTTATACATAAATCCAATTCCTCTACTTTTAAGTTCCTTCTTTGATATATCATAATTAAAAAGCCCACTAAATGAGTAGTGAGAGTTATAAAGATATCCAAAAGTTGATGTAATATAGCTAGTATATCTTTCTCTATAGAGAACATCTGTTTTATAATTATCTTCATAAAGATGTGAAACTGAAGCCGAGACACCATATTTACTTAGTCTCACCCGATTAAGTGCCTTAGATAATGCATGCTCCTTATAGTTATAAAACATATTATTATAAAAACTTAAATAGCTTGTTATCTTATAATCTAACTCATTTTCAAGTTCACTATAGGATTGATTATTATCTTTAAAGGTAACTGTTTGTGCAAGACGATGATAAAGTACTTGAGAAGCATTCGCTCCATAAATATACTGAATAAACTCAAATTGTGCCTCTTCATGTTTTGAGGTAATATTGTAAAACTCACACTCAGCTGTATTTGAAGAGAATTGACAACTATCGTTATTCTCATAATAGCCATTTCTAAGTTCTGTACCTGGTTTATTGTATCTTATTGCAAAGGAAATTACATGTGATGCTTCTTTATAGCCCTTTGTTAATTGTGTAGAGAGGGAGACAGTATGTGTATTACTCATATAATAGCCATTTTCTAGCTTCAAAGGGGAGCTAGCATTTGCCTTATCTGAACCACCAAAACTTGAGTATTGCATATATAAATTAGCGGTATATGAGAGATTTAGATACTCATCCAAAAGAGATGTTTGCAGGGTTACAGGGAGTTTTATATCTGTTTGTACTGCTGTTCTCCCCTCTTGTCTTGTACTATTGTTCGTTTGTACATCAAGATTATAAAGTAAGTGATCATCTAAAAATGTATCTAAATAATAATGGTACTGAAGTGTAGGTAATTTCTGTAATAATTCTTGTTGCTGTTGTGATGTATAAGTAAGGTTTTGATAGTTTTTAAAATAAGCACCAACATAATGGTCATCACTGTTATAAAACATATTTATTCTAGAAAGTACCTGTGTTGCCGTGGAAGTATTAAGAGTATCGCTTTTAGCCAGGTTAATATAATCAACATCATTCATATAGCTTATATCAGCATACATAGATGATTGACCTTTAAAGTCTGTACCAAACCAACTATTAATAAAGTCACGATTGTCATATTTAAAAGTAAAGCCATAATGCGTTTGATTTTTAAGATTATTTTTTTTAAAATATCTATCATCTTCTTTAAAATACCCAGTAGTGAGTTCACCCTTAGAAACAGCAGAGTCTACAAAACGAAAAGTCTGATAGATCCCTTTTCCACGGTCGGTACGTATTTGAGGAGTGATTTCCATATCCCACCAGTTCTGCTCAGCGATATAGATAGGTTGTGCATAGTAAACACCTTCACTTGAGGAGAGTCCTAAAGCTGGCATCAACAATCCTGTTTTTCTTGTTGTATCTGTTGAATAGCCAAAATAAGGAGTGTATAAAATAGGGATATCACCTAGATAAAATCTGGCATTATATATATTTGTCCATTTTTTAGCAGTATCATGGTCTAAGGAGGAAAATTCCATCTTCCATTTAGGGTGAAAAGGATCGCAGCCACTGAGTGTTCCTGAATCAATATTAATAAGAGTATCTTTAGTTTCACCATTCCTAGCACTCATCCAGAGATCTGTTTTCTCATCTCTCATATAAAATGGTGCAAAAGAGCGCTCTTTTTTTGCGATATTTAACTTTGCATACTCTCCTAGTATTTTATACTTAAGACCATTATATACTCGGATATTATCAAAAAGTTCTAAATCACCACTTGTTCTGTTATAAATAGCTCGATTAGCCGTAACAAAGTACTCTTTGTATACAACTGTCACCCCACCAGTAGCAGTTACTATCTGATCTTGTGTTTGTAAGTTTGAGGAGTAAATTTCCACCTTATCTTCTCCATAAAGGGAGAGTATAAAGATGAAAAGAAAAAGGAGTAGTTTAAGCATTTACAACCAAGGTTTTAGCTGTAAGATCATGCCATGTTTGACGGTTTGGGTTAAGCATTCCCCATAAAAATCCAAGATAAAAAAGCATCTCACTAATAATTCTAAATATAGCACGATTCAAAGAAACAAGTACATTTGGATTAGCTAGTGTTTTTATCTCTATAACACGGATTTTCATCGCTAGTTTACCAATAGTTGCCCCATACTGCATCACAAAAAATGCTTGATAAATAATTTTCATCATCATATATTCTAAAACAAAACTATTTGTAAGAGCTATAATAGCTTCTGTATTTTCAGCTTGAGAAAAAGAGTCCCAAAGTGCGAATATAAGGAGAAAAGAGAGTAAAAACTCATCAATAACAAAAGCTACAGCACGCTTTTTAATATCTGCTAAGACAAGCTCTTCTCTATGGAGTATCTCTTCTAACTCTTCATTCAAAATGCAAATTCCTAAAGTGCTTGATAAGCTATATCGGTACGGATCTTTTTACCCGCGAAGTGTACTTGACCACAGCGAAGATATGCACGATCACGAGCTTGTTTAATAGAGTCTCCTAAACCAACACATACTAAAACACGACCACCATCAGCATAAAGTTTATCATCCTCTCTACTCACACCTGCATATGATATATGTGTATTTTCTGCTATCTCTTCATGATGCACTTCATCTACGATGATTTCAGCTGGAGTTGAACTTGAGTATGGATAGTTTTCACTTGCCATTACAACACCCACTGCATACTGCTTTGAGAATTCAACATTGATATCTGAGAGTCTATTTGTCGCTGCTTTATGAAACATATCTGAAATAGATGAAGTCATAAGTGGCATTAAAATCTCACACTCAGGATCTCCAAAACGTACATTAAACTCTAATGTAATTGGCTCACCATTTACTACCATGATACCAATGAAAAGGACACCCTCAAATGGAGCACCCTCTTCTTTCATACCATCTAAAGTAGGACGAATAACACGATCGCGTACTTTTTGATAAAGTTCTTCATCGACAAGTGGTGTCGGAGCATAAGCACCCATACCACCTGTGTTTGGACCTTGATCTCCATCTAGTAGACGTTTATGGTCTTGCGCAGCTTGGAGTAAAATGTAGTCATCACCATCACAGATAGCAAACATAGAGAGTTCAAAACCATCAAGGAACTCTTCAACGATTACTTTTTTACCAGCATCACCAAAGCTCTTACCGCTAAGCATCTCGCCTATAGCTTTTTTTGCTTCATCGTGACTCATTGCAATGATAACACCCTTACCACCACAAAGCCCATCAGCTTTAACTACAATAGGTGCAGTTAATGTATCTGTAAATTTATAAAGATCTTCAATAGAGTCTGATTCTATGTAAGCAGCAGTTGGGATATTATACTTTGCTAAAAAGTTTTTCATGTAAACTTTTGAACCTTCAAGCTGTGCTGCTTCTTTGCTAGGACCAAAGATAGTAAGACCTTGTGATTTAAATATATCTACGACACCATCCACTAAAGGTGCTTCAGGTCCTACTATAGTAAGTTCTATTTCGTTCTCTTTTGCGAATGTAGCTAGTTCATTGTAGTCTTTAATATTAAGGTTTGTGCCTAAGTCACTTGTAGCACCATTTCCAGGTTGAAAAAATAGTTCATGTTCTTCTTTCTCATTTTTCATAGCTCTTGCTATTGAGTACTCACGTCCACCACTACCTAAAATCAAAATCTTCATATAATTGCTCCATAAAATAAAAAAAGTAT
>JALWTK010000151.1 GCA_027082875.1 Sulfurimonas sp. | reverse complement strand
CTGATGTTTTGATACTCTCTCGTGAGAGTGAATTTGATAAAACTATCCCTCTTTTTCATGTTGCAGATCGACAAGTTTTTATAGAGAGTGATTTTGAGAGACTTAAAGAGTATAAAAATATTATGATAGAGGGTACAGCTACTATGTTTACTCTGACTCGTGATATTGTGGACTATTATCTTTGCTACTTAGCACCTAGCTTTGCTGGAAGTAAGAGTATGGGAAATGGTGAGGAAAAGTTCGAGATTTTAAACACGAGACAAGCAGACCAAGATATAATTATGTGGATGAAAAGGATAGGATAAATATGAGCTCACACGGTAAACAAAACAAACAAAAGCAAGAAAAAATAGTAGAAATGTTCGATGATATAGCAGCAACTTACGACACGGCAAATCGTGTTATGAGTATGGGTGTGGATAAGTCATGGAGAAGAAAGGCATGTGATCTCTCTTACGAGTTCTCAGCAAAAGACGCTATAGATAGAATAGTAGATGTTGCTTGTGGAACAGGTGATATGATGGACTTCTGGCGAGATCGTGCTGAGAAGTCTGGTATAGCCATTGGTGAGATAGTTGGTGTTGATCCCTCTGTCGGTATGGTGGATGTGGCTCGTAAAAAGTATCCTAAATTTAACTACCATATCTCTAAAGCGACAGAGATTCCTCTTGAGGATGCAAGTGCTGATATTTTAAGTATCACTTACGGTATCCGAAATGTTGTAGAACGAGAAGCTGCGTTAGTAGAGTTTAATAGAGTGCTTAAAAAAGATGGACTTGTTGTTATCTTAGAGTTTATGAAAAATGAAAACCCATCATTTTTAAGCAAGATAATGAATTTCTACACAAATAATATCCTCCCAAAAGTGGGTGGCTTTATCTCTAAAAACTTAGAAGCATATGAGTATCTTCCAAACTCTATTGAGACTTTTTCAACAGTTGCAAATATGCAAAATGAACTAGAAGCTGCTGGCTTTGAGATGCTTTATACGAAAAGCTTTTCTATGGATATCTCTACACTCCTTATCGCTCGAAAAAAATAGTCTCTAAATGATGTACACACTTTCAGTCTCTGGACTTAACGAGCAGATAAAAGGTCTGCTTGAGACTAGTTTCAACCAAGTTCTCGTCGAGGGAGAGCTCTCTCGTATTACTTTTCATAACTCAGGACATATCTACTTCACACTCAAAGATAGCTCCTCTGTTATCAGTGCTGTTATGTTTCGAGGGAATGCCTCAAGGTTGAAGTTTCGCCTTGAAGAGGGGATGAAGGTTGTGATAAATGCAGCACTTACTCTGT
The DNA here is from genome assembly GCA_027082875.1 of Sulfurimonas sp. GTDB lineage: Bacteria > Campylobacterota > Campylobacteria > Campylobacterales > Sulfurimonadaceae > Sulfurimonas. The sequence goes on along the minus strand of JALWTK010000151.1, from coordinate 11,660 downwards.
ATAAACCTCGTGGCTCTTATCAGCTTAACTGCTTTAGTATTGAGCCCTCAGGGCAGGGTGCACTTGCACTTGCGTATGAGCAACTCAAGCAAAAACTCTCAAACGATGGTTACTTTGACCCTGAGAGAAAAAAACCACTGCCAAAATTTCCCTCTCGTATAGCACTTATCACTTCAGCAACTGGAGCAGCCTTGCAGGATATGCTTAGAGTGGCAAATAGTCGCTATAGAAATTTAGAAATAGATATGTATGATGTTCTAGTACAAGGCGAGAGTGCATCAAGTACCATCGCAAACGCGATAGCAGTTGCAGATACAAGAGAGTATGATATCTTAGTTGTAGGACGTGGTGGTGGAAGTATAGAAGATCTTTGGGCTTTTAATGAAGAGAATGTGGCAAACGCTATCTTTCATGCTACAACTCCTGTTATCTCTGCCGTTGGCCATGAGATAGACTGGGTCATAAGTGACTTTGTTGCAGATGTGAGAGCTGCTACTCCAAGTGCAGCTATGGAGATAGCACTTCCAGATACAAATGAGCTCTATCAGTACATAGACTCACTCTCATCTCAAATGAGTCAAATATTAGAGCAAAAAATCTATACAAAATCTCAAGAGCTTTTGCATCTGAAAAACTCTTTTGCTCAACACTCAGTAGATAAAAAACTAGCACAAAGAGAAGAGGAGATAAAACAACTCAAAGAAAACTTCTCTCAAACTATAGCATTTAAGCTACAAGGGTATGAGCGAGATATGCTAACTATTGTACAGCGTTTACCACAAGCAGTAGAGTCTCAAGTAAACCTTGCTCAAAATCAACTTTTAAATCTGCAAAAAACGCTAGAATCAAACAATCCAAAATTTAAAAGTAAAAAGGGTTTTGCACAGCTCTCACAAAATGCACAGGTGATAGATATAGATTCTCTAAGTATTGGAGATGAATTTGAAGCACAGAGTGCTACTGTAGTGCTTAAGGCAAAAGTCCTTACAAAGGAAAATATTTTATGAATTATCCACAATTTTTTGACACAATAGAAACAATAAAAGTAAAAGATCCTCTCTCTCAAGTTTTAGGTGCATTTGATGCAGGTGAGTATGAGTTCTCATATCTTGATGTTGTAAAAGCTGCTGGGCACTCTTGTCCCACAGTAGCTGGTGCTTATCTTATTACTCTTGAGGCATTAAAAACTCTTTATCCTGAAGGAAGAGCTCTTCGTGGTGGTGTAAAAGTAGAGTTTGAAGAGTCACTTGAGGAGGGTGTTGCAGGTGTTATTGGCAATGTTATATCTCAGATAACAGGGGCTACAGATAAGAGTGGATTTAAAGGTCTTCAAGGACAGTTTGCTCGCCACTCACTTATGAAGTTTAATGCAGATATCTCTTCATCTGCGAGATTCACTCGTGTAGACAATGGTAAAAGTGTTGATGTGACTTACAACCCAGAGCCAGTAAAGCCAAATCCTACGATGATGCAACTCATGCAGAAGTTAGGCTCAGGAAGTGCAAGTGCTGAGGAAGTCAAAGAGTTTGGTGAATTATGGCAAGATCGAGTAGAGAGAATCTTTAAAAATAGAGATGCAGTAGTAGAGATAAACCTACTTTAAAAATAGATCTCCTAGCTCTATTTTAGAACTAGGGCAGGAAAATAGGTTTGTAGAGTCACAGCTGTTGATGCAGAGAGCTTTTTTATAAATTGATTGAACTTGTCTTCTTTATTCCATACTGGAGATTTTACACCACTAAGTGCTATAAGCCTTTTTTTTGCATCATAACTTACTCCAAGTGAGTCTACTAGACCAATCTCTTTTGCTTGAAGTGCAGTAAATATATGGGCATTCGCAAATGAGTCGCGTTTTTTGATATCTAATCCTCTCGCATCAGCGACATCTTTAGAAAACATATCGTATGTTCCTTGGATGACTTTGTTGAGCTCTTTAACCTCAAATTTCGACCATGCTCTATCACTAGTACCTATCTGTTTATACTTTCCAGCTTTTACTACCTGTGTTTTTATACCTACCTTTTGCATGATACCACTAAGATCAGCTCCCTCCATGATAACACCGATACTTCCAATCATACTTCCCGGATTTGCAATAATTTCATCAGCCCAGATACTAGAGTAATATGAGCCACTAGCCATAGTTCCTTTTGCATAAGCTATAACAGGCTTCTTTTCATGTAAACGTTTGATTGCGTAAGCTATTTCTATAGAAGGGGAAACCGCACCACCTGGGGAGTTGACACTTAAAAGTACACCTTTTATGTCATCATTATCCGTAGCAGTATCTATCTGTGTAACTATATCAGTTGCATCCATAATAGGACCGACAAGAGCTATCTCTTGAAGATTATTATCTTGCAAATCTTTTTCACTCTGTGGAGCAAAAAGTAAAAAAAGTATTAGGACAAAGAGCATTGCCTTGAAGTGCTCTTGAATAAACTTTAGAGGAAGAGTGATAGGTAAAAAAAGCTTTTTGAGAAAATTCATTATTTTTCTCCTTTTTCTAGTTTACCGTTAATGTAAACTTTAGAGATATTATAGCGATGTAAGATTAAGTGAACAGCTAACTCCTCACTTGGTGCATTCTCTAGGTCAAGAACTATCATATCTGCATTTTTTCCCTCTGCTATCTCTCCTGAATTAACATCAAGTGCCTTTGCTGCATGGATGGTAACACCATCGATGAGTGCTTTTGCAAAGCCTAGAAGTGGTGCTGATGGATGGCTAAAGAGAGAGATTTTCATCTCTTCAAATAGGTCAAGTTTATAGTTAGAACTTAGACCATCTGTAGCGACTATCCAGTGGATGTTTTTATCATTAAGTGCTTTGATATTGAGTGTTGGGTTTCCTAGTAAGCGGTTAGAAATAGGACAGTGAATAACTGTATGCTTTGCTTTTGCCATAGCATTTAACTCTGCATCATTTGCTTGGACACTATGTGTCATAAGTGTTGGTACCTCATAAAAGTTTGCTAAAAACTCATGGGAGTCACTTACATTTGTATCTTGCTTGAGCAGCTCTTTGAAGAACTTTTTGAAGTCACCATCACTTCTATCTAGCCAGTCGCGTTCAGCTTGAGACTCCATAAAGTGTGCAGTGAGGGGAAGTTTTTCACTCTTTACTATCTCAACAGCTTTTCGAATGAGTACTGGATGTACAGAGTAGGGGGAGTGGATAGCTACAGCTGGAGTAAATCCTTCGCGTTTTACTGACTTTGAAGCATCTAAACGCGAGATAAAGTCAGTAAAAAGTGTATCTGCCATAACAGCTTGTGAGCCTATGAGCTCATTAAAAAAGACTACATTTTGTTTTGCATTTGCACAAGCTTCAAGATCCATGGCATGAGAACTTATTGCTCCAAATGTTGTAATACCATTCTCTAGCATGGAGTCTATAGCTTTAGCCATACACTCTTTAGAACAGCCATTTATAAGATCTTCACGATTTTCTATGACACTGTAAAGCCAATTCATAAAGTCACCGTAGCTAAGTGATGTTTTATTCCCCGAGAATTCTATGTGGACATGTGCATTTATAAGTCCAGGCATAAGTAGTGAGTTCTCACGAAGAGTTGTGACTTTAGCTTGAGGATAAAGAGCTCTTAACTCTTCAATAGGGGCTATTTTTACGATAGTTTTGTCATAAGCGATAGAAAGGTTTGTACTAACTCTATCTCTAAAATATATAAAATGTGGGGTGATAATTTCCATTTTTTCTCTCTGTTTTAGTTAAATATATAAAATTATACACTCTTTTGTATTGTTAAATTCCTGGTAGTTTTAAGTTCTGAAAAATAGACATTCAATCTTAAATTTGAAAATCTAAACGAAACTCTAGTGCAAGGGGCATTTATGAGCTTGTTAAAAAATTGTAGCTCTAATTGAGATAAGGCCTTACTAAGTTTTAATATTACTTTAGATAAAATAACAGCCATAAGATTAAAATATAAGGCTTGTTAATGAAAATAGTAGTAATCCAAGGTCCAAATTTAAATATGTTAGGTGTTCGTGAGCAAAATATTTACGGACCAATGAAGTTAGAGCAGATTCATGCTCAGATGAAAGATGTAGCAACACAAAATGGTGTTGAAATAGAGTTTTTTCAAAGTAACTTAGAGGGTGAGATCGTAGATAAAATCCAAGAGTGTTATGGTGAAGCTCATGGTATTATCCTTAATGCTGCTGCATATACACACACTTCTATTGCTATTCGTGATGCTATCTCTGCTGTAGCTATTCCGACTATTGAAGTACATATTTCAAATATTCACAGACGTGAGGAATTTAGAAAAGAAAATATGATAGCACCGGTATGTGCATCTTCTGTAGTTGGTTTTGGACCATTTGGTTACCACTTAGCGATGATGGGTATGCTTCAGATTTTAAATGAAATGAAAGCAGCTCACGAAGCACAACAGAAAGCTCAAGAAGCGGCAGCAAAGTAAGAAATGTTTAGAAAATACTCAATTAGTGACACTTTAGAAGTTTACAAATCTGAGTACTTCCCTATGCAAAAAAAAACTACTTTCGTATTTCCTCACACTGCAACAGTTGGCTTGGGTGGTAATGTTGGAGATGTGAAGCGTAGATTTCATCATCTTCTTTTCTCCCTTGCACATGATAAGCGAGTAAAAGTTATTGCAACATCGTTGATTTTAAAAAATCCTCCTTTTGGCTATATCAAACAGGATGATTTTTTTAACTCAATTATGCAGATAAAGACTTCAATGCAAGCAAAAGAATTTTTACAATATCTTCTTCGAATAGAAAAAAAATATGGAAGAAAACGCAGTTTTGCAAATGCACCAAGGACATTAGATTTGGATTTACTCTTTTTTGACAATCTTAAAGTCACTACAAAAACTTTAACACTCCCTCATCCAGAATGGGATAAGCGCGAGAGTGTACTTATCCCATTAGCAGGATTAAAGTAAATGAAGATACTAACATTTACAGGAAGAACACCCTCCGAAGCATTAAAAAAAGCGAAAATAGAAGTTGGCGATGATGGTATGCTTATTGAGACAAAAGAGATCCGTAAAAAAGCTTTAGGTAAAGAAGCTCTTTATGAGATAGTTATAGGTATAGATAATGATGCTATCACGCCATCATATAAAAAAGCAACAAGACCCCTCTCTAAACAGCAACCTGTGAAACAAGAGAGTCAAGATGTTCTTTTTGATCTTTCAAATGCCGCTGAGCAGATAGCAAAGGTCTCTCGTGTGACTACTGAAGATCCATTAGCACAGTATATGGCACCACCAAGAGAGCCTCGAACAGCTACTGAGGCTGTTATACCTCCACGAGAACCAAAAGAACTCAAAGAAATTAAAAGTGAGATAAATAAACTCACTGATAAAGTGAAAATTATTCAAAATATGTTTTGGGATGAAAAGTCTCCTCAAATAGAGTCTCAAATTCCTTCCGAATTTGCAGAGATCTATAGACTCGCTTCGCAAAGTGGGATGAATAGAGAGCATTTAGATGAGTTGATGAAAATTACTTTAGAACATATGCCTTTTAAGATGCGTGAAAACTCTGTTACTGTAAAACGCTACTTTCAAACTATTTTGCGTAAAATGGTTCCTATCAAAAGAGAAATAACTCCCAATGTTGGAGCTAAAAAAGTCATAATGCTTGTTGGTCCAACTGGAGTTGGTAAGACAACAAGTATAGCAAAACTTGCAGCTAGATACTCTTTTTTGATGCAGAAAAAGCATAAGGTAGGTCTTGTTGTTTTAGATACCTATCGTATAGGTGCGGTTGAGCAACTTATGCAGTATGCTCGTATGATGAAACTTGGCATTGAAACAGTTGTAGATCCTCCTGAATTTACGAGTGCTCTAGATTCGCTACGTTATTGTGACTATATTCTTATTGATACCATGGGCTCATCTCCTTATGATAAAGGGAAAATAGAGAAGATATATGAGTGTTTGAGTGCAAATACAACTTCATATGAAGTAGAAGTAGTTTTAGTTATGCCAAGTTCTATAAAGTATGAAGATCTAAAAACTACATATGATAATTTTTCTACCTTAGGAATAGATTCTCTTATGTTTACGAAACTTGATGAAACTATGGGCTTTGGAAATATTTTTTCTTTAGGGTATGAGACTAAAAAACCTATATCTTATTTCTCTGTGGGACAAGAGGTTCCAGAGGACCTAGTCTGTGCAAGTAGTGATTTTTTAGTTGACTGCTTACTTAATGGTTTTAATAGGAGTAAAGCATGATGGGTCATCAAGCTGAAAAACTAGAAGAACTAGTAGCTTCAAATGCTAAAGAGCTCAAAAAAAAGAGTAAAAAAACCCGTTTTATTGCGATAACAAGTGGAAAAGGTGGAGTAGGTAAAAGTACTATTAGCTCAAATCTTGCTTATGCACTTTCACAAAAAGGACTTAATGTTGGTATCTTTGATGCAGATATTGGTCTTGCAAATCTCGATGTTATGTTTAATGTGAAGATTAAAAAAAATATTTTACATGTTCTAAAAGGTGAGGCTACTGTAAGCGATATACTTATTCCTATTACACGTAATCTGATTCTTATCCCTGGTGAGAGTGGTGATGAGATACTGAAGTACTCTGATATGGCACTTTTCGAGCGTTTTATGCAAGAAGCTCAAGTTTTAGATAAACTTGATGTGATGATAATTGATACTGGTGCTGGAATAGGAGATCATATTCAGATGTTTCTCAATGCTGCGGATGATGTTATAGTAGTGACTGTTCCTGATCCTGCTGCTATTACCGATGCGTATGCAACTATCAAAACTATCGCTACACTTCGTGACGATGTGAGTATGATTATGAATCAAGTTAAGAGTGAAAAAGAGGCTGTTGGAGTTTTTGAGAAGATAAAAAAAGTAGCAGATGCCAATATTGGTGGAAATTTAAATTTAGAACTTATTGGAAAAATAAATGCTGATATTAAAGTTTCTTCTTCAGTAAAACAAAGAGCACTCTTTACATCACAGTATCCATCGTCTGTTCCTGCAAGGGATATAGAATCTTTAGTACAAAAAATAGCAAAGAAATTGGAACGAAATGTGCTGGTTAATTCAAATGAAAGCGGTCTCTCTGGGTTATTTAAGAGACTTATTAAACACTTTTAGTGAGTTTGGGGAATAATAATGCTAGGCGAAAATTTTGTTTATTTCTTTACTGTACAAGGTTTTTTCGTAGGAATTATCTTTGGTATACTCAAGTCTTTTGATGCTAATGGACTCTTTGTATATACTTTTTTAATTACTATATTTTTCTATCTTTTTTCTCATATTATTATTGCTTTTTATTATAGGACTATTACAGCTAAATCATATGCTTTTCCTAGAGATACACATGAAAAAGAACTTGATGCTATAGTAAAAGAGATAAATAAACGTGAAAAGTTAATAGATTCTGCGGTAAAAATTACAGACTTAGCTATTAAAATGAATCAAGATGAATATCAAGGACAAAAAGTATGATGCACAATGCCTATGTTCAGGATCTTAAACATCAAGAGGATGAACTTGCTATTCAGTATTTACCAGCTGTTAAGGCTATGGCATTTCGCCTCAAAGAGAGACTCCCTAGTAGTGTAGACTTTGCAGATTTATCAGCTATTGGGACTGAAGAGCTTATCAAGCTTGCTCGACGTTATGATGAAAGTAAAAATGATTCTTTTTGGGGATATGCTAAAACACGTGTGTATGGGGCTATGCTAGATTACCTTAGAAGTCTAGATATCTTAAGTCGTGCAAGTCGTAAGCTTGTAAAGGCCATAGATTATATAGTTGAAGAGCATATGCTTACACATGATGAGGAACCTAGTGATGAAGAACTCTCTGAAAAATTAGGAGAGAGTGTGGAGAAAGTACATGATGCTAGAATAGCTTCAAGTATTTATACTGTTATGCCTCTTCATGATCAACTTCAGATTGGTGATGAAGGTGCAGCTCTTGCTGCAGTAGAAAAAGATGAGCTTGTTGAAGTGATAAAAAAAGTACTCTCAGGTTATAAAGAACGAGAGCAGATGATAATTCAGTTGTACTATTTTGAAGAGCTGACACTTAAAGAAATTAGTGCACTCTTAGAGATTACAGAGTCAAGAATTTCACAGATTCATAAAAGTGTTATACAAAAGATAAAAGAGAGTATAGGAGCTTAATATGGCAGATATACTTTCCCAAGAAGAGATTGATGCACTCCTCGATGTTGTAGAAGATGAGGGTGATGAAATTTTAGAAACAGGGGAAGAATCACTTCTTCCTCAGCGTCAAGTTACTCTCTATGACTTTAAACGCCCCAACCGTGTTTCAAAAGAGCAACTTCGTGCCTTTCGTGGTGTACACGATAAGATGGCTCGCTCTTTAGCAAGTCAGATCTCTTCCATTATGCGTTCTATTGTAGAAATACAGCTTCATTCAGTTGATCAGATGACCTATGGTGAGTTTTTGATGTCACTACCAAACCCTACATCTTTTAATGTTTTTTCTGTAAAACCTTTAGAAGGAAGTGGTGTTATAGAAATAAACCCATCTATCGCATTCCCTATGCTTGATCGTCTTCTTGGTGGAAAGGGTGAACCTTTTGATGCGAGTCGTGAATTCTCAGATATAGAACTCTCCCTTTTTGAGACTATCTTGCGAGTTATGATGAGTACCCTTAAAGAAGCATGGGGACCGGTTATGGATGTTTATCCTACAGTTGAGTCTAAAGAGTCTAGCCCAAATGTTGTACAGATTGTTGCACAAAATGAGATCGTTGTAATGGTTGTTATGGAGATTATCATTGGACATAGTTCTGGTATGATGAATATCTGCTATCCGGTAATTGCTCTTGAACCAGTTTTACCAAAACTTGCTTCCCGTGATTTGATGCTCAATGAAACAAGCTCGAAAAAGAGTAGAAATACAGAGCTTCAAGTACTATTAGGTGGAGCAAAAGTAAATATTGAAGCCAACCTTGGTAATGCAGATTTAACAATGGGTGATATACTAGAGTTACAGGTTGGAGATGTTCTACGTCTCTCAAGTGCTGCAGATGATATTGTCACTGTAAGTGTAGATGGGAAAGAGCGTTTTAAGGGTGAAATAGGTCTGAGACGATTTAGAAAGTCTATACATATTACAGAAGTAATAGATACAGAAAAAGATGCGGTGAAACGTGCATTAGAGAGTTTTGAAAAAGAGCGACAAGCGAAGATATCTGGTGTACAGGATATAATAGATGATAAAAATGATACTAAAGATAGTGAGGAGTTAAAAGATGAGTGATTTTATGAAGCTCTTTGAAGAAGAGACTGTAGGAACGATTGAAGCACTTATTGGAACTGCTCCCTCTTTAGAACTTAAAGAAGAACAAGAGTTAAGTATTATATCTAATATTGTTCCACCAATTGTACTTGTGAAACTAAAAGTAAGTGGGGATGTAGATGCTGATGTAATGGTGGCTATTCCACCAAATCTTGCTGCATCTCTTTCCGATATGATGATGGGAGAGGAGGCTAGTGATAGGGAAGATGTCAATGAAGATGATATAGATGCAACAAAAGAGATAGTTTCTAATATTTTTGGATCAATGGCAAATAACCTTTCTGCTCAATCTGAACTTCCTGTCCTTTCCTTTACTGTAGATAGTATTGAGCATATTAATGATGACTCGGAAGTGAGCCTTGAAAATTTCAATAGAATGTATGTATACAAATTTGAGATGGGTGATCTGAAATCTTTAATGATGTTTATCTTAGATGATAGTATCTATAATGCACTTCATGGTGGATCTAGTAGTTCAGATGACGAAAGTTTTACTCCCATATCTGAGTCCTCAAGTTCTAGTGATTGTTCAGGCAGTAGTGATATGCAGTTAAGTAGCGATGAGATGAACAATATCTCGCTTATTATGGATGTTAAACTTCCTGTTCGTGTCCGCATAGGTAAAAAACGGATGTTACTAAAAGATGTCCTTAACATGGATATAGGTTCAGTAATAGAACTTAACCAACTAGCAAATGACCCCTTGGAAATTTTAGTAGATAATCATGTGATTGCTGAGGGTGAAGTAGTTATTGTTGATGGAAACTTTGGTGTACAGATAACTACCATAGGTAGTAAAAAAGATAGACTTAATAAACTCAAGGCTTAATAGATGAAAAATAGAGATAATGAACTTTCAAAAAAATATATTAAAGATATAAAATCTGCTGATGTATGGAGTGTCTTTAAAATCATTGCAGATTTTGTCAAAGGCTTTGACGAGCTAGGTGATCTTGGGCCAACTGTTACTATCTTTGGAAGTGCTAGAACGGATAAAGAAGATATCTACTACAAAAAAGCCTGTGAACTTGCGGAAATGCTTGCTAAAGAAGGTTTTAACATAATGACTGGTGGTGGGCCAGGTATTATGGAAGCTGCCAATCGTGGTGCAGATAAACAAGATGTTGAGTCAATTGGGCTTAATATTGATCTCCCTTTCGAGCAAGAACTCAATCCCTATACAACTAAAGAACTTACATTTGATTACTTTTTTTCTCGAAAGGTGATGTTGGTAAAGTACTCTATGGCTTATGTGATTTTCCCTGGTGGATACGGTACACTAGATGAACTTTTTGAATCTTTAACTCTTGTACAGACAAAAAAAGTAACTGGTGTGAAAATATTTGTTGTTGGCAGCGATTTTTTTCAACCTCTTTTAGATTTTATAGAGTCGAGACTTCTTAGCGAAGGCATGATCAATAGAGAAGACTTTGAGTTAATTCAACTAACGGACGATTTAGAATATGTAGTTCGTGAAGTGAAAACTTCTTTAATAAATCAGATAGAAGTGCTTGAAGATGTAGGTCTTAAAGGTACAAGTTATTATAAATCCCTTTCAAGGTTGCAAAAATGATGAAAGAAAAAGTACTAGTTGGTATGAGTGGTGGTGTTGACTCTACAATTACAACACTTATGTTAAAAGAACAGGGGTATGAGGTAGAAGGTCTATACATGAAACTACATTCAAAGCCAGGCTATCATGAGATACATCAAGCTCGTGCACAAAAAGCTGCAGATGAAGTGGGTGTTAAGCTTCATGTCTTAGATTTACAAGAAAAGTTTAACAAAAATGTATTTCAACCTTTTATAGATACTTATGCAGAGGGCAAGACACCAAATCCCTGTGCCCTTTGTAATAGAACTATGAAGTTTGGTGAAATGATAGCATTTGCTGATGAGATAGGCGCTCAGTACCTGGCAACAGGACACTATATCAAAACAGATGGAGAGTACTTTTATCAGGCAGAAGATGATACAAAAGATCAAAGTTATTTTCTTTTCTATGTAAGACAGGAAATTCTACCGCGTTTAAAGTTTCCACTTGGAGAACTTCTAAAATCAGACATAAAAAAAACTGCTGCTTCTATTAAAGGACTTGAGTCTTTTTCTTCTCAAGCAGAATCAAGTGAGATATGTTTTGTAGAAACCACTTATACCGAGGTACTTAAGAAGTATGTACCTGTAGACCAGATAGGTGAAGTGCTTAACACTAAAGGTGAAGTAGTTGGCGAACATAAGGGGTATATGCACTATACCATAGGAAAGCGAAAAGGTTTTACAGTTCGTGGTGCACATGATCCTCATTTTGTTATAAGTATAGATCCTAAGAAGAATCAGATTGTTGTTGGTAAAAAAGA
>JALWTK010000150.1 GCA_027082875.1 Sulfurimonas sp. | reverse complement strand
TTTACATGGAGTAGATGTAAGTACTATACCTGTTCTCAAACATGGTGCTACAAAGCTCATCTTTGATTATAATGCCCTCCGCAAATATAAACTTTCTTTCCATAAACTTCCCCAAGATGCTTTGGTTTTAAATAAACCAATAAGCTTTTATCAAAAACATAAGAGTGTTATCGGGATTGCATTATTTATTACTACCATCTTAATCACTATTATTATTATTCTCTTAAGAAGTATTAGAGAACGTAAAAAGAGTGAGCATCTTTTAGTTGTTTCACAAGAGAATATCGAGAAACTCAATCAAGAGTTAGAAAATAAAGTGGTAAAGAGAACTCAAGCACTTGAAGCTTCAAACTATGAGATAAATCTGATTCTTAACTCTATTATGGAGGCTATCATAGTTTTTAAGGATGGTCTCTCTGTTGATTTGAATGATACAGCATTGCATCTTTTAGATTCGTCAAAAGAAGAGCTTATAGGGAAGTCTCCATTTGAATTTGTAGCTCCTGATTTTCATGAAAAAATTAAAAATAGTTTACTTTTTGAATATCCAAAACCTTATGAAGTTGATGTTGTCAAAAAAGATGGTTCACAAATTCCTACATTAGTTAAACCATTTGCAATTCAAACCGCAAATCATTCGGTGCGAATTGTTGCACTTCTTGATCTTAGCGAGGTAAAACAAAAGGAAGAGGCCTTAAAGTTGGCAAGAGAAAGAGCAGAAGTAGCAACAGAAGCAAAGTCATCTTTTTTAGCAACTATGTCTCATGAGATACGTACACCTATGACAGCTATTTTAGGCATGAGTCATCTTCTCTTAAATACAGAGCTGAATGAAAAACAGAAAAATCATCTTGCAACCATTCAAAAGAGTGCAAAGTCCCTTTTAAGTATCATTAACGATATTTTAGATTTTTCCAAGATAGAAGCAGGAAAACTCTCTCTTGATAAAGTGGATTTTGATATGAAAAAGATGATTCAAGAAATTTTTAATCTTGTGGAATTAAAGGCAGAAGAAAAAAATCTCACTCTGCGTTTAGAGTATGATAAAAGTATGGGGCATCTATTTTATGGAGATGCACTAAGAATATCTCAAATCCTAACAAATTTGCTGAGCAATGCAATAAAGTTTACAGAACAAGGGGAAGTAGCTCTTATAGTAACACAAAGTACAGATCATACTATCCGTTTTGAAGTACAAGATACAGGAATTGGACTCACTGAGGAGCAGGTAATCAAACTCTTTTCAGCCTTTACTCAAGCTGATAATAGCACAACAAGAAAGTACGGAGGAACTGGTTTAGGTCTCTCTATTTCTAAACAGCTCGTTGATCTTATGGAAGGTAAAATTTGGGTAGAGAGTGTATATGGAAAAGGGAGTAGCTTTTTCTTTGAAATCTTTTTAGAAAAGGGTAAAAGGGTAGACACCTCTTTACAAAATAGTAGGCAAGAAGAGGAGATAAAGATTTCTTATGCTTCTATGCATAGTACTCAAAAGTTAGATGTTAAGCATAAACAAAAACTTCTTAAGGAGTTTAGAGAACATGCTTTAAAAAGACGACCAAAACCCTGCCATGAACTCCTGAGTGAAGTGGCAAAATACCATTTGAGTCCTACAGAAGAGGTACTTTTTAAGGATTTGAAGATGATGGTAAATATGCGAAGATATAAAAGTATAGTGGAGCTTATAGATGAACAATAAAACAATTTTAATAGTAGATGATACTATCGCAAACCTTGATATCCTTATGGAACTCCTTGATGAGTATGATGTCATAGATGCAACGAATGGTAAAGATGCATTAGAGATACTTAATACTGAACATATTGATTTAATTTTGCTTGATATCATGATGCCTGAGATGGATGGCTATGAGGTTTGCAGAAGAATAAAGTCGCAAGATGAAACAAAACATATTCCTATCATTTTTATCACGGCAAAAGCTGATGAAGAGAGCATTTCAAAAGCATATGATGTTGGAGGAAGTGATTATATTAGAAAGCCATTTTTTCCAAAAGAGCTCTATGCACGTATAAAAAAAGAGCTAAGACTAGAAGAACTCATCTCGGAATTAAAACATTTGTCATTTATTGATCCTTTAACCCAACTTTACAATAGAAGATTTTTTATAGATAGTTCAAAAACAGTTTTAGAAATAGCAAAACGAGAGGAAACACCACTCTCATTAATGATGATAGATATTGATAAATTTAAAAATGTGAATGATACTTATGGGCATCAAGTGGGTGATGAAGTTCTGAAGTTATTGGCTAAAACTATGAAAAGCAGACAAAGAAAAAGTGATATGTCCTGTCGATATGGTGGAGAGGAGTTTGTTATTTTACTTCCAAAAACTTCTATTACAAAAGCGGAAGCTGTTGCCAAAGAACTACGAGAGAATGTGCAGAAGAGTTATTTTGAAATGAGTGCTCAGAAGAAGATAGCAGTTACTATTAGTATCGGTGTCTCGACTGTGAATATTGAGAATGAAATCAATATAGAAAAAGCCTTAAAGAGAGCAGATGATGCCCTTTATGAAGCAAAAGAGAGTGGACGCAATTGCGTTAAAGTAAAAATAAAATAAGAGAGAATAGTATGGAATTATGTGTTGCCCTTGATTTATCTACCAAAGAAGAGAATTTAGCTCTGATAGAAAAAATAAAAGATCACGATGTCTGGCTTAAGGTTGGACTTCGTACCTATATCCGTGATGGAGAAGAGTTCTTAAAAGCCATCAAACAAATTAACCCTGACTTTAAAATATTTTTAGACCTCAAACTCTATGATATTCCAAATACTATGGCTGATGCGGCTGAGTCGATCATGGGACTTGGTGTAGATATGTTTAATGTTCATGCAAGTGCAGGTAAACGAGCGATGCAGACTGTAATGAAGCGTTTAGAAAAGTACGAATCTCGTCCTATAGTTTTAGCGGTTACTGCACTGACTTCATTTGCTGAAGATGAGTTTTCTGCAGTCTATGAGAGCAGTATAGCCACTAAGGCTGATCAGTTTGCAAAAGATGCGATGGATAGTGGACTTGACGGAGTTGTCTGTTCAGCTTTTGAGTCTGCGTCTATTAAAAATATCACAAGTGAAAAGTTTATGACCCTTACTCCAGGTATCAGACCTTTTGGTGAAGATGCAGGTGATCAAAAAAGAGTTGCTGATGTGGCGTTTGCTAAAGAGGCTCTTGTAGATTTTATAGTAGTCGGACGTCCTATTTATCAGTCACAAAACCCTTCAGAAGTGGTTGGAAAAATTTTAAATATAATTTAGAGAGTAATTTAAGCTAAATATTATAAAATACTTACTATAATCTCGTTCTTCAAAAGGAAAAGTGGGTGAGCGGCTGAAACCACACCCCTGCTAAGGGTGCGAGGGGGTAACTCCTCCGAGAGTTCGAATCTCTCCTTTTCCACCACTTGAAGACTTTTATAAATAATCATAAAATCAATTAAAATTTTACTTTATATGAGATATATGTGCGATTTTTGCTATCTTTGTGGGTTTCATAAGGTAAGAGGTACTAGCCCTTTCAGCAAGTTTAGGACCACCAGAGCCTAAGACTTCAAACTCTACTTTTGCACCATATAGGAGACTTAGAGATAGTAGCATGAGTATAATTTTTTTATTTTATCGGATATATTTTTAGTATAGCATAGAAAGAGGGATTAGAATGGGTGTAATTAGCTAATTTGACACAAAAATAGTATTAGTATATAATGAAAATATATATTAAAGGAGTTTTTATGTTACTATCTCAAGAAAATGAAGAGTCAGAAGAAGAGTTTGACTACCTGAATGAAGAAGCACTTGAAGAAGAGAGCTCTGAATATGAAGAGGATGAGATAGATTACTGTGACTAAAAGTAATCTCGATGTCATTTTCTGTGATCTAGAAGTTAGTACTTCTACACAAAAAATATTTGAACTTGGTTTTATTTATAAAGACAAAGAACTCCGGACAACTGCTATACTTGAAAGTCTTGAGTTTATTGGAGCGACACATTCTCAGTTTATCGCAGGGCATAATTTTATAGACTTTGATTTAGAGAAGTTAAAAGAGACACAATTTCATCAATACTTGACTCACTACCATGTTATAGACACTCTTCCCCTATCACTTTTACTTTTTAATGAAAAAACTCATCATAGCTTGCCGAAAAACTATAAAAGTGAAGATGATTTTAGAAATAATCCAGTAGAAGATTCTAAAATAACTCGTAAGCTTTTCTTGCAACTAGAAGAGAAGTTTAAATCTTTGAAGAAAAGTATGCAGTACCTTTTTTACTCACTACTCAAAGAAGATAAATATTTTATAGGTTTCTTTAAGTATTTAAAAAAAGAACATCCCTTAACTCTCATAAGTCATGAAGGACTTTACAATCTTATCATGAAAGAGCATGAGGAACAGATAGTTAATACAGAGTACTTAAAAGAACTAATAACTCATAAACCTGTTGAACTTGCATATATTATTGCACTTTTAACGCCACTCATTGAGATTAAGTCTCATCCTCCGAAGATACTTTTTAGTTACCCATCTATAGTTGAGCTACAAAAAAAGTTATGTTTTAGTAGTGAAGTAGCAAATGAAAATATTTTAGAGTTTTCAAAAAAAGTTTTTGGTTTTGGAAGTTTTAATGACTTTCCTCGGCATAACGCGACCCTTTTAGAATCCCCCAAAATTTCTCAGCGGGAAATGGTAGAAGCCTCTTTGCGAGATGAGGATTTTTTATGTATCTTGCCTACTGGTGGAGGAAAGACATTTACTTTTTGGTTGCCGGCTATCTATAAGTCAGCTTCTTATAAGGCTCTGACAGTGGTTATCTCTCCTCTACAAGCCCTGATAGAAGACCATATCACAAGTTTTAATGCTAATGTCGCAAACTATAAGGCAGTAGCTATTAGTGGGTTTTTGAGTCCACTAGAGAGGAGTGAGGCTATAGAGTCTGTTATAAATGGGGAAGCAGATATCCTCTACATTGCACCAGAATCTCTACGGAGTGAGTCAATCTTTAAGATACTAAAAAACAGACTTATTGAGCGTTTTGTGATAGATGAGGTACACTGTCTCTCTACTTGGGGAAATGACTTTAGACAGGACTACTTCTATATCTGTGAGTATATAAAAGAGCTTACAGAGGCAAAACCTTTTCAGGAGTGCATTCCCATCTCTTGTTTTACAGCAACAGCAAAGCCAAGTGTGATAGATGACATTAAGAAGTTTTTTTTGGATGGACTTGGTCGCGAACTTACAGAGTACTTCGCTGTGCCTGAGAGAACAAACCTAACTTATACGGCTATAGAGTCACAGAGTAAAGACAAATACAAAGAACTTCTTCGTATTTTAAGTGAAAATGAGGGTGCTACACTTGTTTATATTCCCTCCTCCACAAAGGAGTGTGATAAGGTTGCTGAGCAACTCTCTTTGGATACAGATAAGAATGTGAAGTCTTTTCACTCAAAACTAGATTCTCAAGTGAAGATGGAGATTTTAAAAGATTATATAGAAGATCGAGTAGATATTATTGTTGCGACCACTGCATTTGGAATGGGTGTGGATAAGTCAAATATCATGAATGTTATCCATTATGAGGTTTCAGACTCATTAGAGAGTTATGCACAGGAAGCAGGTCGCGGAGCGAGAGATAAATCACTCCAAGCATTCTGTCCAATACTCTTTGATGAAGATGATCTAGATAAGCACTTTAACACGCTTAATCGTTCTAAGCTAACAGCGAGTGAGATAAACTCTATACTACGAGTGATTAAAAAATCAAAAAAAGAGATAATCTCTAAGACAGCCTTTGAGCTTGCAAGAGAAGCTGGTTGGGATGTAGAAGATAGCTCTTTAGACTATGCCACAAAAGTAAAAACCATTTTGCTAGAACTCGAACGCGAAGGTTATATAAGTAGAAAAAGAAATAAAACAAACTTTTTTGCTGACTCTATAGCCTCACAGAGTATGGCTACCCTTCATGAAAAGTTAGAGAGTAGTAGTTACACAAGTGATGAGCAACAAAAACTGGTGCTAGTTCTTCAAAATATAATAGGTCGTGGAAAAATAGAAGTAGTACAAGTAGATGAACTTGCCTATATACTTGGGTTAGAAAAGTATGATATTTCGCTGAGTATAAACCAACTCAAAGAGATGGATATTTTAGGAAATTCTAAGGATTTAAGTTTAGAGATAAAGAAATCTTCACTCCAAAAGTTTAGTAAAGTAGCAAAAATAGAGTTACTTCTGTTTGCATATATGAACTCTTTATCAGCAACACAAGTCTCTATGAGAGAGCTCAACGAGTACCTTTACTCAATGAATATAGTAGAGAAAAATAGTATAGAGCTTATAAAGTCCATCATAAAAAATTGGCGAGATAAATCAAACTTTTTGTTCAATAGAATAAATAGGGAGAGAGATTTATGGTCCTTTAAACTTGAAGATAGTGTTACGATAGAACAATCTATAGCTCTAAAACATACAACATCAAAGAGATTGTTAGAAATTTTTACTAAAACAGTAGATAATGATTTAAAGGCATCTGTAGAGTTTTCTCTCAAAGATTTATATGAAGCACTAGAGAAAAAAGTCTCCATTAAAGAGATAGATAAAACACTCCTCTATCTGCATCATCTTCATATATTAGAACTTTTAAATGGTCGTTTTATAAGTTATTCGCCTATGAATATCTATAAAGAGGAGAAGTCCTCTGGAAATAAGAAATACACTTTAGCCGAGTATAGAAATAGACTTGCAAAACATTACAAAACAAAGATAGAGTCTATACACATTATGGGAGAGTATGCCAAGCGACTTGGACTGGATGACTATAAAGCTGTACTCTTTTTAAAAGATTATTTTACTCTTTCGTATCAGAAGTTTAAAAATCGTTACAATTTAGGAGATGAACTCTCCCAACCAATTACAAAAAAACGCTATAAAAAACTTTTTGATGAGTTAACCGCAACTCAAAAAGAGATCATAGAGGATAAGAAATCAAAAGCTATGATGATTTTAGCAGGTCCAGGAAGTGGCAAAACAAAGGTTTTAGTACATAAAATAGCCTCTTTGATACTCAGAGAAGATATAAAGCCTTCTCAGTTTATGATGCTTACCTTCTCCAAAAGTGCAAAGTGGGAGTTCAAGTCTCGACTCAATGCTCTTATGGGGGCACTCTCTTATGACATCGATGTACAGACTTTTCACTCTTTCTCTCTAAAAATGATTGCTAGGGTGTCGCAAAAAAATAGTAGTGATGCACAGATGCGTTACTATATTCAAGAGGCTACAAGACAGATACTCAGTGGCGATATTTCCTTAGCACATACCACAGTCCTTGTTTTAGATGAGTTTCAAGATGTGAACGAAGAGAGTTTTGCTTTAATAGAAGCTATATATAAAGCAAGTAATTCAGATTTACGGATTATAGCTGTTGGTGATGATGATCAGTGTATTATGGGGCATATTGGCTCAAAAGTAGAGTATATAGATAAGTTTCGAGAACTTTTTGGGAGAGATGATGAGGGTAAGAACTCTTTTAAGCAGTATGAACTTTTAGAGAACTTCAGAAGTCACAGTGATATAGTAACGTATACAAATAGTTTTGCAAAAAGTATCTCGAAACGCTATAAGGAGGAAGAACTCTTCTCACACTCTCATAAAAAAGGGAGAGTAAATATAAACTGTTATCCAATGGCGAATAGTTTAGTACCTCCTCTTCTTGAAGTGATAAAAAAAGAAGAGAGTTATGAGAATATCGTTATTTTGACCTATACAAATGAAGAGGTGATGCAGGTCTACTCGCTTCTTTTAGAAAATAAGATTCAAGCGAAGTATATTATTGAGAGAGAAAAGTTTGATCTAAAAAATATGATAGAGTTAGTAGAGTTCTGTTTTGTGCTTGATAGCTTTTTACTTGATGAGACTTCTTATAAAGAGGAGTATTTTAATCAGGCACTAGAAAATGTCAATAAGAGATACACAAACTCATCTAACGTAAAACTTTTAGAGAGGATAGTAGATAGATTTTTACAAGAGAGCGATGAGTACTATATCTCGGAGTGGGACTCTTATATTGATGAGATAAAACTAGAAGATTTTCAAAACTATAAAAAAAGTGTTCTTGTCTCTACTATACATAAGTCAAAGGGTATGGAGTTTGATAAGGTGTATCTCTTAGTAAATGATAGAGCTTCGAGTGATAGTGAACGCAGACTTTACTATGTTGGGATGACTCGGGCAAAGTATGAACTTAACATCTTTATAAAGGGTGCAGAGATAGCTGAGAGAAAAGAGTATGTAAAGTATTTATTAGATAAAACACCTTATATGTATGATGAAAAAGTATTTACATATGAGATGAGTTTAGCAGATATAAGTCTTGGGTTTGATGTTGATTTTGGACACAAAGGTACAGAGTTTTTTGCTTCAGATAGAGTGAACATAGAAAAAAGAGAGAAGTTTCATAACCACTGTTTAGTTTATAATAATAAAATCTTAGCCACTTTTTCAAACTCTTTTGAGGAGTTGATAAGTAGTAAATTTGCTGAGGGCTATGGAGTTGTTAGTGCAGAGATTAAGTATGTTGTAGTCTGGTTTGATACTCAAAAAAATAAAAATCTTCGCCATATACTCTGCAAAATAGTTATGAAGAAAAGTTAAAAATAAAAGGAAAAATATGCGTTTAGATAACTACCTAGTAGAAAAAGAGTTTGTTGATAGCCGAAACAAAGCACAGTCGCTCATAAAAGAGGGGCTTGTCTCTGTAAATGCTAAACCCATCAAAAAGAGTTCATTTAAGGTAGAAGAGGGTGATGAGGTGCTTGTGAGTGAGCATAAGTCCTATGTCTCTCGTGCTGCATTTAAGCTGGCTCTCTTTTTAGAAGAGTTGAATCTTGATGTGAAGGGAAGAGTGGCGTTAGATATAGGCTCTTCTACTGGAGGATTTACTCAGGTACTTCTTGAGAGTGGAGTGAAGGAAGTGAGTGCTGTAGATGTTGGAACAGATCAACTCCATAAGTCACTTCGTGATGATGAGCGAGTACATGTTTATGAGTCTTGTGATATTCGTAAGTTTACATCAGAAAAAGCATTTGATCTAGTAGTAAGTGATGTCGCGTTTATATCCCTACTGCATATACTAGATGATGTCGAGAGACTCAGTACTCAGGATATTATTCTTCTTTTTAAACCACAGTTTGAAGTAGGTCGTGAAGCTAAACGCGATAATAATGGGGTAGTATTAGATAAAAAAGCTATAGCAAATGCGATGCAGAAGTTTGAAGATGCTTGTGCTCTCAAAGGATGGTATTTAGTTCAAAAATCTCCATCAAAACTTACAGGAAAAGAGGGTAACTTAGAGTGGTGTTACTACTTTACAAAGTAGCCCTTTTTTATGCAAAATCTCCCAATAAATGAAGTCCTACCACAACTTCAAGATACTCTAAAATCTCATTCAAGAGTAATCCTACAAGCTCCACCAGGGGCTGGAAAAAGTACTCGTGTTCCTTTAGCACTTTTAGATACCCCATGGCTACGAGAGAAGATGATAATCATGCTTGAGCCTCGTCGTGTGGCTGCTCGGATGGTGGCTACTCAGATGGCATCTCTTTTAGGTGAAGAGATAGGTCAAAGAGTAGGTTATCAGGTCAAGCAAGATAGCTCTTACTCTAAGGAGACAAAGATACTTGTAGTGACTGAGGCTATTTTAGTTC
Source organism: Sulfurimonas sp. (assembly GCA_027082875.1). Taxonomy (GTDB): domain Bacteria; phylum Campylobacterota; class Campylobacteria; order Campylobacterales; family Sulfurimonadaceae; genus Sulfurimonas. The sequence continues at coordinate 3,365 of JALWTK010000150.1, read as the reverse complement.
GTATGCTTCAATCTGATCAGATGCTTGAAAATGTTGCACTTGTTATCTTTGATGAGTTTCATGAGAGAAGTATTCATAGTGACCTCTCTTTGGCACTCTCTCTTCAAGTCCAAGAGCTACTACGAGAGGATTTAAAACTTCTCATTATGTCAGCAACTCTCAACACAGAGAAAATCTCCAATCTTTTAGGTGATATCCCTATCATCACCTCTGAGGGGAAAACTTATGAGGTTGAAAAAGTCTATCTTGATATCAAAACTCCTGAGCCAAATAGAAAAACATTAAACACTACTCTACTCAAAACTATTCTCAACGCCATCAACAATGATGAGGGAGATATACTTGTTTTTCTTCAAGGGGTGAGAGAAATCAGACAGTTACAGAGTTCTTTAGAAGAGTCACTCAAAGGTAAAGATATAAATACCTTAGCTCTGTACTCAGCTTTAGCAAAAAAAGAGCAAGACAAAGCACTTCTTCCTAGTAAAACTAGAAAAGTAATTCTAGCTACAAACATAGCACAAACCTCTTTAACAATAGAAGGGGTACGAGTTGTTGTAGATACTGGACTAGAAAAACTTTCACGATTTAACTACTCAAATGCGATGAACCATCTCGACACTGCATTTATCTCCAAAGACTCAGCGACACAAAGAGCAGGGCGTGCAGGGCGGCTAAGTCATGGTAAGTGTTACAGACTTTGGCATGAGCATAAGCCACTGCAAGAGTCAACTTCACCAGAGATACTTCGCTCCGACCTCTCTTCACTTCTGCTTGACTTAGCACTTTGGGGAGTGGACTCTTTTGATGAGCTAACATGGTTAGATATGCCAAAAGAGGAGATAATCTTAGAGACAAGGGTAGTGCTTCAAGAGTTGCAGATGTTAGATGAGAGTTTTAACATCACTGCATTTGGTCGTGATGCTCTGAGTTTGGGACTTCATCCTCGTTATGCATACATGATACTCAAATCTTACGAAATGGGTTACTCCTATGAAGCTTGTCTACTTGCGGCAATGCTCGGCGAAAAAGATATACTCAAAAACTCTTACAATGAAAGTGACTTACTCTCGCGTTTTTCGCATCTCTATGAGAAGGATTTAAACCCTACTTATGTGAATGTTTTTGGAGCAAAAGAGGTTTTAAATCAGGCGAACTATTTTTATAAAAAACTCAAAGCAATTAAAAAAAGTGTAGTAAAAGAGAAAAAGTTTGATTCTGACATCTTAGCAGTACTTCTGCTTTTAGCTTATCCAGACAGACTAGCAAAACAGAGAGCTAAGGGAGAAAACCGTTACAAACTCTCCAATGCAAAAGGGGCAATCCTTAACATAGAAGACTCACTTTTTAATGAAGAGTATTTAGTAGTGGCTTCTTTAAATGCTCAGGCAAAAGACTCCTATATCAATGGGGCACTCTCCATCTCACACTCACTCATAGAAGAGTACTTTAGTGAGTTAATACTTACAAATGAAAGAGTAACTTACAACAAAGAGACTAAAAAGTTTGACATAAGGGAGGAACAACAGTTTTTAGCACTTACACTTAGCTCTAAACCTGTACAACTCTCTAAAAAACATGATGTAAAAAAACTACTTTTATCTCTTGTAAAAGAAGAGGGTTTAGAAGTTCTTACTTGGAGTGACAAAGCTAGGTCTTTAGTTCATAGAGTGAACTTTATAAATGTAAATATACCAAAAAAGCTAAGAAACTTTAGTGAAGCTACTCTTTTAAGTAGTCTCGATGAGTGGCTAGAGCCTTTTATGTCAAATGTAAAAAGTGTTAAAGAGTTAGAGAACTTAGAACTTTACCCCTTACTCTTAGGACTACTCTCATGGGAAGAACAACAAGAACTAGAAAGATTAGCACCTCAAAAGATTCAAGTACCCAGTGGCTCAAATATTTTCATAGATTACTCAGATAGTGAAAAACCTGCTTTAGCTGTAAAAATCCAAGAGATGTTTGGACTCGAAGAGACTCCAAAGATTTTAAATAAGACTATAGCATTACAGATTCATCTGCTCTCACCAGCACAGAGACCCATACAAATAACTTATGATATCAGTAGTTTTTGGAAAAACTCTTATGCTGAGGTAAGAAAAGAGCTCAGAGGAAAGTATAAACGCCACTACTGGCCGGAAGATCCTTATGAAGCCATAGCAACAAAAAAAACAAAAAAACATATGATGGCTAAAGAAATAAAAGAGTAAAATTCCGAAAAAAAGGCTATTATGTATACGACAGTGTTTGCTTTACAATCACCAGCAGGTGGTTTTTTAGATGAAGATTTACGAAAGTTTAACAAAGAGTTTGATGAGTGGTGTGCTCAGTTTGAGACCTTTGCTGATGCTAGGCTTGTGCATGATAGTTTAGAGCATAAAGAGAGTATGGACATCGTAGAGATAACACCACTAAGTTACCCGAAGTATTTTTTTCATACTCTTCAAGGTATCATCCACTCTACTAGAGAAGTCAATGGAAAAATCATCTGTATAGTTGAGCCTTTCATGGGCTCAAACTATCGTCTTGCTATCTGTGACTTAGAGACAAGACATGTGAGACTTACAAACACCCGATATAAGAGTGTACTTAGTGTCGAAGGTGCATTTGCTCATTACGAGGAGTCTTAACTATTTCTTTGGCATTTTAATGACAAAGTAGTCTCCATCAACATACTCTTTGATTGCTGACTCTTTCACATTTTTTGGGATTTGGTACTCTTGATAAAATGAGCGAGAACTTTGGTAGTATCCATTTTTGTCTTTTCTCTCTATCTTGATGTTCATTGAGATTGAAGCGATATGGTTTTCTACCTTAAAGTTGATGTTTTTTGCTTTTGCTCCTCCGAGTTTTATTCTTTGGATGTAAGCAGTTTTTGTCTCTTCAAAAAGTGGTTTTTCTACATAAAGTTTAGGGTCAGCTTTTTTTGCATGTACTAAAAATGCATTGCGTTTTTCTAGCTGTTTTATACCCTCTTTGTACTCTTTAAGAAGTTGTTTATTATGTGCTAACTCCTCGTTAAGATTTGGGATGTAATTAGCAGCACTAAGAAGTGTAGCTCCTGCAAAAAGTGTTGTTAAAAGTAATTTGTTAAACATGATGTATCCTTTAAGTTAAATTGAATTTCAACTAAAATTGTAATACTTCTGTGTAAATCAAAATCTAATCATTGGCTAACAAATGTTAAATAGCTTCAGTTGATTTCTTTGTTAAAAGATATTACCATTTAAGTAAATTAATGTTAGGTGTTACAGGTTACATAATGAGAAAGAATTTTCAAAAGATTCATGAAATTATGGCAATAGAACTGATTAAATGTATTTATGAAAAAGATGTCAATGCAAATAATTTTTTGCTTTACTATAATG
>JALWTK010000149.1 GCA_027082875.1 Sulfurimonas sp. | reverse complement strand
TATAAAAGGAAAAAGCTACAGATGAAAAAAATACTTCTACTTATAACACTTTTACTCTCTTCCCTTGTGGCAGAGGTTAAGTACACAGACCTTTTTGATGCTTATGACAATGCTAGAGCACAGCACAAAACTGTAATGATTATGCTCTCGCAAAAGGGATGTCCAGGCTGTGCCTATATGGAAAATGTGGTGTTCAATAATACTGATGTAGCGAAGAAGTTAAAAGAAGATTATATAGTGGTACATTTGGATGTGCATGAGGACTCTATTCCTAATGGATTAGATTATTTTGCTACACCTACTTTTTACTTTTTAGATGCTGATAAAAAGATTCTAAAAAGACTTAATGGTGGAGAGAATGCGAAAGAATTTTCTACAACACTCTCTGCATTAAAAGCTAAATAGCTAGGGTAAAACTTTAGAGGAAGATTATCTTCTTCCTCCCCCTCCATTTCTACCACCACCATTTCTGTTTCCACCACCGCCGTTACGACTACCGCCACCACGAGGTTTATTTCTCGCTCCACGATTTCCACCCATGTTAATAGGTTCTGCTTTGATGCTTGGATCTGGTTTAAAACCTTTGAGCCAAACTTTTGGGATATCTTTTTTGATAAGTTTTTCTATACCTGCTAAGAACTCATCCTCATCAACACAGACAAGACTTATAGCCTCACCCTTGTTTCCTGCACGACCAGTTCTCCCGATACGGTGAACATAGTCCTCACTTACATTTGGAAGCTCGAAGTTGACAACATGAGGGAGTTGGTCTATATCTATTCCACGAGCAGCGATATCAGTTGCTACAAGAACTTTTATCTTCCCAGCTTTGAAGTCTGCAAGAGATTTTGTTCTTGCGTTTTGACTTTTGTTACCGTGGATAGCAGCAGAGCTGATACCGTCAGTTTCAAGCTGACCACTTAGGCGATTTGCTCCATGTTTTGTACGAGTAAAAACGAGAACTTGTTTCCAATCTCCCTCTTTTATAAGGTGTGTAAGAAGTTCGCGTTTACGAGCCTTATCTACATGATAGATAGCTTGTTCTACTATTTCATTTGAGGCATTTGTTCTTGCAACTTCTATAAGAGTAGGAGATTTTAAAAATTTGTTTGAAATCTGTTTGATAGCATCTGAGTATGTTGCTGAGAAAAGAAGAGTTTGACGTTGGCTTGGAAGCACTGCCATAACTTTTTTGATGTCATTTACAAAACCCATATCTAGCATTCTATCCGCTTCATCGAGGATAAGAAAGTTTACATGAGAGAGGTCTATACTCTTTTGAGAAATGTGGTCAAGTAGACGTCCTGGTGTTGCGACAACGATGTCAACACCCTTACGAAGTGCTACAAGTTGTGGGTTTATCTTTACTCCACCAAAGATTACAGTTGATCTGTAGTCCGTATGTTTCGCATAGAGTCTTATACTCTCTTCAACTTGTGCCGCGAGTTCTCTCGTTGGTGCTAAGATGAGTGCCTTAATGTGGCGTTTGCCCTTATGGTCATCTTTTGAGCGGAGGAGTAATTCGAGCATAGGAAGGGTAAAACCGGCAGTTTTCCCTGTTCCTGTTTGTGCTCCTGCGAGAATGTCTTTACGTTTAAGAATAACGGGAATCGCTTGTTCTTGGATAGGTGTCGGGTTTTCATACCCTTGGTCTTTGATGGCCTTAAGCAGTAGTTTGTTAAGCCCTAAGTCGTTAAATGTCATAAATTTCCTATTTATTAAATATTCTTCATAATAGCATAAATTTGGCTTAAAGTGGCTATAATTTCATAATTAATATTTAGGATACCATATATGTCAGAAACTACAATCACAATCAAAGCGGGAAATCACCGCATCTACCAATGCCCAAACGAGAAAAAAGTAGCACTAATAAACAAACTTATAGAAGATAATAAAAAACTTGATATCGTAGTTGTATGTTCTTCTGATGTAGCGGCTTTAAGAGAGTCACTTGACTCTAAAGAGGTAAGAGTAGTTGAAGATAGAGAACTGGTAAAAGATAAAGATCTAAAGTGTGAGTTTATCATCTCTTATGACATGCCTATAAAAGCAATAGTTTATATGGCAAGAGCCTCTCGTGCTTCAGAGAAAGCAGTAATGCTTCTCAATGAAAGCGAACAGAGACTTCTTCACTCTATCGAAACACTTATGGGGCGTGCTATCAAGCAAGAAGCGATAGAGGGTTTTATGTATGAAGTAGAGACAAAATCTCCCCAAGATCCGAAAAAGCGTAAGCCACTCACAAAAGCACAGATCACAGAGATAGCAAAGAAACGCCATGAAGATGCAACTGTAGAGAAGCCAAAGAGAGATTTTTCTGATAAGCCTAAACGCGAGGGTGATGATAGATGGGCAAAAAAGAAAAAAGAGCCAAATAAATATCTCGGAAAAGATGATAGTGGAAAAGCAATATTTTCAGGAAAGTCTGGAGATAGAAACCACAGACACGATGGAACTCCAAGAAATAAGTATGATGCACCAAAAGCCGGTGGAAAACGTATAAGTATTAAAGCTAGAAAACCTAAATCTGAAGAGTAGTTTTTACTCTTCTACTAGCTCTGCAACTCTCTTAGAACTCCCATGTTTTAAGTACTCTCTTAACTCCAAAGAGTGCTCTAAAAATAATCCCCTATCATACTCTTTATACCCCTTCAACAAGTTCTCTTTCGTCACCATCTCTTGAATATACTCAGGATGGATAGTAATGCCTTTGAACTTTTTAAACATGATATTGCTCAGACCTGCGTCTTGTATCTTAAGTATCTTTCGCCCTATGAAGTAGTCAAGTGGCTTGGCGATAAATGTCAAAATAAACGGCACACCTATGATAGCAGCCTCAAGTGTTGCTGTCCCACTACAGATAAATGCGAAGTCAGATGCAAGAAGTGTTTTGTGGGCATCGTGGGAGATATTTATACCGCTAATATCTCCATAAAGAGAGTCGACTTCCTCTTTTGAGAAGTGTTTTGGGATGATGAGTGTGGCGTTACACTCTATCTCTTGCATCACTTCTAGGTAGATAGGCATCAGTTTTTTTATCTCACTTTTTCTACTTCCTGGCATAAAGGCTATCTCTTTTATCTCTTCATTGAGTGATGTTTTAAACTCGGTGATCTGATCAAGAAGAGGGTGTCCTACATACTCTATGGGAGCATTATCAGGGTAGTAGCTCGGCTCAAAGGGCAATATAGAAGCGAGTTTGTCTATGGTACGAGCAAGAACTGGAATGCGTTTCTTTTTCCATACCCAAGCTTGAGGGAGAATGTAGTAGATGATCTCTTTGTTTGGATATCTTTTTTTTAACTTCTTGGCAAGAGGAAGATTAAATCCTGAAGAATCTATGAGAAGCACTTTATCTGCATCTTTAGCTAACTCCACCATCTCGTCTGCGAGTTTAAAAAAGTATCTTAGTTTTTTTAGAGCATCGACTATTCCCATGATAGCAAGGCTTTGAAGGTCGACTATAGGTTTACCTAAGTTTTTATCGAAGATACCTATAAGTTCTACTTCATCTTTAAACTCTTTTGTCAGAGAAGTGAGGTGAATATTTGCTGAGTGTTCGAGTGCAGATACTAAAAGTTTCATAGAGATTAAGCCTTAGTTTTATATAATAGCGACATTATATCTAAGGTGGTCTAAAATGCTAATAACAAATGCTGTAGTGTGTGATGTCAATGGGGAGAGAAGAGTTGATGTTGAGATAGAAAATGGTGTAGTCGTAGCCATAGGAAAGGGGCTTCAAAGTAGCGAAGTTCTTGATGCAAAAGGTGCTTATCTGCTTCCCTCTCTAGTCGATACAAACATCAGACTCAAAGATGCAACTCTAAACGCCAAGAACATTAAAACTATCGCAAAAGAAGCACTCAGCGGTGGAGTAGGGCATATCGTGTTAAACGCAGACTCAACACCAAGCATAGACAATGAAGTTGTTTTAGAATTTGCACAACATGGTGTTGCCTCTGCAGAGGGTGCAAAAGTAGACCTTATGCTTAACACTCTCAAAGAAGATATGACTCTGAGCAATATCGCCATCATGCTCAAAAAAGGGATAGTAGCTCCTTATATGTCTACCATAGCAAAAAATAATATCGCCATTAAGATAGCAGAGTATGTCAAGATGTATGATGTGACACTCTTTTGTAAGGCAGAGGATAACTCTCTTATAAATGCCGGAGTGATGCTTGATGGTGATGTAAGTGCAAAGCTAGGACTTGCTGGTATCCCTGAGCTAAGTGAAGTGCTTCATGTATCTCGTATGATAGAGATAGCAAAGTTTTTTGACATCAAGATACTCTTTAAAGCTATAGCATCTCCGCGTTCAGTAGAGCTTATCAGCAAGGCAAAAAAAGAGGGTGTATCTGTAAGCTGTGAAGTCTCTATACATCACCTAATAAACGCAGACACGGCTTGTGAGGGCTTTAACACTATGGCAAAACTAGACCCACCATTAGCAAGCCAAGAAGATATGCTTCAACTCCAAGAGCAACTCAAAAATGGTGAGATAGATATGCTTACTACTCTACACCAACCAAACTCTCCACTCAACAAAGAGGTGGCATTTTTTGATGCATCTTATGGTTGTTCTTCACTGAGTCATGCTCTTCCTCTCTACTATACAAAGCTAGTAAAAAGTGGACTTATAAGCATGAGTGAACTCATAAAACTTACTGTGCAAAATAGTGCAAAAAGTATAAAAGAAGAGGCTGGGGTTATAGAAGTTGGAGTAAATGCAGACTTTGTACTCTTGGATATAAACGCGACACAAGTTGTGAGCGAGTCAGGCTCACTCTATAAGACTCAAGAGTTAAGTGGTCTTGTCTCTAGTTTAGCAGTTGGTTCACTGAAGTAGTAGCCTTGAGAGTAGGTTATACCTAACTCTTCTACCTTCTCTTGCACAGCTTTAGAGTGTACAAATTCTGCTATAGTTATTATATTCATATTTGAAGCAAAACCTACTATAGCTTTTACTATCTCATAACTTTTTCTATCTGTGTCAATATTCTTTATGTATCTTGCATCTATTTTGAGTATATCCACATCTAGTTGGAGAACACGCTCGAAGTTTGAATACTCTGCACCAAAATCATCGATAGCAAGTTGATAACCAGCAACTTTAAGCTCTCTTAGTTGCTTGAGATTGTTCTTTTGTCCGCTTGCACTGATTCCCTCTAGTATCTCTAGTGTTACACGAGTAGGGTCTATTTTATACTGGGAGATTTTGCGTGCTAAAAAATCAACAAGGTAGTAAGAACTTAAGTCATCTTCTGTGATATTCACTGAAAATGTAAACTTATTTTTGGACATCACGGCAAAGGTTTTATCTATCATCACTCGTGTGAGTTTTGGGAGTAAGCCTGAGAGTTTTGCTACATCGAGAAACTTAAACGGAGTGATAACCTCACCCTTATCTGTCTGGATACGAACAAGTGCCTCATACTTTGTGATCTTCTTCTCTTTGTTGTCATAGATACCTTGAAAGAAAGGTGTGATGAAGTTCTCTTCAAATGCAGTGTATATCATACTATTCATAAAGATAAATGCTTTTCTTTTTTGTGAACTATCGAGTGCTTCATCAAAAACATAGAGTCTATTTTTACTTATACTCTTAGATTTCTTAATAGCTAATGCAGCATGTTTTAAAAGATCTTTATCTGAGTAGACAGCACCATAAGTAAAAGATATTTTGAGGTTAATATCATCAACATTAATAGTCTCTTTTGCAAAGTAGAGTTTTATTTTAAGATAGACTTCTTGGATATCTATTTTCTCATCAAATTTGATTGCAAATTGATCAGCATTTATTCTATAGAGATTATCTGGATAAAGAGTCAGGAGGAGTTTTGTTGCTTGAATAAGAATCTTATCTCCAACTTCAAAACCATAAGCAGTATTGACATAAGAGAAGTTGTTTATATCTAAAAATATGAGTGTACGATATTTTTTTTCTTCTAGCTCTTCTTGGAGGGAGACTTTATTGCTTAAACCTGTAAGAGAATCTTTATAGATCATTTTTTGGATCTGTTTTTTATTCTCCTCATTCTTTAAAACAATGCTTGCAATATGGGAAGCAGTTTCTAAAAGTTTTTTGTGAAAGGGAGCAGGAGCACGATGTTCAAAGGATGAGAGTGCATAGGAACCTATGGTCTTTCCTTCTTCATTTTTTACAGGCATAGACCAGCAAGAACAGAGATTAAATGCCTTTGCTGTATCTAAAAACTCTAAGCCACGTGCATCTTCAAAGGTGTTAACTATATACTGTGATTCTCCATGATAAACCGCATTTGCACATGAACCAGCACTTGGTCCTGGTTTTATCCCATTAAGAGCATCCCAACCAACAGGAGGGACGGATGGAGCTGCTTTTACATACATCAGTCCATCTTCATCACTTTTGAGCATAAGTGAAGCAACGGCATTTGGTAATAGGGCCTCAGCCATAGTACAAAGAGTGTCGAGGATCTCTTGGGGCTGTGTATCATGTGCCGTGAGGGAGAGAATATTTTCTTGTATATCTAAGATATTTTGGTACTCTTCATTTGTAATGGGTACTTCATTTATATTTGAATCATCAAGAATTGTACATGCATTATCGGACATCATTAAACTCACTTTACTATTTTGCTTAGCTATTTTAGTCTTTTTAGTATTGATATTTTCTTAAACTGCAAAACTAAAACTATTTTCTTTTCTTATAAAACTCTTTTTTAAACGCATTAAAACTATCTTCGAGAATAGCTTCACGGACTTCTCGCATTAGTGTTAAATAGTAATGTAGATTATGGATAGTCCCAAGTCTAAAGTATGTAATCTCACGAGCACGGAAGAGGTGGTTTAAGTATGCACGGCTATATGTTTTACAAGTAAGGCATGTACATTCTGGGTCTATAGGTCCCTCGTCCTCTTTAAACTTTGCACCTTTAATATTGATACGACCAAAAGAGGTAAAGAGTGTACCGTTACGAGCATTTCTCGTAGGCATAACACAGTCAAACATATCAATACCACGTTCAATGTTCTCTATAAGATCCTCAGGAGTTCCTACTCCCATAAGGTAACGTGGCTTGTCTGTTGGCATATACTGAACTGTATGTTCTACTGTGTCGTACATTTCATTGTTTAACTCACCAACACTTAATCCCCCGATGGCAAACCCATCATAATCAAGAGCACAGAGCTCTGTAGCACTTTTAGTACGAAAAGCCTTATCTGTACCACCTTGAATTATGGCAAAAATATTTTGATCTACACAGATTCCTTTTTCTTGCTGGCTTCTAAAGTACTCTATAGACTCTTGTGCCCATGCAGTAGTTCTCTCTATACTTACCTTTATGCGCTCTTGTGTAGCGGGGAGTGCAACAAGATCATCTAAAATCATCATGATGTCAGAACCAAGATTTGTCTGGATATCTATAACCTTCTTTGGCGTAAAAAAGTGTTTACTTCCATCTATATGAGAGCGAAACTCTATTCCATCTTTCATGGGCTTAGATATATCAGAGAGAGAAAAGGCTTGAAATCCACCACTATCAGTTAAAAAACTTTTAGGATACTTTGTAAAGCCATGGAGTTTTCCCATCTTTTTAATAGTCTCATCTCCTGGACGCAGGTAGGTATGGTAAGTGTTGGCAAGTATGATCTCAGCACCAAGAAGGTTGAGCAGGTCATCTGCATCAAGGCTTTTCACACTCCCAATAGTTCCAACAGGCATAAATACTGGTGTTTTTATAGTAGAGTGAGCTGTCTCAATAGTAGCAGCACGAGCCTTACCGCTTGTTGCTTGTAACGTAAATTTCATAGTTTATAAAGTCCTCGGTCAAATTAGTACAGCATTATAGCATTATCACAATTTTTTTATACTGTACTTGAGTACAAGAAAAAAAGTGTATAATCCTATATGAAGATTTTGAGATACCATCTGATACTAATGTTACTCTTGAATACTCTTAATGCTGAGGAGTTGATAACGAAAGCTTTAGAGCAAAGAGCAGGGCAGAAGTATGGAAAACACGCTGAAAATCGTTTCAAAGATATAGATAAATCTCTTTTAGAAAAACTCAAAAATATATCAGAACTCAGAAAACTTAACTTTGTGAACACATGGGTAAACTATACACACTATGCTTCAGATATGTCAGTTTATAAAAAAAGAGATTACTGGGCGACACTCTATGAGTTTGTTGGTAAAAATAGAGGAGATTGTGAAGATTATACTATCGCAAAGTACTATATCCTTAAAGCATTGGGCATTAACCCTCATAAGATGAAGTTTGCTTATGTTATCTATCAAGATAGTCGGGGGCGAAAACTCTCGCATATGGTTTTAGTCTATTTCAAAGTGCCAAAGCCAAAAAACAAGGATGATCTGCTTATTTTAGGGAATAACAACAGACTTGTCCTTCCTGCATCTAAGCGTCCAGATATTGTAAAAGTTATTAAGATGATAAATGGTGATACTGGACCAGCATCCAAAAAATGGAAACAGTTAACAGTAGATATGAAAAGGAAAAAATTATGACACTTTATAAACAAATAGCACTCTTAGTCTCTTCGATAATAGTTATAATGCTTAGTTCAGTGATGTATATTAATTACACTACAGCTAAACAAAATATGCTCGATGCTCTTTATGAAACTACGGTAAATAATATCTCAACTATTGGAGCACTCTTAGCTGATGCAGGAGAGGATAAAGTACTCATAAACTCAATAATAGACTCTGAACTTGATGGGGGCTATTATAAACTTATAGAGTATAGACTCAACAGTAATGATTTTGGGTATAAAAAAGTCTCCTCTTCTGAGCTTAAAGATGTTCCTGTATGGTTTAGAGAGTTTACAAATATAAAAGTTCCTCTTATTCAGATGGAAGTTACTTCTGGATGGAAGATACTAGGAAGTTTGAAAATTAGGGGTGATAGTGCTATTGTCTATAAAACACTCTATAAAATGTTTACAAATATGGTACAACTTTTTACTGTTTTTTCTCTGATCTCTCTACTGGTATTAGCTCTTTTACTCCACTTTATACTCAAGCCACTTAAAAGTATTCAATACCAAGCAGAAGCTGTTATAGATAATAAGTTTATTCATATAAATAAAGTGCCTTATACTCAAGAGTTTAAAGAAGTTGTTGTTGCTATGAACTCTATGGTAAAACGTGTAGAAGAGGTTTTTCATAAGGCACATGAGGCTACAAAACGTAACAGTGAACTCCTTTATAATGACACCGTAAGCAAACTTTTTAATCGACGATATTTAATGCTTAAACTTACTGAGATCTTAGAGTCTGATAATGAAATTATTGGAGGGATAAGTATTTTTATCTCTTTAGAAAGTATAGAAAATCTTACAAAAACTCATGGACAAGTCGCTACAGATAAGTTTCTCTACAGCTTTGCTCAAGTACTACTACAAAATACAAATAAATATGAAGAGGGGCTGGTTGCTCGTGTAAATATCTCAGAGTTTACAATATTGGCCATACCTTGTACTCGTCAAGAGGCAGAGTCTCTTATAGAAACTATTGAGAAGCATTTTTATCTCTTAGTGCAAGAGCATAAGATTGAGAGTGAAGTTCTACAAAGTAGCTATGGAGTCTATGATTTTAGTACCTCTTCTAGTATATCAGAACTCTTAACGAAGACAGATAGTGCACTGCTTCAAGCCAAGGCAGATGAAGCATCAAATGTCTGTTTTTATGAAGAGAAAGAAAAAAAGTTAGCACTTGCAAAAACAGAGTGGTATGATATACTTAAAAATGTTATATCAGAAAAAAGTCTGCAGTTGAAATTTTGGAATACACTAAATATAAAAGAGAAGTCTCTCTATCATAAAGTAATGACCTTCTCTTTACTGCATAAAGATCAAGAGTATTTTTTTGGAGACTTTATCGCTCCTGCAAGTAACTTCAATCTTGTGAGCAAACTCTCTTTCCTCTCTATAGAAAAACTTTTTATAGAAGAGCATAAAGAGTTGCAAACTCAAGTATGTTCCGTGCGCCTCACAAGTGAATTTTTAAAAGATAAGAGTACATATGAAGCATTAAGTAGACTTTTCAAGAAGTATACAAAAAATCTTCAATTTCAAGTAAATTTTGAAGTTTCAAACTCCTTAGCTATCAACTCTAGTAATTTAGTAGATAACTATAATAAACTTTTTAAAAAGTATGGTTTTGGATTTGGGATAAATAGCTTCACAACAGAGGCAGATGATCTAGGCTATCTACAAGATTGTAATCCTCAGTTTATTAAGGCAGATAGAAGGTTTTTACTCGATCAACCTCAAGTATCACTGGATGCACTTCACGGGCTTAGTAATGCTTTAGAGATAGATATTATTGCAACATTTGTACAGAGTAAAGAGGATGTAGAGAAGCTAGAAGATAAAGGCATTATATTTCTACAAGGACCTATCACAGAAAATTATAACCTCTAAAATATCTTTCTAAGTAGCAATAGTGTAAAATACAGTAAAATTATTTTGCAAGGTGTATTAATGGCTACAGTAGGTATGAGTGATGTTAAAAAAGGTGTTCGTTTAGTTGTTGGAGAAGTTCCATATAAAATCGTTGAGTTTCAACATGTAAAACCAGGAAAAGGTGCTGCATTTGTTAGAATGAAAATGAAGAGTTATTTAAATGGTAAAGTTGTTGAGAAAACTGTTCATGCTGGTGATAAGTTTGAAGTACCTGAGATTGTTTACAATACTATGCAGTATCTTTATGATGATGGTGAAATGTATCAGTTCATGGATAATGAAACTTATGATCAGATTGGTCTTACTTATGAGCAGTGTGAAGAAGCGAGTAAGTGGTTTAAAGATGGTATAAATGTAGAGATTATCTTTTACAAAAATAAAGCTATTTCAGTACAAGCACCTGAATTTATGGAACTTGTAGTAACAGATACTCCTCCAAACTTTAAGGGTGATACCTCAAGTGGAAGTAAAAAGCCTGCAACTCTTGAAACAGGTGCAGTTGTTCAAGTACCTTATCATGTACTAGTAGATGATGTAGTAAAAGTAAATACTGTTGATTGTGAATTTTTAGGGAAAGTAAAATAAGCATTTCATTACATATAAGATAAAAGGGAATACAATGGGATTAAGTAATAAAGAACTACCAAAACTCGGATTTTTGTATATGGACTATGTCCTTCGTTTTTTTGACCACTCAAACTTCAAAGGGTGGCCAAACAAGATAGAGACTGTAACTTATCATTGGAAAAATGATAAAGATAGGTTTATTAAAGAAGTGAAACGTAAAAAGATTGATGTTTTAATTGGTAATATTCCTGCTACTGCTTATGAGACTTTTCGTGAGATAGCTCGAGAGCTTCCTCATGTTCGTTTTATTCCCTCTATGGATACTCAGTTTTCAAACAAGTCAAAAGAAAATGTTACTAGATTTGCTTGGAAATATGATTTACCTATTCCTAAAACTTACATCTACTACAACCATGATAATGCGAAAAAGTTTCTCAAAAAAACTGAGTACCCAAAGATCATCAAAAAATCTTACGGACCATCAAACTATGGCGGATACTTTGTACATAAGGTAGACTCTGCTAAAGAAGCACTAGAACTTTACAAAGAGAAAAAATACCACCCTCAATACTTTCAAGATTTTGTTCCTATGGAAGCAGATATTCGTGTGATGCTTATCGGGCATAAGCCTGTATGCGCTTTCTGGCGTCGTGCTCCAGAAGGAGAGTGGCTTACAAACACTTCTCAGGGTGGAAGTATGGACTATATGAATGTTCCTAAGAATGTTCTTGATCTAGCTGTAAAAGTATCAAAGGCTGCTAAGGCTGAGTACTGGGCTTGTGATGTTGCTTATGGTAAAGATGGCAAGGTTCGTATTTTAGAGTGTGCTACTGCATTTGCAGCATTCCCTTACATCAGAGACTGGATTGGTCAGTATATCATGTGGAGTCTCTCTAAAGGTCGTTTTAGAAAGCCTCATATGCCAATGTTTAACTGGGAAGAGTTAGGAAAGATTGATGCTAGTCTTTTAAGAACTATGAGACATATTCAGTTTGGAAAATTTAACCCTAGTTACGATGGTGAGTTCTTCGGTAAAAAGAAGAAAAACTATGGTGGCAAGAAAGTTTATCTTCACAAACTAGATAGTGAGTATCCTGTTTTTGATGTGAAACGCAGATGGAGTGAAGAGTGGCCAAGTGAAAAATGGAACTACCAAGATAACTTAGCACTTAACCCAGCAAAATCAAAAAGTGGAAAGTCAGCTAAAAATACTCCAAAACCAACAGGTGATGAGTCTGCTGAGTCTGCACAAGAAGAGCGTATCACTCACGAAGAGCTTACTTCTTTTCTTACAGAGATAGAAGGCATAGGAAAGAAAAAAGTCTCTAAAATCATAGAGCACTTTGGTGATGTGGAAGAGGTTGTTGGTGTTATTCATCAGAACCCTTCTATTCTTACAGAAGTAAAAGGTATCACGAAGAAGCTTGCAGCGAAAGTTGAAGAAGCTTGGAAAAAACTACTTAAGTAGTTTTTTCCATAAACTCAAAAAATTTCTCTTGACTTAGTGGTCTGCTAAAGAGATATCCTTGTCCTATCTCACAGTTACTCTGTGCTAGAAAATCCTCTTGATCTTGAGTCTCTATACCCTCAGCTACTGAATGGTATCCTAGAGAGTTTGAAAGCGCTAGGATGGCGTTTGTGATGGCTACACCATCTGCATCATGTGGTACATCATCTACAAAAGATTTATCTACCTTGAGTGTATCTACTGGAAGTTGCTTGAGATAACTCATAGAAGAGTATCCTGTTCCAAAATCATCTATAGATATCTCAAAACCAACATCTCGAAGATTGTCTAGTATAGTGAGGTTCTCTTTTGTAGACTTCATGATATAGCGTTCTGTGATCTCTATCTCAACATACTTCGCATCAAGTGCAAACTCTTGGAGAATATACTTAAAAGTTTGAACAATATTGCCCTCTTTAAACTGTTGTGTAGAGACATTCACTGCTACATGATCCATGTCGTGTCCTGCAGCAATGGAGGCTTTCATAAAACGGCATGACTCACGGAAAACAAACTCTCCTATCTCCAATATAAGTC
>JALWTK010000148.1 GCA_027082875.1 Sulfurimonas sp. | reverse complement strand
AGTATTTAAAAAATCAAACTTTGCAAGAATTGCATCTTGCATCGTTCTTTGAAATAATATTGTTGATAAACCGATGCCTATTTTTTATTTTCCTTACTTTTTAAGTTATTCTTTATAAAAAGGCTTATAATATAAATAAGTGGAAACAGAACTATCCACAAAACATCTACTAAGTGCCAATATACAGCACCGGTTTCTATCCCTCGACTATCTTCAGCACTGTAAGCCGAAGCTTTTGTTCTTCTAAAAATGTTAAAGAGGATAATAGTTCCTAAGGTTACATGCATAAAGTGAAACATTGTGAGTAGGAGATAAAACATGAAAAACTTGTTTGTATCTAAGGATATTCCCTGCCCAAAGATATCTGAAAACTCTAAAATCTTATTGACTAAAAAGAGACATCCAAATAAGATACTTGCAAGCATCCACTTAGAAGCTTTCTGATTTGCTTCTACTATCATCTGCTTGCCCTTAGCAGTTTTTACAAGATTGACTGCTTTAACAATAAAATAACTCCCCGAAATCAAAATAAGTGTGTCGATAAATCCCGAAGTTTGGTTAAGCAGAAGTTGTGACTTGTTAAAGAGTGCCACATCTGCATGTCTTGAATAAGCATAGCCTAAAAACATCAAACCAAAGGTAACAAGCTCAACATAGATAACGAGCCAAATGGCAAAATCCCCTGGAGGGTATGACTCTTTAAGTGTGACACTCTTTTGCATCACTTAGCCTGTGTAAAGTGAAGAGAGATAAGCTTTCGTAGTACTTCTAAAACATCCTCTTCATCGCTTAATGACTCCACGATAGAGTGCATACAAGCCTCATAAGGGTCAAAGCCTTTCACCATGAGCTTTGCTGCATAGATAAGTAGTCTAGTTGAAACTGCTTCTTGAATATCACTATCACTGAGTTGGCGAATCTCTCCTGCGATATTGACAAGTTTTTGTGCTGTTGGCTCATCAATACCACTCTCTTTTAGGATAACCTCTTTTTCTATGTCAGGCTTAGGGTAGGTAAAACTTAGAGAGATAAAACGCTGTTTTGTGCTGGGTTTCATCCCCTTAAGTACATTTTGGTACCCAGGATTGTAAGAGACCACAAGCATAAAGTCAGGATGTGCTTCTATAAGCTCTCCTGTTCTGTCAATAGGTAATACACGTCTGTAGTCTGCTAAAGAGTGTAGAACTACTGTTGTATCTTTACGTGCTTCGATAATCTCATCAAGGTAGCAGATACCACCATTTCGCACTGCTTTTGTAAGGGGACCATCCTGCCAATAGGTACCGTTTTCATCAATAAGATGGCGACCAACTAAGTCAGCAGCACTTAGGTCATCATGACAAACAACTGTATAAACTTCTCGACCAAGTTTCTCTCCCATAGTCTCAATAAATCGTGTCTTACCGCACCCAGTAGGGCCTTTTATAAGTACGGGAAGATTCATCCCCGCGGCAGCTTCAAAAAGCTCTACTTCATTTGCTTGTGGTAAATAATAGCTTGACATATTTGTTCCTTTTCTTTGTTATTTTGTAAGATTCATATATATTTCTGTTAACACTTTTGGTAACTTCTTCGCATCACGAATAACTGCATAAGAGTTTCTTCCAAAGAGATAAGGCAGATACTCTCTCGCCTCAACATCTATGGTGATACAAAAGGGTGTGATGCCCATCTGTCGTACTTCATCAATGGCTTTTTTTGTATCTTCTATGCCGTATCTTCCATCATATCTATCTGTATCATTCGGCTTTCCATCACTTAAGATAAGCAGAAGTCTGTTTTGGCTCTGCTGTTTTTGGAGTATTTTCCCGCTTTCTCGTACTGCTGCACCCAAACGGGTGTAGTATCCTGGTTTTAAGACCTCTATACGACCACGAGCTAACTCCCCATACTTCTCTTTAAAATTCTTTACTATATGGAAGTTGACCTTTTTATTTCTAATAGATGAAAAAGCATAGATACCAAAAGAGTCTTCGAGTCTATGAAGAGACTCTGAAAAGACCATAAGAGAGTCTTTTATCATGTCGATTACTCGAATATCCTGCGTTACCCCTGCCTCTGTAGAGAGTGAGATGTCGGCTAGAAGTAGGGTAGAGATATCACGAGTCTTCTTCTCAAAACTTTGAAAAAATCTCTGAGGATGGTTGGATCTGTTTTGATGCCCTCTGTAGTCTATCCATGCATCAAAGTTTATCTCATCCCCATAAGGAAGATTATCTATCTTTATACGGTCTAGCTCCATCAAATCAAGCTCAGACTGGATTCTTCTCATCATGGAATTTAATCTTTTTGGTAGAGGGATAGGCTCTACATTTATAGCGACTTGAGGATAGATACGGACATATTTTTTGAGATATATGCCTTTTTTGTAGTCCCACTCATCACGTAAAAAACCATCACCTAAAGGATAATCCTCTACCTCTCTTGAGGAAATATCTAAATCCATCTTCACACGAGAAGAGAGATTTGCATCTTTTTTTCCAAGGGTTATCTCATCTAGGTCTGCTGCATTATAAAGTGCATCCTCATCAAAGCTATCATTTTCTTGTCTATCAACATTGACCTGTTCCATAAAGCTCATCAAAGATTCAGGTAAAAAGAGTAGAAGACCATCTGTCTCTTTCTCATCATCTATCTGATTTGCCTTCTTCTTCATCTTTAGCTCTTCTGTCTTATCTTTTTTCCCATCTTCTCGCCCCATCTCTTCTTCATCGTTAAAGTCTAGGAGCTTGGCGTTTGTAGAGATGGAAGGGTATATCCACAGTGGATTTGGGTAGCTTTTATCATCTAGTAAGACTTCACTCTCTGAAGAGTCAATATATGATAATTCTGGGTAATTTTGAAGAAGTAAATCTGTTGCTTTGTTATAAAAATCTTTAAAACCGGGATATTTATTTGTAAGAAATAGAGCTGCTCTTGCATTTTCAGTGATGATGTTACTGCTTTGTAAGTTTACTTGAGAGAGCATTGCACAGAGCCAGTAGTAGTGCATATCATTTAACTCACTTTGAGAAAAGTAAGCAAGTGTTGCAGGAAAGTAGAGTGCTTTTTCATCTTGCCAAGCAAGAAAAAAGCTCTTCCCTTTTCCTGAAAACTTTTCTAAAAGTGTTCTTGAAGTCTCTATAAATCGTTTATCTGTAATATGCAACTCTTTTGCTTTATCACCTCCGAGAAGATGATAGAAAATCTTAAGAGATTTCTCTTTTGGTTCAAAAGAGGTTCCAGCTTCTTCATGTAAGCGAGAAGCTTTTTTACGAAGATAAGAGTCTGCAAAGATGCCAACTTTTTCATCCACATCCTCAAGAAGCACTTTGCTCCAAGAGAATAGGCGAGAGACTTTAGAGGACATTTTAAGCTACTGCTTTGTCTTCTTTTACAAAGAAACTGTAAAAATAGAGCATAAGACCTGAAAATGTCATAAGTCCAAAGAG
>JALWTK010000147.1 GCA_027082875.1 Sulfurimonas sp. | reverse complement strand
AGTATTTAAAAAATCAAACTTTGCAAGAATTGCATCTTGCATCGTTCTTTGAAATAATATTGTTGATAAACCGATGCCTATTTTTTATTTTCCTTACTTTTTAAGTTATTCTTTATAAAAAGGCTTAAAAATCATAGCGAGGCTAATAGCTACAAGAAGTAGCGATATGATAGTTTTTAAATATTTTTCATTTTTGATTCTTGTCATAATCTTATGACCAAAGTAACCACCCAAAAGTGCTGCTATCCCAACAACACAAAGAACTGCCCAGTCCATCGTAACAAAAGAGGTATATGTAAAAAAGCCACTAAAGCTTACTATTGGGATAAGTGCACTTGTTATTGCGATACTCTTGTGTGTATTTACTCCCATAAGAAGGAGTAGGGGGAGATAAACAGCACCTCCACCAACGCCAATGAGTCCACCAGTAAATGCAACAAGGCTGACAGGAAGAGAGAGAAGAAGTGGGTTGAGCTCTTTGGAGAAAGATATTTCGTATTTGTGTCCAATATAAAGAAGAACGATACTTAGCAAAATAAATGCTAATAGCATATACTTTACAACTATTTCAGAGATATACTGACTGCTTAAGGCACCTAAGAATGCAAATAGTGCACTTACGAGGATAAGGAGGAAAAGCTCTTTTAACGAGACTAAACAGTTTTTTATATTATTCAAAGTCAAGGAAAGTGTTGTAAGACCATTCACAAAAAGACCTATAGCTTTGGCAAAGTTAAAATCAATCCCAAAAAGGGTAAAAAGAGGAATAAGGAGTAGAGATGAGCCAAGTCCAATCACACCAAAGAGTGTAGAAGCTCCTAGTGTGAGAGAGAAGTAGAGGAGTAAATCTTGCAAAAGGAGTACTTACTTGCGTTTACTCATAAAGTCTAAAAGTACATCACTAGAGCCTATAACCCCACTAGATGCAGCATGTTTAACTATGCGGATAAGAGATGTAAGTTCTTCATTAGAAATGCCTACATCATCACAAAGTCTTGCAAAGGCACTTGTACAGGCATCATCTTTAAACGCCAAAGAGGCTGTTAAAAAAATAAGTACAGAAGTTTTCATATCAAAAGGATTCTCCTCACTTTTGATACTCTGATCACAGCTTATACCATGATCAACTAAAAGGCTAGGTGCTACCTCATGTGCTTTTTTCATAGCTGGAGACATATACTCCTCGCCAATGGCATCTTTCATCATTTTGTATACTTCATCTGCTGTTGGTTTTTGCATAAAACTTCCTTTATAATTATGTATTTAAGAGGTTATCATAGGAATATTTATAGTGAGTGCTTTAGATATCTCTACATAGTAGTTTGAACTCTCGGCCAATGCTTTAAGCTCTCTAGATTTTTTCTCATCTATATCTTCTGCACTAATAGTGATGGAAAATATACTATACTTTTTTTCTTCAAACTTTATATGCTCCCCAATTCTATAAAATACCTTTGTATTGACCGTCTTATTATCATTAACGCAGGAGTACATTTTGTTAAGTATTTTTATGAGAAGGTTTGAGTTGACAACTACTTCCGGAATAGTTGGGTCATAAGACTTTGTATAAGTAGTTTTTGAGTTGATGGAGTTTGTAGCTATGCAGAGGTCTGTAATGGTGAAGATATTTGTGAGCTCACCTTCAGGTTTCTTAGTACTTAGTTTAAAAGAGGGAGCTTGATAGAGCTTGATCCCTATCTGCTCTTCATCTTCATACCCAACAGTCAAACCAAAAAACTTATAGCGACCATACTCTAGCTCTATAAATGTCGTCTTGAAGCCAAAACTGATGCTTGCATAGGTCTGAGCTAACTCAAAAAGAGTCTTTGCAGTAGTAGAACCTAGAAGAAACTGAGCCTCTGCATTTACAGAGATGATTTTTCCGTTTGCACTAAAGAGTATGAAAGGGTTGTAGTCATACTCTAGCCACTGCTGCTCAAATGTCACGAAAACTTCTCTCTACTCTTCTATGTAGTTCTTGAGTCTACGTCCAACTTTAGGGTGCTTGAGTTTCTTTATAGCACTAGACTCAATCTGGCGAACACGTTCACGAGTTACAGAAAGCTCTTTACCGATCTCTTCTAATGTTCTATCACTTTCATCATCCATGATACCAAAACGGAGTTTGATAACTGCTTTTTCACGTTCATTGAGCTGATCAAGAACAGTCTCAATTTGTCCACGAAGGTCATCTTTGAGGATGGCATCTGCAGGAGAGATAGAAGTCTTATCTTCGATGAAGTCTCCAAAACGCCCATCATCTTCACTACCAATAGGAGCTTCAAGCGAGATTGGCTCTTTTGTGATTTTGATGACATTCTTCACCTTTTCAACACCAAGACCAACTTCTTTGGCAATAGTTTCAACATCTGGCTCTTTACCATTCTCTTGAAGGTGCTTACGCATGATCTTATTGATACGGTTGATAGTCTCAATCATGTGAATAGGGATACGAATAGTACGAGCTTGATCGGCAATAGCACGAGAGATCGCTTGACGAATCCACCATGTAGCATAAGTAGAGAACTTATACCCTTTTTGGTACTCGAACTTATCAACTGCTTTCATAAGACCGATGTTACCCTCTTGGATAAGGTCAAGGAAAGGAAGCCCACGGTTAGTGTAACGCTTAGCGATAGAGACAACAAGACGTAAGTTAGACTTTGCCATCTTTGTTTTACTTATCTCACTAATGTTCTTACCGCGTTTGATCTGCTCTAAAATATCAGCAAGTTTTTCTGGTTCCATGTCAAAAGAGTTTTTTGATGCCTCTTGAGTTTGTACTAGCTTTTTGATCTCCATATATGTAGAAACCATAGTGGCTTCTGGAACCATGTTTGCGATATCTTCTTTGTTTAATTCTTGGATTTTTGCAACTAAAACATTATGATTTGCTTTTAAAACATCATTAAAAAGTGGAAGTTTATACTCTAAACGTTTAAGCTCTTTGTCATAACCTTCATCACTTTTAAGTGCTGTCTCCATAGCTTTTACAAGTTCATTAATAAGTTTAGATGTTGGTCCAAGGTCTAGAAGCTTCTCTTTAAGTACTGACTTTTTAAATGTTACACCTAAGAAATAGTTTACAATTTCTTCATTAAGTTCAGCATCTAAATCTTCAGGTGCCTTTTCTGTTAGCTTGATCCAATCTTTTTTTGCTTTTTCAAGAGCTTTAAAACTTGTAGATACTTTCTCTACACGAGTTTTATCTTTTGCTGTGAGAGTTTTCTCTGGAGTATCTTCAGTAGTAGTTGCATCATCACCTGCAGTATCATCGCTATCTTCTTTTTCATCTTCAAAAGATCTAAAAAGCTCTTTAACGCGACGCTCACGGTTTATAAGCGGCTCTTTATAGTCTAAAATAAAGTCTATAAGATAGGGTACAGAACAGATAGCATCAATGATGATACTCTCTCCTCCTTCTATCTTTTTAGATATCTCAATCTCTTCTTCTTTTGTAAGAAGAGGAATCTGTCCCATCTCACGAAGGTACATACGAACAGGAGAGTCAGAACGTGACCACTCAAGAAGCTCATGCTCTTTAAGAATATCAAACTTATCTGTGTCGTTGTTCTCAAGCATTTTTCGCTGTGCTGCACGGCGTGCTTCTGCTTCTTGATCGTTCAGTTTTTTAGCATGTTCGCTAGAAGTGTATATACATTTTTTGTTCTTTGTTAAAAGTTTTAAAATGTTTTTTGCCTGTGCGGCTGTTGGTTGTTTTTCAAAAAGTTCTATGAGTGATTCGTAAGTGACACACTCTTTACCTTTATGATCTTCAAAAAAGGTCTCTATAGCTTTGTTGAGTTCTTTAGCTGTCATATGGGAGGTTGCTCCGTGAGTTAAGGTTATTAAAAGGTGGATTATACCCAAAAAATATTAAATTTGACTGAACTTTAGAAATATCTTTAGTTGGAACACTCTTTGCTTCTTACCTTCAAATACGAGAAAAACTTGTAAGAAAAGTAAAAAAGGTAAGGTATAATGCAAACAGGCTACTATGCAGCAGCTGCTGGAATGGTGACACAGTTTAACAGACTTGATAATATAGCCAACAACCTCGCAAATGTGAATACTGCTGGCTTTAAAGAGGATAACTTAGTCGTTGGTGATTTCATGCGTATCTTTCAAGAAAAGCGCGATGAACTTCCAAATGCTAACCAGACAAAAGAGGGTGCAAAATTTATCAACCGTACTATGACACGTGTACCACAGATTGTAGACTCTTTTACGAATCAGTCAGTAGGAACTCTGCAAAGTACTTCAAACCCTTTGGACTTTGCACTTACCAATGAAGGACTTTTCTTTGCAGTTAGAACACCACAGGGTATACGTTTAACTCGTGATGGAAGTTTTTCTACAAATGATGAGGGAAAACTTGTCACAAAACAGGGATATGAAGTACTAGCAGAAGAATATTTACAAAATGGTAAAAATGGTTCTATAAGTATAGCGAACTCAGATGTTGTGGTGGCTGTAGATAAAAATGGTCAAATTTCTACTAATGTACCAAATAGTGTAACTCTTACCCCAAATAAAAAGTTACTTATAGCTCAGCCTCAAGACATTAGCAAACTCAAAAAAGAGGGGGATAATCTTTATGCCTTTGATGACATTAAAGACATAGTTGCTGTCTCTGAAAGTGGCTCAGTGAAACAAGGTTTTATAGAAAAAAGTAATGTTAATGCAGTAAAGATGATGACACAGCTCATCGAGACAAATCGCTTAGTTGGAATGTATCAAAAAGCAATGAGTACACAGATGGATGATATGAATAGAGATGCAATAGAAAAACTTGCGAAAAAAGCTTAAGACAAAAATTTAAAGGAATAACACTATGATGCAATCACTTTATACTGCTTCGACGGGAATGCTCGGGATGCAAACACAGATAGATACAACAGCCAATAATATTGCCAATGTAAATACGATAGGTTTTAAAAAGAGCCGTGCAGAGTTTGCTGACCTTATGTACAATGTCATGGAATATGCAGGAACATCTACATCAGATACTACAAAAAGTCCAACAGGAATAGAAGTAGGTCTCGGTGTACGACCTACTGCAATAAATAAAATCTTTGCAGAGGGCTCACTCAAACAGACTGATAACCAACTAGATGTTGCTATCACTGGACATGGTTTTTTCAAACTAGAGCTTCCTGATGGCACTGAAGTTTACTCAAGAAATGGTGCTTTTAAAGTAGATCAAGATGGTACTATGGTAAACTCTGATGGATATACCGTTATCCCACAAATAGTTGTCCCACCTGATGCAACGAATATCTCTATAGGTACAGATGGTACCGTGACTGTTGTGCAACCTGGTCAAACTCAGGCGACACAAATAGGACAGATCCAAACAACTAATTTTATTAATCCAGCAGGGCTTCACTCTTTAGGAGATAACCTTTATATAGAGACAGATGCTTCTGGTCAACCTGTTGAAGGTGTCCCAGGAGTCGATGGACTAGGAACACTCCGCCAAGGTTTTGTAGAGCTAAGTAATGTTGAGCTCGTAGTAGAACTCACAGACCTCATAACTGGACAACGTGCTTATGATGCTAACTCAAAAATCATCACAACCAGTGATGAAATGCTTCAAACTACAAACAATCTCAAACGCTAGTAACACTCTAAAATAGGATTCATACTTTTTAGTATGAATTTTTATTCCTTCCTTATTCTTTCTCTTCAAGAAATACAAATAACAATTTCGCTATAATCACGAAATTATTTTATGATTTTAATAGGATTTACAATGCAAAAAGCAAATATTAACGGTAAAGTTTGGACTTTTGGAAAAGATATAGATACAGACTTAATCATCGCAGCTCGCTACTTAAATACATCGGTTCCAGAAGAACTCGCAAAGCATGTCATGGAAGATGCAGACCCTGAGTTTGTTTCAAAGATGAGTGCTGGTGACCTCATAGTCGCTGGTGAGAACTTCGGCTGTGGTTCAAGTCGTGAACATGCACCAATAGCTTTAAAAGCCGCTGGTGTTGCTGCTGTAATCGCTCCGACATTTGCAAGAATTTTTTATAGAAATGCATTTAACATGGGTCTTCCTATCTTTGAACTCGCAGAGTCTTCTGAGATAAATGAAGGCGATGAAGTAACAGTAAATATGGATGCTGGAACTGTTACAAACAACACAACAAACAAAACATATAGTTTCACTCCGATTCCTGCATTTATGCAAGAGCTGATCGATGCTGGTGGACTTATGAACTTTGCAAAAAATGAGATAGAAGGAAAAAAATAGATGAAAAACTACAAAATAACACTTATAAAAGGTGATGGAATTGGTCCTGAGATTATAGATGAGGCTGTAAAAGTTTTAGATGCAGTAGCCTCTAGCTCTGGCTTTCACTTCTCTTACGATGAAGCACTTATGGGTGGTATCGCTTATGATGTAACGGGAGATCCTCTTCCTCAAGAGACTATAAACAAGTCTTTAAACTCTGATGCTGTTCTTTTTGGGGCTATCGGTGGACCTGCATGGGATGCCCTTCCTCGTGAGAAACGTCCAGAGAGTGGACTTCTTCGTTTTAGAAAAGAGCTTGGCGTTTATGCTAACCTTCGTCCAGCTGTAGTATATGATGAGCTTATCAATGCCTCTTCACTAAAGCCCGAGATTATCAAGGGTGTTGACATTATGGTAGTACGTGAGCTTATCGGTGGTATCTACTTCGGTGAGCCTAAGGGTCGTACAGAAGATAAGGGTTGGAACACTATGGTTTACACTCGTTCTGAGATCGTTCGCATCGCACACCAAGCATTCCGTATCGCTCAGAAACGTGAAAAGCGAGTATGTTCTATAGATAAGGCAAATGTTCTTGATGTTTCTCAGTTATGGAGAGATACCGTAATTGAAGTGGCAAAAGAGTATCCTGATGTAGAGTTGACTCACATGTATGTAGATAATGCAGCAATGCAACTTGTACTTAACCCAAGACAATTCGATGTAATGCTTACCGGAAATATCTTTGGTGATATTCTTTCTGATGAAGCTTCTATGCTTTGTGGTTCTATTGGTCTTTTACCTTCAGCTTCTGTTGGTGAGAAGATAGGTGTTTATGAGCCAATTCATGGAAGTGCTCCTGATATTGCTGGGCAAGGTATAGCGAACCCTATTGCTACTATCGCTTCTGCATCTATGATGCTTAGATATGCACTAGGTGAGACAGAAGCTGCTGATAAAGTAGATAATGCTATCAAGAAAGTACTTAGCGAGGGTTACCGTACTGGTGACCTAGCTCAGTTTGATGCAAAAGAAGTATGTTCTACGAGTGAGATAGGTTCTATCATCGCTAACTACCTAGAAAGATAGAGTTAGATAAGAAAAGATGAAGACTCTCACTTTAGCAAATATCTATGAGCTTCAAGGTCTTAAAGAAGAGGCTCTAGATATTTACAAGGATGTCTTAAAAAAAGACCCAGACAATAGTGATGCAAAGATCGCAATACGAAGATTGTCAGGGATGCGTAAAAAATTTTTGACTGTGAACCAAGAGATGAAAGAGTACTTTTTGAAGATGGAAACAGATGTAGAGTTTAACGAGTTTGAAAGGTGGTTATTAAAAGCATGGAATTAAAAGATGTCATACTCTCGACACTTGCAGAGATGGAAGAATCACACGAAACACCTAAAAGTGAGCCTACACAGGAGCAATATTTTGAACCTGCCAAAGAGCAAGAAAGTACTCCTGTTTATAATGAACCTCAAGCTGGAAAAAACCTAGATAGCGAACTGATCTATCTTAACTCAATAAGAGAGAGACTGCTCGTGCTCTTTGAGGGTTTTCAAGCACCTAACAATGCCAACATAGAAGCAAAAGTAGATATGACTCTAAACTTTTTAGAGTATACACTTGCTACCATAGATGAAAGAGTTCATAAGCTAGAAAAAGGGAAGATATAGTGAATCAGTATAGAGTTTTAATAGATGCAAATGATGAAAAGGGTTTAGTGCATAAGGTATCGAGTATATTCTTTAATTATGATCTTAACATCCTCTCAAATAGTGAGTTTGTTGATAAAGAGTCAAACAAGTTCTTTATGAGAAGTGTTGTAGAGGGTGCTGTAAATAAAAAAGAGCTCAGTGATGCTGTAGCTACTGTTTTGCCTGAAAACTCTAGTGTTAAAGTGATAGAACCTAAGAAAAAAAATATCATAATTATGGCTACAAAAGAGCTTCATGCTCTAGGTGATATACTGATCCGTCATGAAGCAGGTGAGTTAGAAGCAAATATCTTAGCAGTAGTCTCTAACTACAACAAGCTAGAGTCTTTAGTAGAAAAGTTTGACATCCCTTACATCACTATTTCTCATGAGGGACTTGAACGCGAAGAGCATGAGCAGAAAATCATTGAGTGTATAAATGCTTATGAAAGTGTTGATTATATAGTACTTGCGAAATATATGCGCATACTAACACCTAAGTTTGTAAAAGCATTTGACGAAAAGATAATGAATATCCACCACTCATTCCTACCTGCATTTATAGGAGCCAATCCTTATAAACAAGCATATGAGCGTGGTGTGAAAATTATTGGTGCAACGGCTCACTTTGTAAATAATAATCTTGATGAAGGGCCTATTATCGCTCAAGAGGTTATACACATTAACCATGCTTATAGCTGGAAAGATATGCAACGCTCTGGAAAAGATGTAGAGAAAGTTGTACTCTCTCGTGCACTTAAACTTGCACTTGAAGATAGAATCTTTGTCTATGAAAACAAAACGGTAATCTTTTAATGTCTTTTAATCTAGTTCTTGTTAATCCTCAAATCCCTAATAATACAGGAGCTATAGGGCGTTTATGTGTAAATGCAGGAGCAAGCTTACATCTCATAAAGCCAATAGGTTTTGACATAGATGAAAAAGCAGTTCGCCGCGCAGGACTTGACTATTGGGATAGATTAGACCTTCATGTATGGGAGTCTATAGATGAGTTTTTTGAAAATAATGAAATAAGTGACAATGCTCACTTTGCAACAACAAAAACAGATAGACCTTACTTCGAGACAGACTTCAAAAATGGCGACTTTATCTTCTTTGGAAGTGAAACATCTGGAATCCCTGAAGATATTTTAAACAAGTACAAAGAGAGAAATATCACTATTCCTATGACAAAAGAGGGACGCAGTCTTAATCTTGCTATCAGTACAGGTATAGTTCTTTACGATGCTATTCGTCAAAACTATCCAGAGTCATTGAGTTAAACAGTTGTGTTAGATATCTTCATGCTTGTTCTTTTTGTGCTCTTTATGATCTTTCTTTTTGGTGGCTACCATAAGACAAAATCAGCACAGCGTGAAAAAGAGCAAGAGCATGCTGCAAAAACTAAAGAGGACTCTCTAAAATAACTTTTCTGCCCAAATCTCCATCTTTGATTCAAATCTTTCAAATAGACTTTCTGCATTTTTAATGATAATTGACATTTTATATCCTTTTTATCCCTTGATTTAGAAAATAATACTCAATTTTGACATTAAATATAAAAAATATGACAAATTGAAATGATTTTTTTGACATTTATTGAATAATACCCTATAATTTGACATATTTAAACAAAAGGGATAGATTATGAATAGTTTTGCTAACATAGTAGAAGAGATAAAGAGTATTGTTTCTTCTGATTTTTCACCTAAAAAAGTTTTTGACAAAGATATTGCAGATGTGCTTGGTATCAGCCAAA
The DNA here is from genome assembly GCA_027082875.1 of Sulfurimonas sp. Classification (GTDB taxonomy): domain Bacteria; phylum Campylobacterota; class Campylobacteria; order Campylobacterales; family Sulfurimonadaceae; genus Sulfurimonas. The sequence continues at coordinate 3,615 of JALWTK010000147.1, read as the reverse complement.
TGAACTTTGCGACAATGAAAAAACGCGATAAGATACCATTTACTGAGCTTTTAGATTTTTGTGCACAAAAGGCTATTAGCATTAATTGGCTACTTTATGGTCAGTCGCCAGAGAGTCTTGTTGAAGCGACAAATAGATTTTATATGGTGAAGTATTTTAAAGATTCTCATGCGAGTGCTGGTGGAGGAAGTTTTGATGACTCTATAGAAGAGGTAGAGGAGTTAGAGATTCCTGAGCACTTTATGTTTATGCTCGGTGGTGAGCGCGAGATGAAAAATATTGAGGCAATAAATGTTTCAGGTGATTCTATGGAACCAACTTTTAGCTATAATGATATAGTATTTATCAACAGAAGTAAAACTGATCTTAATCGTGGTGGTGTTTTTACTATTCGTACAGAAGCAGGACTTTTTATAAAGCGTATTCAAACTCGTATAGATGGTAAAATAGATGTTATTAGTGATAACTCTATCTACTCTACACAGACATTTGATCCCCGAGAAGTAGAAGTCCTTGGCCGTGTAGTGAGTCGTTTTGGAGATGTTGATTAAACTATACATATAAGGACATTCGTTTGAAATATTTATCTTTACTTGCGACTCTCTTACTATTAGGTTCTTGTGCAACAAAACAAGAAGAACTAGAGCAGAGTAAATCAATAGACGTTAAGAGAGATAAAAGTATTGATCTCGCTCAACCTGAACAGATTGAAGATCTCAAAATAGTTCCTCAAGATATTCGTGTTTATGTTAAAAATCTAGAAAAAGTAAAAAAAATTTCTCAAGAAGAGTACGAAAAGAGTTACTTTAAAGTCTGGAATTATAAGAAACCACAAGTTTCACTAAGTAAGGCTATGTGGGCTCATAAAGCTTATACAGTTGGTAATACTTATGGTGAAAACCTTCAGTTATTGAAACAATCTTTTTATGATGCTACCCTAGAAAATGCTAACTTTGAAAAGTTTGCAACTCTAAACAGACAAGCTATTACTCTCAAACTTGTAAATCTACGTGCTATGCCTACAAGTGATCCTATACTACTCGATCCTAGTAAAGCAGGAGAAGGTTTTCCTTTTGATTACTTACAAAATAGTACAGTAGCGGCTAACAAACCACTTTTTCTCTCTCATTACTCTAAAGATAAAGAGTGGGCGTTTGTGGAGTCTAGTTTCGCTTATGGCTGGGTGAAAACACGAAATATTGCTATCATAGATAAAAAGTATACAGATAAGTGGCAAAAAGCCGAACAGATGTTTGTTGTCAAAGAAGGAGTACCTGTTTACTCTGAGAATAATCATTTTCTTTTTAAGACACGAATAGGAATGATGTTTGCCCTAGTGGATGAGGATAGAGAGAGTTATCAAGTACTGGCTATAAGTAAGTATAAAGATATGCAACCTCTTTATGTTAAAGCACGAATCAAAAAAGATGTTTTAAATAAGGAAAATATTTCTTTTACTGGTAAAAATATCGTACATATTCTCAATGAAGTCGCAAGTAAAAATTACGGTTGGGGTGGTATATATGGACAGAGAGATTGCTCTTCTACCTTGAGAGATTTTTATGCACCCTTTGGACTTTGGTTACCCCGTAACTCTTACCAGCAGAGTAGAGCTGGAGAAGTAATATCATTAGACTCTCTAACTGAAGAGCAAAAGATACAAACTATAAAAGAAAAAGCTATACCTTTTAGAACACTTCTCTATAAACGGGGACATATAGTACTTTATGTTGGTACTTATAATGGACAAGTGATAGTATTTCAAAATGTATGGGGTGTGAAAACTGTACATAACGGAGTAGAGGGTCGTTTTGTTATAGGTCGACCAGTCTTTAGTACATTAGAAATAGGAAAAAACTTGAGAGATTATGATTCTGATGGATCACTTCTTAAAAACTTAAAGAGTATGACTACGCTTTAATATCTAAGAGTGCTCCAAACATCTCATCTTCTGTTTTTATAGCAGTTACATTAGCTTCTGCTACTCTACCAGCTACTATCTGATCTGGAATCTCTTTTGCTAAATCTGTTTGACTTTTTTTTGAACCAGTATCATCAGCACTGCGTGTATTAGCTACTGGGGATTCACCACTGTTTGTAGTCCTTGTGTCTTTAGGAATAAAACCATCCGTATTAACATTAGCAACATTGTTTGCAGTTGTATTTAAAAAAGTCTGATTTGCTTGTAGGGAAGAGATATTGTTAGAGATACTCATCTTTTACTCCTTCGCTATATAATTAATTATATAGCGAAAAAGATAAAAGAGAGTTTAGAGAATAGAACTAGTGTAGATCCGCATTAAGTTTTATTTCTCTAGTTGAGCGGGAAGCTGTAACTTCACCAGTCATAGAGTTTTGTCTGTAGTGAATACCATAAAGACCTGCAAGTTGTTTACCTTTAAAGATTTCCCCTTCCATGTTCATATTAGTGTTTACTTCCATAAGCTTTTTAAGCTCTTCTGGATAAATGGCAACTTTTGTACCTTCTAGTATAGCGATACCAGCATCAATGATACAACCATCACCTAAAGGAATACCACACACAGAGTTTGCACCTAAAAGACAGTTCTTACCTACAGAGATAGGGTTACCATCTGTTCCACTAAGAACTCCAAGTATAGAAGCACCGCCACCAACATCAGAGCCATCCCCAACGATAGCAGATGAAGAGATACGACCCTCAACCATAACAGAACCTGTAGTCCCTGCGTTAAAGTTGATGTATGAAGCACCTGGCATTACAGTTGTTCCAGCTGCGAGTTGTGCACCAAAACGTACTTTAGAAGTATCTAAAATACGTGTATTATCAGCAGGTATAATATGCTGTAAAAAACGTGGGAATTTATCCACGAAGTCTATGTGTGGGTATTCGTTAGCAAGTTTAAGTTCAATCTCGAACTCTCTTAAGTACTCAAGCTCGATTGGTTGACCTGCAGACCATGCAACATTTGGAAGTGCACCAAATGCACCATTTAAGTTGATTTCACGAAGTCCAACTTTTGCTTGTGAAAGAGCATAAAGCTTTAAGTAAGCTGCCTCAACACTCTCTACCACTGCATCATCAAAGATAAAAGTTACTTTGAACTCACCCTCTAAAGAGCCGCTACTCATAATCTGAGCATAGAGTGCAGAGACAACTTGTATGTTCTTATGTGCATCACCATGTGCTTCATCAGAGTATGGAGTAAACGCAGCTAAACAAGCTCTTAAAAACTCAGCATTTATGTTACAAACAACTTCAGACTTACTGAAGTCAACTTTTACACCTTGCTCTTCTAAGGCACGAACAAAAATAGCAGCACTACCAAAGTTCTCATCCCAGTTAATAAGTGGGTATGTAGCTTGAAGTGATTTTTCTACATTTAACTGACCTAAGTCTACTCTTGCAATACCAAATGCTAAAGGATCTCTATAGCCCGGTGTTGTTGTCTTAATATCTTCGATAAGTGCTTTAAAAGCATCAGCTGTTTCTATTATTTGCATTATTTCTCGCTTAATTAATTTTAGTCCGTATTATAGGGTAATTTCTACAACACTGTACCGTTTTTGTACCTCTTTTGGAGGAACTCTATGTTCATTTTTTCCTTTCTTGGAAGGAAGTGAGCATAGATTTCA
>JALWTK010000146.1 GCA_027082875.1 Sulfurimonas sp. | reverse complement strand
CAGGGAAAACTTGTGCGAAACCATTTGCATCTTCTATTATTTTTACTATTTCAGATTCATGTTTTTTTACACCACCATCAGATATTGGTTTTTTATCTAGCTCTTTTTGCACCTCTTTTACGATTTTATTTACACTCTTTTCAAGCTCTTCTTGTGAAATATCTCTCTCTAATGTTTTAACAATAGCAGTAGAGAGAACTTTTGAGAGTGCAATATACTCTTTTTGACTCTCTCCTTTGAGCTCTTTTACATCTTCTATATCGTCCCCAATCTCTAAAAGATTTGAGATATATTTAGCGACTGCTATGTTGTCGCCCGTTATCATTTTCACAGATACAGATTTGTCATTTGCCTTTGCTATTGCCTCTTTTGAGTCTTCTCTAGGTGGGTCAAAGAGTGGTATCAAACCGATAAAATGGTACTTCTCCTCATCAAGATTTTTATAGGCTACACCCAGTGTTCTAAAACCTTTTTGTGCAAAATTCTCTACCTGCTCGTAGTAGTATGCTTTGCTAACATCATCTGCATCACTAAGCTCTATAATAACCTGCGGTGCACCCTTAGTATAGGTCTCTCCCGTAGTAAAAAATCCTTCTGTTTTTTTATGAACAGGGTCAAAGGAGATAAATTTACTCATCTTTTTCTCTTTAAATTTTTCGTTCAAGTTATGAAGATTAAGATACTCAAAAATAGGCTTTTCTATAGGGTCTTCATTCTCTTTTTTACTTGCAAAAGAGGCATAAAGCATAAGCTCATCTTCTGTGTACTCATTGGCTATAAAGGGTTCAGCTAAACTCATCTTGTTTTGGGTGAGAGTTCCTGTCTTATCTGAGCAGAGTATATCCATACCAGCTGCCTCTTCTATGGCAGATAACTTCGTAACGATAGCCTCTTTTGCAGCTAAAGCCCTCGCACCTAGAGCCATAGTTACAGTAAGTACAGCAGGCATAGCAACAGGAATAGCTGAGATAGTTAAAATAAGAGAAAAGATGAGTAAATCAAGTAGTGGCTCCTGTCTTTGGATACCGACATAAATGATAACACCAATAAGCACAAGGGTAATTAAAATTAAGAAGTTTCCTACTTTTATAATCATCGCTTGAAAGTGACTATGCTCCTCTTTTTCAGCTTTTGCTATCAGCCCTACAGTTTTTCCAAAGTATGTATTTAAAGCAGTAGCCGTGACCCTCGCTACCATTTCACCCTGTTTAATGATGGCGTTTGCATAGATTTCTTCATTTACCTGTTTATTAACAGCCAAAGACTCCCCCGTTAAAGCTGACTGATCAACTTGAAGAAACTCCTCACCTCCTAGTAAAAGACAATCAGCAGGAACAACATCACCACTCTTGATTTTTATAATATCATCAGGAACAATCTCTTTAGCGTCTATGTTCTTCCACTCGCCATCTCGTAACACCAATGCTTTTCTTGCTAGTTTTTTCTTTAAAACAGATATAGCACTTAATGCCTTAGACTCTTGATAAAAATCCACAAAGGCATTAACAAGCAACATAAAGAGTATAACCCCAAAATCCTCCCATCTTTTCGCAAGAAAGGAGAGAATAACAGCTACCTCTATCATCCACGGAATAGGACCCCAAAATCTCTTAAAAAGACGGTGAAACCACCCCTCTTCTTTTTCGTTAATTTCATTGTAGCCATACTCATCTAGCCTACTTTTAACCTCTTCTTCATTTAAACCAGTTAAGGAATCTATATCTATCTCTTGCATCTTTTCTCCTAGACTTCTTCTAAAACTATTTTACTCTAAATTTTATTAAAGAAGTAAGATTATTTAACAATAAAAGTGCTAAAATATAAAAAATAAGGAGATTCCAATGAGTTCACATAAACATCATGAACATTTAACACACATAAAAAATGCTATTGCAAAAACAGACAAGCTAGATGCAAATCAGAAAAGTTCTAGTGTCAACACTATAGAAGAGTGGTATGAAGAGGACAAAGCGATGGGAACACTCAAAAATGAGCTTTTAAAAATCAGTATCTTTTTTGAAGAAGTTTTTTCAGAACTTGGTATAAAATAAGGAGTTAGAAATGGATGCAGTACAAAAAGATTTACAAAGCCGTAAAGAAGAGATAGAAACAGAGTTAGAGTTACTCTTCAAAGCAAACCTTAAAATCGTAGACTGGGATGTTCCTGAAGCAGATGATGCAGAGGCGGCATTGATTTTATGGAATATCTTAAACGATAAACTTCAAGAGATGAAAACGAAATTTACAAAGTAAGTAAGAGAAAACTCTTACTTATGACTATTTTGTCTCTACTAAACGAGACTGATATGCTTTAGGGTGTTTACATACTGGACATTTTTCTGGAGCTTTTTTTCCATAATGTACATGACCACATACCTCACAAATCCAAGCTTCTTCCTCTTCACTTTCAAATTCATGATCAGCATTAAGTCTATCAAGAAGTTTTTGATACATTTTTTCATGTTCTACCTCAACTTTTCCAATAGCAGTAAAAAGTCTTGCTGCCTCTTTTTCACCCTCTTCTTTAGCTACACTAGCAAAATCTGGATACATTGCAGAGTTTTCATAATGCTCTCCATTCACAGCATCTTGAAGATTTTCTAAGGTAGAACCAAAGTTATTTTCTCTCTCAAATTTCATTCTATTGTGTAAGGCAAGTTCAAGTTTTGCATGCTCTTTTTCATTGTTCGCTGCTCGCTGAAAATGTGCTGCAATATCTCTATAACCCTCTTTTTGAGCTACTTTAGCATAGTATTCATATCTATTTCTCGCTTGAGATTCACCGGCAAATGCTTTCATAAGGTTGACAAGTGTTAAAGATGTGGTAGACATTTCCATAGCTTCACCACAACAGTATAGCTCACCACCCCCTACATTTTGCACTTCTACGATATTACCACATTTATTACATTTGTATGACTGATACTGTTTCATAAGAACTCCTTTAATAAGTTCTTAACAGTATACTTCTTTTTTGTTAATTTACTAAATCTGTTTTCTAATTACTTTGTATAGAGCATAACAAAAGGCATGATTTCAGAGAAAACAACTGCTCTTTTGTTCTCATCGCTGTGAAGTATAAGATCTAACATCTGTGCTATATTTTCATCAACACCTGGGACTATTTTTCTTATATCTTCTAACTTCTCGCGTTTGTTGACATTTGTAAAACGCTCATAAGCACTATATGCCTCTTTTTTTGCAAGTTGGTAGTAGAGTTTACGTCCTAGGTCAAAAACCTCAAACTCTTCGTTTTTACCACTCATCACTTTTGTTTCAAAGCCAAACTCTACATCTATGTTTTTGGCTCTCATGTAAGCCTGAAGCATCATCATAAAACCAACTTTTGCAGTGGTAAAATTTGAGAGTACACGAGTGTAAAACCCTTCAAAATGCTCACCATTTTTTCTGAGTCTCTTGTACTCAAGCATGATAGACTCAACATAGTACTTCGCATACTCTAGTGGTGCTGACTTTATAACACT
>JALWTK010000145.1 GCA_027082875.1 Sulfurimonas sp. | reverse complement strand
AAACGCTACTAAGCAAGGCTACTGTATCTATAGAAGATATAAACGCAGCTAGCCTTAAAAATTTAGAAGAAAATGCAGATACACTTCTTTTTGATGCACTTTTACTTCCTGAAGTTGTTGAGGATGCATTTAGCTCTCGTCAAGTGCAAAAACTGCCAGACTACTTAAAGTCATTAGCTGCATCGCTTCATAAGTTCTACTATGATGTTCGTATGATAGGAACAGAAGATGAAGCAAAACTACTTAAACTTCTTTTAGTAGTAGCACTCAGCATCAAAACTGGTCTCTCTCTTATGGGAATAGAGGCTAAAGATAGAATGGAGAGGGAAGAAGCTTAGATCTTCTTGCCTTAGTTTTGTCTAAGAAGTTCTGAGTTTTGAAGTACTGGATAGAGTTTTTTTATCTCTTTAGCTCGACTTTTTGGTATCTGTATTAAAATTGGATGTTTCTTTTTATCTAAAAGACTTATTAACTTCTTTAAATCTTTTTCTTTCATAGAAGTACACCCTGCCGTACCAGCACCTTCTTCTCTTTGAATGTGTAAAAATATGCAAGAGCCTCTCTGTTTTACACCCTCATTATTATGTGCAACTGTGACTCCATACTTATACTGATAATCTTTTCGTCTCATATTCTCAAAACTTTTTTCACTTCCGTGTGCTTGAATAATACGGTTATAAAACCTATCGTTTGAGTCATCTACACAGATTAACTCTTTGGAAGTGTGTAGATATGGAAGATTTGATGCACTGCTGTATCCATAGCCAAATATATTTTGTAGTGCAAAAATGCCAGCAGGTGCTTTTTGATCGCCTTCATATTTTAAGGGTTCATTCTGTTTATGGTCAAATTTTTTTTCACCTATTCCCCAAGCTAAGCCCTTTGTCCCTATGTTTACTTCTGCTTTTAGTAGTAAAGTATGTCCATCATAGAATGCTAGCTTTGCATGAGATGTGTTAAAGTCATTAGCAACAACAAGAACTATTTGCTCAGAGGAGAAGAGTAAAATTGAGAAATTTATTAAAATTAAGAAACTTTTTATCATAAAGTATGGTACTATTACTCTTATATGATTTAAATTAATTTTTGGAAAAATATTATGAGTATTCAAATAAAACAAGCAACTGCTGAAGATAGTGCATTTTTAGCAGAGATGATTCTACAAAGTTCTCGAGCAGGAAAGAAAGATGGCCTCTTTGATCTTCTTTTTGAAACGAATGATGATACCGTGATTTTAGAGAAGCTTGCACGGCTCACTAAAACTACGGCAAAGAGTCATTGTCATTTTAGCAATTTTTTAATTGCAAAAATGGATGATAAAAGTGTAGGAACTCTCTGTAGTTATGAGCCTCGTATCGCAACGAAAGAGACATTTATAACTGCACTTGCAGAAGTAGACTGTGTAGAGCAAGAAGAGCACTTAGAAGTACTATTCGCATGTGATTTTAACCTTAATAAGCGAACATTGATGTTTGACTTTATGGAAGAATTAGAAGGCTTTTTAGATGTAGGCATCCTCAAAGCACTTATGCAAAAATCACTTCTTACTGCCCGCTTAAAAGGGTATAGAATAGCACAAACTATAGTAGAAATAGGTTCTTTAGAATCACAACTTATTTATAAAAAACTCGGCTTTAGTGAAGTCAAGCAGTTAGAGTGTGAACTTTACAAAGAGAAGTTTGGTCGTTTAGGACTCTCTCTTTTGGCTATAGAGTTCTAGGAAGTTTTTATAGAACTTTCAGCCCTCTCTCTTCTTCCCTCTCTTTTAGCTATATTCTTAGCACTACTCACTCGTAATGTGATACTCTCTCTCTTAAGTGGAGTTATTCTTGGCGAACTTATTTTACATAATTTTTCTTTCTATGATTCCTTTTTCGCCATAGTGACTCTTTTCTCTTCTTTAGCACAAGAGGGATGGATACTTAAAACCTTGGCATTTGTGATCTTAGCAGGTTCTATCATGGCTCTCATTGAAAAAAGTGGTGGTGTTGGCGGATTTGTTCACTATGTATTGGATGAGAAGTCTTTTGTAAAGTCTGAGCGATCTGCTTTGATGTTAAGTTATATACTCGGTGTGCTAATATTTATTGAAACATCTATCACTGCACTTGTCTCAGGTGCTGTAGGGAAACCACTTTGTGATAGATATAAAATCCCTCATGCAAAGTTAGCAATGGTCTGTGACTCAACCTCTGCTCCTATAGGCTCGCTTATAGTCCTAAATGGCTATGGTGCTCTTCTTTTAGGTCTTATCTCTACACAAATATCTTTAGGTTATATCGAGTCAAATGCGACAGAAATGCTTATAAGTGCTTTGAAGTTTAACTTTTATGCTATTTTTGCACTTATTATGACATTTCTTTTTATTTACTTTGGCTTAAGTTTTGGACCTATGAAAACTACTCTTTATAAGGAGAGTCAGAAACAAACAGAATTCAAAAATATTACAAGCATGAGTTATATGCTTTTACCCGTACTCTTAATGATTGTTTTAGTATTTGTTTTTCTCTATATTACAGGTAGTGGAGATATTTTCAAAGGGAGTGGTTCGAGTGCTATTTTTTATACGATGCTTACTACTTTTCTTTTTACTCTAGCTTACTTTGTGAGTACAAAAAATATGTCACTAAAAACTTGGTCTCTAACCGCAATAAAAGGGGCTAAAGAGTTCACCCCTATCTCTTTCATACTTCTCTTCGCTTTTGCTATTGGAAATGTTACAGGAGAGCTCAAGACTGGTCTTTATCTCTCTTCTTTGGCGAGTACTAATGTAAGTGTATATTTTTTAGCAGGTATTATCTTTTTACTCTCAAGTCTTATCTCTTTTTCTACAGGAACTTCTTGGGGTACTTTTAGTATCATGATCCCAATTGCTGTTCCAATGGCTGTTGGTATGGATGCGAATATCGCATTGTGTATCGGTGCAGTTATAAGTGGTGGTGTTTTTGGGGATCACTGCTCACCTATTTCAGATACAACTATCATATCTTCGATGGCAAGTGATTGTGAGGTTATAGAGCATGTGAAAACACAGTTGCCTTATGCACTCATTAGTGCAGCTACTGCATTTATTATGTTTGTTCTTTTCTCGTTTCTCTAGTCTTACTTTCTATCTAGAACACAAGAGTTCTGGTAGATAAAGGTATAGTCTCTAGGGTAGCGAACATTAAATACTATCGAGTAGAAAATCGGTAGTACTCCAAGTGTAAGTACAGTCGCAAAACTCAGACCAAATATAATGGCAATAGCCATAGGTTCCCACATAGGTCCACCACTTATCCAGAGTGGAATAAGACCACCGATAGTAGTAGCCGTAGTCAGCATAATTGGACGTATACGTCTCTGTGCCGCTTCAATGATGGCATCTTGAGGGGAGAGACCGGTTATCTCAAGCTCAAAGTCGATTCTCTCTATAAGAATAATGGCATTATTGATAACAATTCCGATAAGTGAGATGATACCAAGATATGTCATAAACCCAAAATAGGAGTTTGTGAGAAAAATCCCAAAAATAACTCCTATAATACCAAGTGGAATAGTGATGAGAATAAGTCCAACTTTTTTAAAGGAGTTAAACTGCATCACAAGAAGTACAATAATTATCATAGCTGCAATAGGTAACTTATCTGAAACAGCTCCTTGTGCTTCATTAGAACTCTCAACTTCTCCACCAAATTCATAATGGTAACCTAATGGCCATTTTTGTTTTTTAAGCCATGGCTCTACTGCCTCTTTTACATCAAAAGCGGTAAAACCTTTTTTGAGTTGTGCTGTCACTGTCATGGTGTGTATACCGTTATAACGAACTATTTTAGGTGGCTTCCACACTACATCTATGTTTGCTACTTGTGTAAGTGGCACAGACTTGTTTGTCGCAGGGATAAAGACAAGTGTTCCCTCTAGTGTTTCTAGTGAAGACTTCAGTGCATGGTTTGAGCGCATAGTGATAGGAATAGTTTTCGTATCTGTTCTAAACTGTGTAATATCTCTACCATTAAGAGCCGTTTGTAGGGAAGAGGCGATATCATTATAACTTACACCTGCATGGTAGGCTAGCGATGGATTGATATCAACTACAAGCTTTTGTGTCCAAACACCCCAATCATCACCAAGGTGATAGACCATATGCGTATCATCAAGGGCTTGTTTAAGTGCTTTTGCTCGCTCTCGAAGAATATGGATATCATCGCCAATAATTCTAATCTGTACAGGATTTTTGACAGGAGGACCATTATCAAGTTTTTTTACACTTATCTCTGCATTGGCAAAGTGGTTAAAACCAAAAAGCTCTATCTGTGGTTGTATCTTCTCGTACGCATCAAGTGAAGTAGCATTAACCAAAATCTCTGCATACTCATCTGCATTTGGAACAGGTGTGTTGTTGATCCAGAAACGAGGAGCTCCTTTTCCTACAAAACTTGTATAGTTTTCTATAAATTCTGGACGTTTTGACTCTAGATAGTGCTCCATCTCTTTGACTGTTTTTAATGTTTGGTCAATAGAAGTTCCAACAGGTAAAGAGATTCTTACAATCATTGAAGGTTGATCAGAAGGTGGAAAAAATATCTTTGGTATGCCAAGAGAGAGAATAAGTGCAAAGATAAATATAGCAACAATGGCAATAAGAGAAACGGCTCTATACTTTAGAGAGTCTACAAGCATAGTCTTAAACATATTACAGTATTTGTTATTATAAGAAAATCTTGCTGTCTGTCTAGGTCTTAAAAACTTGTATGTAAGCATAGGCACGATTGTTAAACCTAAGAACCAAGAACTCATAAGTGTGATAAAAACAACTTCAAAAAGTGAAGAGGTATAGTCACTCGCTGTTGATTCTGCAAGATAGATAGGTAAAAATGCAGCAGCTGTTGTGAGTGATGAAGTGAGAAGAGAAACATGTAGCTCTTTGACAGAGTTTGAAGCGGCTTTCATGGGGCTCTGTCCCTCATCCATCTTCACTATAATAGATTCACTAATAACAATAGCATTATCCACCAGTAGCCCTAGCGAGATGATGAGTGCAGCTAGTGATACCTGATTGAGTCCTATATCTAACTTCCACATAATAAAGAGTGAAGTAAGAATGGTACTTGGTATAAGCGAAGTAACAATAAGCCCCGTTCTCCAGCCAAGAGTAACTAGCATTACCGCCATGATAATGATAATAGAAATAATAATAGAGCTAGTAAAGTTATGGACTATATACTCAACAAGCTTCGGTTCATCAAAAGCGACATTAAACTCAACACCGATAGGATATTGATCCTCAAGATAATCAATTTTTTCTTTAATTGACTTTCCAAGTGCAATAATGTCTCCCTCATCTGCTACAGATACAGCAAGCATCAGACTTTGCTCTGTGTTTGAACGTGTAAGAGGATCCATTGGCTCACTATAACCCTTACGGATAGAGACAATATCTTCAAGATAAACAACATCTTTACGACCAGGAAGAGGGATAATAGTTTTACCAAGTTCTTCTATACTTTTCAGATTTCCAGTTGGTTCTAGTATTAAACGCTGTGGTCCTATGGTAATCGCACCACCCGGTGTGATAATATTTCTTGCACGTATAATATTGCTTAAAGCATCAGGAGAAAGACCTAACTCAGCGAGTTTTGAGTTGGAAAATTCTATGTATATGTGCTGTTTTTGTAAACCGATGATCTCGACATTTCCTGCATCAGGAAGTGTAATAATCTCTTTTTTTACATCATTTGCTATTTTCTCTAGCTCTGAGTAAGAAAATCCTTCTCCTATTATGTTGATAAGTGTTCCATATACTTCATTGAAGTTTTCATCAAGCTGTGGTTTACTGACCTCTTGTGGGAGATCTGTTGTCTCTATTTTTTTACGAATCTTATCCCAGATAGGATCGAGATCATCATACTGCTGTTTAATATCCACATAGATAGTGGAAACACCATTTTTTGAAGTAGAGTTGATTGTATTAATCTCATTTATCTGCTTGAGTTGGCGTTCGAGTGGGATAGTGACAAGCGACTCTATTCTACTAGGTGTGGCTCCTGCAAAAACAGTAGTGATTACCGCCGTATGGATAGAAAAGCTAGGATCTTTTGCACGAGGCATATTAAAGTAAGCTACTATACCACCTATAAGGAAGAAGAGCAGAAGAACAAGGGTTACACGGTCTTTTTCAACGACTAGTTCTGTATAAGATTTCAATTTTGTATCCGTACATGTTGGCCTTCATGAACACGACTCATCCCTGCTGTGAGCACAAGAAGATTACTTCTTACTCCATTTCTGATGATAATACCATTTGTTGTGAGCTCACCGCGTTGTACATTACGGCGTTCTATTGTTCCCACACCTTCAACTATATCTGTTACTATATAGAGATAGTGTCCATTTTCATCTTCCATAAGCGCATGCACAGGAATGACGAAGCTATTTTTACTGAGTGCACTGTGAAAGTCAAAACGTGCTGAAGCTGACATACCTGGGTGGATTTTTTTAGAGTGTTTTATAAGACGTACAACTACAGGGAAAGTAGTTGTTCTTTTACTTGAAGCATGACTGACTTCTGTTACAAGTGCATCAAAGTTTTTATTTGGCAATGCATCAAAAGTGACCTTACATTTCTGTCCCTCTTTCACATTATCTATAAGAGAACCTGGTACGCTAATAGGAACTTCAATATTTTTTGTTGAAGAGATGGAAGCAATTTTCACAGAGGGTGTAACATTCTCCCCTTTATGCACAGTAAGATCAGAAATAGAACCATTCATAGGTGCACGAAGCTTTGTGTAGCTGAGTTTGAGTTCTGCTTGTTCGAGACGGTTTTTCATCGCACGATAGTTTGCATTTGCAGACTCTTTTGTCGTTCTAGCATTGTCAAGATCACTCTGTGAACTACTTCGGTTTACATAGAGTTGTTTGATACGCTTATATCTACTTTTGGCATTTTCTAGTTTTACACGAGCTTGTTTGAGTGAGGCTTTTACCTCTGCTACCTTGAGTTTGAAAAAAGAGTCATTGAGTGTTGCTATGATATTTCCCTCTTTTACTCGTTGCCCATCACGGATATAGACACGCTTAATAGTTCCACTCACATTAAAGCTGAGTCGTGCTGCGACATCTGAACGTGCGATACCATTAAAACTGTGTGTAGATGTTGCTTGCGATGCAACGAGTTTTATTGTTCGCACAAGGCGAACTTTCTCTTCTGGCCCTTTGTCATTACACCCTACTATTAAAAGTGTTAATGCTATTAGTAAAAGTTTTTTCATTACTCTTCCTCCTCCTCATCATCTTCTGTGTCAATTCTATATGTTGTTAGTGTTGTTATGAACTCTTTCCAAGCATCTTTACTTAAGTCAAAGTTTACCTGTCCAATATTATGCTGTAGGACAAGTAAATCACCCATAAAAGAGTAACGTGTGTTATTCTCTACAAGTGCTGCACGAAGTGCAACATTCTGTGCATCCAGTAGATCAACTATGCCTATGTTTCCTTGAGCATATACACTTTTTACAAGTTGTAAGTTTTTCTTCGAACTTACAGAAGCACTCTGTGCAAGTTTTATAGAAAGATAGGAAGCTTTTGCTTGGTAGAGTGCATTTCGTACATCTTTTTCTACCTTGTTTCGTAGTGCTCTTCTCTGTGCTTGTGCTATGAGTAGTGCAGAACGAGAAGCTTGCAGTGCAGCCTCTTTTGCCCCACCTTCATAGAGTGGGAAACGTAAGTATATTCCCACTTGCCAGTCAGTTGCATCTGCATAAGGAGGAAGCTGAGCATCTAGATCTGGATTTTTTTCTCTGAAGGAATTAGAAGGATCTATAAAGTGCTCTTTTACACCACCTTCTACAGTGATATCTGGCATATAAAAAGCATCATGATTTGATTCTACGATAAGATTTCTTGCACTCTCGAGTGCATCATACTGCTTAAGTGAAGGCATATTTGATTTTGCTGTTTTTACTAAGTATGCTTCAAATCGTGCAAATTTTGTCTGGTCTAAGAAGTACTCTTCCATTATCTTATGATTTGTCATAAAAACCTTGTTTGTTCTATCAATACTTTCAAAGTTCAGTGGGAGGTCTTGTGGTAAGTCAAGTAGCTCATTGAGTGTATGTTTTGATTGCTCTATTGCTGAGTGTGTAAAGAGAACACTCTTTTTCTCTCCAGCTATCTGTGTCTGCCATCTATAAATATCGCTCGCATTTCCAATCCCGATGTTGCGTTTAGTGATAGCAGAACGCATGTTGGTCTTGGAGAGTTCCAAGTTGTTTTTTTCTATGGCTAGTTTCGTACGTAATTGAAGTATACGAAGATAGTTGAGTGCAGCAGCTAGACCTATATCTAGTTTTACATAGTCTGTCGCATTTTGTTGAGCTTTGAGAAAATTTTCATTTACACTTATCTGAGCTATGAGCTTCTGATTCCAAATCTGCTGTGAAAATTTCAAGTAAGCATCTACTGCTACTTCATTTGTAGAACCAAGACTAGCAACTGCTCTATCTTGATCAACCTTCACTGCTTCTGCCCCTACATGTATCTGAGGTAAGTAGAAGCTATTTGCTTTATCTAAGTCTGCTTGTGAGAGATTTACTTGGTAGTCACTTGCTAAGACTGAAAGGTTGTGTTGAACAGCACGATCCATAATTTCGCTGATATTAAAAAAGTGAGAGTCACTCTCTTCTGATTGTATGATAGTCGCCTTACTAAGAAGATCCCAGCTAGGTGTAAAGTGGATTGCTTCAGCTGTTTTCATATTTATAGAGAGTGCTGGATTTGGTGCGAAGTTTACTAACTGTTCTGAAGCATTTGACCCAAGGGCAATCTGCTGGACATCAAGGGCAATTTGACGAATAAAGCGTTTGATATCTGTTGGTGGAGAGTTCGCAAAAAGTGCACCAAGTTCCACATCGTCTTGTCCTGCTGCTGAGTATGTAGGAAGCTCACGAATAATCAAACGCTCGTAAATTTTAGCTCTTTGTGCTGCTGTTTGTTGAAAGAGTGGTGTGACATAAACTATATCTGTGTCTTTAGAAATTTTATCTAAGTCTTTGTGTATATTTTTCCCAATAGGGATAAGTTCAACTTTGATATGTTTCTTTTTAAAGCGTTGGTTAATGTATCTACCAACAAAAGGAGTGTTCTTGAGTAAGACAGCATCTATAAGTACTGCTATTTTTTTCACTGGCATAAGAGACTGTATCATTGTTATATCATCGTTCAGGGTTTGGTTTGCACTTACATAAGTAAGATTCCATTTCCCAGACATATCATTTTTATAAGGAATTTTTTGCATTTTTGGATCTATAACTGCAGTCGCTATTACAGGCTTTGGAAATTTTTTCTTACGAGCAATATAGTGAGAGGAGAGAGCACCTAATGTGATGATCATATTTGATCGGTGGTCTTTGAGTGCTTGATTTACATTTGCCGCAATTGTAGGGTAATCCCAGTTTCCATTTTTATAAAGTTTTTTTGGAAATTTTACATCATAGTCAGCTGAAAGTAATTGAACGATCTCTGCTTTTAGTGCAGCTTCAAGACCTTGACTGTACTCAGTATCACCATCTGTTAATATAGCGATATTATAAGTAGGTTTAGCAAAGAGTGAAGAGAGCAAAATGAGCAAAAGAAAAAATATTTTCATAAACAAGCCTTAATATAAAAGAGTTTTTTAGTGTAATACTATAGTTATTTATAATAATACAAGAAGGCTTATTTTAAGATGATATTGTGATAATTTTATCAAAATAATATGTAAAGTGTGTAGCTTCTTTACATAGTGAAATTAAACTGTTTTTTTCAGTTTAGTTATGAGCTTGGAGTTGACAACCTACACCAGCTATATAACCATATTTGATCGTTCCATTTGCATCAAACCAATCGAGATTTACTGTTCCATCAAAGGCAAGTGTTCCTTTTATAAGAAATGTGCCTCCGTTATTTGGGTATGTTAAACTCATGCTGATATTGTCAACAGATACATTAAAATCTACTTTTCCTTTAAGGGCTGGTTCTTCATTGTTTCTGGCATCATGTATAAGTCCTACTACGGTACCATTTCTATCTACATCAAATGTAAATAGTCCTAAAATAGGATCTGATGATCTATTTTCATCACTACTGTTATTATCATATCCAAAGCCAGTATATCTATAAGCAGAATCTTGACCTTGTCCTACTCGTACTGCTTCGTAGGAACCATACTGTGGTTTACCATCTATGATCTGCTTGAATGAACCTACTACTTTGTCGTAGCTAATAGATTCCCCATCTCCTGAAACATTTTGATCACTTGGAATGATACCTCCATTTTTAAACTCTCCCGTTTCGTTAAATACATAAGAACCAGTGTCCATATCATGTGTTCCGCGTGCAAAAAGATACTCTTGTGCTAATCCATCGCCGTTAAGATCTTGACCATCCCCAAGTGTAACTATTGTACCTAAGGAGCTGTTAATATCTACGGTATTTGATGATTGGATCATCACACCGACAAAGCCACTTCTCGCTCCATTGGGTAATAACCACTGTCCACTATAGGCACCAGAGTATACACATCGTAGTTCACTTGCAAATTGTTTTTTTGCTGCAGCTTTAGTCGCGATAGGCTTATTGTCAAAATAAGAACGTGTGGAGTCTTTGAGTTCATTGGTAAATGCTGATTCAGCTAAATTATAATCAGGTGTTGACCAATTTTTTGCAAGTTCTCTAGTTGTATCACTAATTTTGATTCCATTACTAGGATCTGAGTCTTCATCTAGTGACATTAAAACTCTTACTCGATTATTTACTTCATTAGAATTGATCGAAGTATTTAACTCTAAGTTTTTATAAGATACTATCTCTTTTGGAGTGAGGATAGCAAGTCCGAGGGCTTCACCAATCTCTAGGTTTCCTATGTGAAACATGATAGGTTCACCCGTTCTGTAGTCATAAGTTGAGTCCACAGTCGTGAGTTGTGCTACTGGAACAAATGTACGAGTATACTCTAAGCCATTTACTCTAGTGATAAAAACACCTTTATTTGGTGCTCCCATGATAGGTCCAGTATTAAGACTTAAATCTTCTACATTTGAACCACAGCCACTTAAGAGAGCAAGAGTTGATAAGATAAGGGAACTATGTAAAGTAAATTTCACCATAACTCCTAAAATCTATAGTTAATGCCACCTGAGAGACTCAGCTGTTGCATTTTTGTTTCATAACTGTAATCAAAGGCAGATAAGCCCTTATAAAGAAAATCAAGAGGAAGAAGTGTACCACTGCGCGAAACAGTAGACTCTGGTGAGTAGACTATAGCAAAATCAAAGTCTATATCTTCACTAAATGCATAGCCTAAACCAGCTGTAAAGTGAGTAGTAGAGATAGCTGGAAAGCCCACAAGGTTGAGCATAGAGAGTGCCTGATCAAAGACATAGTGCCCTTGAACATCTGTAAGAAGTGAACCAAACTCTCCTGTCGCATCTTTGATAGGGGAGTTTGCATAGTTATAACCAGCTCTTAGCGTAAAGTGTTTTGCTTTGTACTGGGCACCTAGAGCAAAAACATGTTGATCCTCCCAACCAAAATCTCCGTAACCCACACTCTGACTCCATGCGATATAGCGGTAGTCTGCAGTAACTGTCATTTTCTTCGTTACATCATAGGAAAAACCAAGAGCAATTTCATAAGGTTGCTCTAATGTTAAGTCATCTAGGTTTGCTGGATTAGTTGCATCTAGTGCAGCACCTATTGTACTATCAGGCATAAGTGAGAGTAGTGCACTCGATGTGGCATCTGCAACGGATTGACTCACACCAGATGATTGAAGTTTATTTGAAAGATCTGACTCTAAAGTACCACCTTGAATACTTTGATTGGGTGTACCTCCTAGTGTACCACCAAGAAACTCATCTGCCATATAAACCATACCATTTGGACCAAATTGTGAGAAGTTCGCTACATCACTATATGTATACTTAAGTGAAGAGTTATAGCTAGCACCAATTCGAAGTTTCTCTGTTACTTTGATATCTATACCCGCTGTAAAACCTAGGGCAGGAACAAGCGTGTCTCCACCGATATTTGTTCCAAAAAGACCTGACCTTTGTGACTGAGGTTTTGTACCAGTTGGGTACATATTCCCATTAGAGTCTTTGTAAGCTTCATCGTAGTTAAGACTCATCGAACCCAGACCAAGAACAGGGGCTATACCAAAGGTGACATTACCTTGTCTGTAAGAGACTGCAGGGATGATTTTCATAAGCATCATTCCCGGTTTTAGTTGGCGTTGAGGGTAATCACCCTCATAATTTCCAGCCATACCAGCTGCCCCAATCATAGCCATACCAAATACCATATCATCATCTACACGACTGACATAAGTCATAGAAGGGATGAAGTTTGTATCGAGCATATTTTGACTATCTGCTGAGCCATTTCCAGCTGTACTGATAGGGTTACCATCTATTACAGTGTTAGAAAGAGTAGCATTAAAGTATGTCATATCAAACTGAAACTCATCTTTTTTTGCATCACCTATTAGGGCAACATTTTTATGCATAGCTTCTGTAGCATGAGAGAAAAATGCAACACCTGTTCCACCCATAGAGCGAGAGACTGTAGATGTACCTATAAGGTTTACACCATTAGTTGCAAGAAGAGCAGAAGCTGCAAGAGAGAGTAGTAGAGTTTTTTTAAACATTTGTTAGCCTATAAAAATAAATTTTTGTATTAAAGTTCCAGTGAACATTAAAAGAAAAATTTATGGGATGGAACAATTAAAGAGTGACAAGAGAGCTAAGAAGCTTTCTTGTCATAGAAACAGACTGCTTAGTTAGCAGCTGTTGTGTTTGTGTCTACATTTGCAGCATTTGAAGAGTCAAGACCGATAGCAGTAAGTGCATCGTTTCCATATCCTGTTAATGCATTCATAACAGCTTGTGTATCTTCTGGAGTGATAGCACGAACTTTGTAGATATAAAGACCATCTAACGTAGTTCCATTAGCATCAACAGCAATGATAGAATCACTACCCATATCTACTTTTGATACTTGAATGTCTTTAACAAGACCAGCAATAATTGCTAAATCAATATCAGCTGTTTGATTTGTTGCATTGTCATCAGTTAATAAGTGATTATTAGTTGAAGCAACATAGATGTCAAAGTATCCAGCATTAAAGTTAAAGTCTGTTGTCGCAATATTTGAGTTTGAATAGTCAGCAGGTGCACTTAACCAATCAACTGCAAGTAACCAGTTTGGAATATAAACATTATCCGCACTTGGGTAGAAGTATTGACGAATTAAGTCATTTGTACTTAAGTTCGCTAACCAGTCTGCATTTACATTGTTGTTATAGTAAGCCATAGCACCTTCAGTTGCAGTGTTATAAGCAAAAGACATAGTTAAGTCAGCAAAAGGTGGTAAAGTAAATGCTGCTTTTGCATCAGCCATAGTGTAAGAAGTATTG
>JALWTK010000144.1 GCA_027082875.1 Sulfurimonas sp. | reverse complement strand
CATCATATAGTGACCCCATAGAAACTATATCTTCAAATGTAATGGGAACAGCTAATATTTTAGAAGCTCTTAAAACTTCAAATCATAAATGTACAGCTATAATTATAACAAGTGATAAAGCTTATGACAATGTAGAACAAGTTTGGGGATATAAAGAAGATGATAAGATGGGCGGAAAAGATATTTACAGTGGAAGTAAAGGTGCTGCTGAACTTATCATAAAATCATACTATCACTCATTTTTGAAAAAGGATGATTGTAATGTCAAACTTGCTATTGGTCGAGCTGGAAATGTTATAGGCGGTGGTGACTGGGCAAAAGATAGAATAGTTGTTGACTGTATGGAAGCTTGGAGTGAAGATGAAACTGTTGAGATAAGAGCTCCAAAAGCTACAAGACCATGGCAGCATGTACTTGAACCATTGAGTGGCTACTTAAACTTAGGACAAGTTTTATATGAAGACACAAGTTTTCATGGCGAGGCTTTCAACTTTGGCCCTCGTGCTGAACAAAATCATACCGTTGTTGATTTACTGACAGATTTGAGTAAATATTGGCACTTTGAAGATGAATCAACAGCATATAAAGTAACTGACAATATCCCTTTTCATGAAGCAGGACTTTTAAAATTAAATTGCGATAAGGCACTCTTTTTTATGAAATGGCAGGCAAATTTAGAGTATAAAGATACTATTAGATTTACAAGTGAGTGGTATTATGATTTTTATAAAAATAGAGATAAAAATATTTTAGGTAAAACATTAGAACAAATTAGTGAATATGAAAGTATGGCAAAAAATCGAGGACTAAAATGGACGGAGTAATTTTAACACCACTAAAACAGATTTACAATCCAAAAGGTGATATATTTCATGCTATGAAAAAAAGTGATGATGGATTTGATGGATTTGGAGAGGCTTATTTTTCTACTGTGCATAAAGATGATATAAAAGGTTGGAAAAAACATACTAAAATGACTTTAAATCTTATAGTTCCTTTTGGTAACATAGAGTTTGTTGTCTATGATGAAACTTCTAAAGAGTTTTTTAGTGTACAATTATCTCAAGATAATTATCAAAGACTGACTGTAAAGCCAAACTTATGGATGGCATTTAGGGGATTGGAAGAAAATAGTATGCTTTTAAACTTAGCATCTATTGAACATAATCCTAGTGAAGCTGAAAATATTGAGATAGGTGAGATTAAGTATGATTGGTAAAAAAGTTTTAATAACTGGGGCAAGTGGAATGCTTGGTTCTAATTTGTTAAGCCTTTTGGGCTATAAAAACTTAATTGGGTGCAGTAATGATTTTGATATTACAAGCTTAGAAATTGTTACAGCTAAGTTAAATCAAGAAAAACCAGAGATTATCATACATGCAGCGGCTTATACAGATGTTGAAGCTTGTGAAGCAGATATGGATAAAGCATATAAAGTAAACACTATAGGAACACAAAATTTAGTTAATTACTGTATAGATAAAGATCTACTGTTTATTTACATTTCTAGTACTGGAATATATGGAGAAAGAAAAAATGTCGCATATACTGAGTTTGATATAGTAAAACCTACAACTGTACATCATAAATCAAAATATGAGGGTGAAAAAGTTGTACAAAATCATCTAAATAAATATTTAATTTTAAGAACTAGTTGGCTTTATGGTGGAAAGATAACTCATAATAAAAACTTTGTATATAAGAGATTTTTAGAGGCTAAAAGTAAAAATATAATTTATGCAGATAGTTCTCAAATAGGTAATCCAACCTATGTTGTTGATTTTGTTACACAAATTGAGACTTTGATAAACAATAAACAATATGGTATTTTTAATTGTGTAAATAAAGCTGTCAGTGTGACAAGATATGATTATGTAAAAAAAATAGTCGAGTTATTTGATCTAAAATGTAGAGTAGCTATTGCACCAGATGGCATGTTTAGTAGAACTGCACCCGTATCCAAAAATGAATCAGCTATAAACTACAAGTTAAGTTTATTAGATTTGAATATAATGGAAGATTGGGAAAAATCTTTGGATAAATATATACAACAATTGAAAAGTGAAAAAGATGGCTAAAGTTTCAATATTAATGAATTGTTATAATAGTGAGGCTTACTTAAAAGAGGCTATTGATAGTGTTATAAATCAAACATACCAAGATTGGGAAATAATATTTTGGGATAATCAATCTACAGATAGCAGTGCAAAAATAGCTAAATCATATAATGATAAAAGGATAAAATATTATTATGCACCACAACATACTTCTTTGTATCAGGGTAGAAATAGTGCTTTAACATATTGTGGAGGAGAATATCTAGCTTTTTTGGACTGCGATGATTTGTGGATGGATACGAAATTAGAAAAACAAGTTGATATTTTTAAAAATAATGAAAAAATAGTATTGATACATACAAATACTATTTTTTTTAATTCTGATATAAATAAAGAAAAAATAGCAAATAAAAAACCTTTATCTTCAGGATATATTTTTGAAGATGTTGTAAAAAAATATAATTTTTCATTAGAAACAGTCATAGTTAAAATGAGTACAATTAAGAGAAATAAATTGAATTTTGGAAAAGATTTTAATATGATAGGTGATAGAGATTTTTTAACTACTATTTGTTATTATGGAGAAGTTTATTATATAGATGAGATATTAGGTAAATGGAGAATTCACTCTGATAACTTTAGTAAAGTTTTACATATAACATATCCAAAAGAGTTAAAATATATGTACCTTAGGTTTAAAAAAAGATTTAAGAATAAATTCACAAAAGAAATGAGGTTGAATATATATAATGAGATTATTTTTAGAGATGCTTTAAATATGTTTTATCAATCAGGTATCGAAGTCCGAAAAAAAATCAATAAAATACCGTTTTATAATTTAAAAGGATTTATATTGAGGCTATTATCTTATTTTCCTATGAAAATATCATTAAAAATCTTGCAATTGTTGAAGGGACTTTAAGACAAATGTTTATATCAAGAGAAGCAAAACTTTTATATTCTAATTCAAATAATAATATAAATTTTGAACAATTTAATTTTTATAATTACTCAAGAGATGCTATATATGATATTTTATCTCAATATAATATAAATCAAAATAGTGAAATAATAGTTCCAAATTATATTTGTAATACAGTCGTTGATACAATTAATGTATTTACAAATAATGTAAAATTTTATACTATAAACGAAAAATTAAAATTTGATTTGGATGAAATAAAATCAATATTAAACGAAAATACTAAAATGATTTTTTTTGTTGATTATTTTGGAGTTGAAACTAGTGTTAATGAAAAATTAATAAAATTTTTAAAATCTAAAAATATTTTAATCTTGAAAGATTCTGCCCATTCATTTTTAACTTTAATGAAGAATGATTTTAGAACTTCATATAAATATGATTTTTTAGTAAGTAGTATATATAAAGCTGTTCCTCTTTATGCTGGCGCAGTATCATTGGGTAATATAAGATCAAGAGTAAATTTTATAAACAATAATATCATACAAAAACGAAAAATTATTAATAAAATGAAACAAGTCTTTTGTTTTTTTGGAATCAGTATTTTTAATAGAGATATAGAAAAATTAAGCATAATTAATGATAATTATACATTTGAAAGCGGTACTAACGGATATGATGAGTATAAAAATAAGCTATCGAGTATAGATTTTAAAAATATTATAATTAATAGAGATCAACTATCATTAGATTTTTATAGATATTTAGAAGAATATTCTATATTTACAAAAGATGAAATTATAAAATCATCTTTGCAAGTATTTCCAATATGGTGTAGTTCTAAAGCAAATAGGGACGAAATACTAAAGATTATGAAACAAGAGTGTGTAGATGCATTTACTTGGGCTACATTTAATAAACTATCTATAAACGAATATTTATGGAGTCATATAATTTTGTTGCCATTAGATAAAAAAGTATTAACAATAATGAAAGAGAAAATTAAAAATGTTTGACTATGTTAAAAATAAGTACAATCAAAATCCAAATATGGTTACAGAAGATAATTTAGAGAATAGTAATCTATATGTAAAGTTTATAAATGCCCCATATTTAATTTTGCCAAATACAATAGAAGAATTTCATAAAACTCATAAATCAAAATTTTGGTATAATCTAAGAAGGTCTGAGAAACTTTTCTCAAAAGACTTTGGAGGATTGAATTTCAAAATTTTAAAGTCCAAAGATGACTTAGATGTATTTTTAGATAAAGTTTTTATGCTGTTTAATAAACGTTGGGAAGATGAATATCTGTCTACACCGTGGAAATGTAAAGATGGTTTTATGAGATATAAAGAAGCCATGATGGATTTGGCAATTCATGATAAAGCTTTTCTTGCAGTATTGTATGATAATAACGATGAACTGTTATCATATGCTTATTGCCTAGAAGATATTGATACAGTACATTTTTATCAATATACAACAATAATAGACAATAAATACAGAAAATATAGTTTGGGTAAAGTTTTATTACATAAATTATTAGAATACACGATCACAGAGAAAAAAGTAAAGTTTGATTTTATGAATGGGGAACAGCCATATAAAATGGAATGGGCAAAACAAAAGAAATCTATATATATTGAAATAAAAGGTAAAACTTTTAAGAGCTATATTGAATATTTTTTATTGAGATTTAAAGTTTATTTACAATTTAATGATTTATTCCGAGATAAATTAAAGGCGACATTAAAGTTTAAGGAGAGTATATTTGGAAAATGCTAAATTTATAATTAGCCTTGATTTTGAACTTCATTGGGGGGTATTTGATACTTTAGAACATAGATATGATGAGAATATATTAGGTGCGAGAGATACTATAAAAAAGATGTTAGAATTATTTAAAAAGTATGATATTCATGTAACATGGGCAACAGTAGGCATGTTGTTTAATGAAAATAAAGATGATTTAAATAAATATCAACCAAACTTATTACCATCTTATAAAGATGAAAACTTAAGTTCATACAATCAAGATGTTGGTAAAGATGAATATGAAGATAAATTGCATTATGGAAATAGTATTATTAAATTAATAAAGTCGTACCCAAATCAAGAAATAGCAAGTCATAGTTATTCTCACTATTATTGTAAAGCAGATGGACAAACTAAAGATGAGTTTGAACAAGATATAAAATCAGCAGTAAACATAGCAAAAGATAAATTTGATATAGAATTAAAAAGTTTTGTATTTCCTAAAAATGAAATTAACTATAATTATTTAGATATTTTAAAAAAATATGGATTTAGCTCATATAGAGGTAATCCAACTCATTGGATATATAAAAATGGACAACAAACAAATATAATCGGTAAAATAATTAGAACACTAGATTCTTATATAAATATTGCAGGAAATAGCTGTAGTAATGTAGAAAATAATAATACCTTAGTAAATATTGTTGGAGATAGATTTTTAAGACCATATAAAAATAATATTTTAAATAAACTAATGATAGATAGAATTAAGAATGAGATGCAATATGCAGCAAGAAACAACAAGCACTATCATCTTTGGTGGCATCCTCACAATTTTGGTATAAATCAAGATCAAAATTTAAAAAATTTAGAGGATATATTAAGATATTTTGAGATCTTAAAAGAAGAGTTTACTATGGAATCATCGTGTATGCAAAATATAAAATATTAGGTGCAAAAGTTTAATGTCACTTAAAATACCTAATAGTTATCTAATATATATATTTTTATTATTTATACCTTTTGTTGGAATTCTCTCGAACAATGGTGCAACTATATTATCTTATGGAATTATTTTAACATTTATAATGATTCTTTTCTTTTTTAAGATACAACTAAAGCAACTCAGTGGCTTTTTCCTATTTTACATTGCTTTAATGATGTTAGCACTATACCTTGATTTTATATATCAACAATTAGCATATTCTTTTAATAATGCTTATTTTTTACAATTTTTTGGATCTCAACTTTTTTTCTTTTTACTATTCTCTTTTTTTGCAAATATACAATTAATTCATCAAAAGTATTTAAGTAGATTTTTTAAATTTATGGTTATACTTATCTTTATATCTGTTCTTATTGATTATATATTGATGAGTAGTGGATTTACGACAGCACAATTAATGTATCAGGCAGATGCTTTTTCCTATCATAATAAGCCCCTTGGAATATTTGGTCAATTCAGTATAAATTCAACATACATAGTGGTCTTTTATATGCTCTATAAGTCAATGCAAGATAGACCTAGAAATAATTATGTATTATTCTTATTACTTACAATAACTATAATTTTAGAAGATTCTGGCTCTGGATATATTGCATATTTACTGCTTTTAGCAACAATGTTGTACACCTATTCGCTCTTAAAATATACATTTATTCCAGCGAGTATAATTATTCTATATTTAATTAGTAATAATAGTGTATCAAAGTTGTCAATAGATTATTTACAATTTTTATATGATTTTTTTACTGAAATAATTCAAGTAATATATATTGATAATATTTACACTATAAATGATATATTATTTGGTATTGATGGGAAGTTTAATTTTCCTATAGATTTTGGACCAATGTTTATGATTGCAAAAGTTGGATTAGTATATTTTATCTTATATAGTATTGCGATATTTTATTTAATTTATAAGGCTAAAAGAATTTACTTCAAAATGGCTATATTTATTTTAATTGTTTTGAATATACATTACGCTACTCTATTTTATCCAATTATGAATATTTTACTACCTATATTAATGCTTGATACTGTGAAAAAGCAAAAGACTCAGAAAATACTTATAGCTAGAAAAAATAATAATAATTAAGAGAATAAATGAAAAAAAAAATATTATATATAATCAATGTTGATTGGTTCTTTATTTCGCACTTTTTACCTATTGGGGAAGAAGTACTAAAAAGAGGATACGATGTTCATATTGCTTGTGGAATAACTGACAAACAAGAGTATTTGGAAAGCTTTGGATTTATTGTACACCCATTGTCAATTTCAAGAAGTGGAACTAGTGTAATACTAGAACTAAAAACAATTTTAGAAATCTATAAAGTGATACAACTTTTAAAACCAGATATCGTGGAATTTTTTACTATTAAACCTGTTCTCTATGGAGGAATAGTTTCAAGATTCTTTTCTATTCCAAAAAAAGTTTTTTATATTACTGGATTAGGATATGTCTTTATGGCAAAAGGCTTAAAAGGCTTTATAGTTAGAAATATAGTTAAGATGATGTATAAACTCGCTATTTCTGGAAAAAATAATTCAATTATTACTGAAAATATATTTGATAAAGGGCTTATAAATAGTTTAAAAACTGTAGATAAAAAACAAATTAAAATTATTAAAGGTGCTGGAGTAAACCTAACCCAATATAAACACCTAGAAGAAAGTAATCAAAATATAAGAGTTACTATGGCTTGTAGGCTTTTAAAAGATAAAGGTGTAACAGAATATATAGAAGCTGCAAAAATCTTAATAAGTAAAGGAATAGATGTTGAGTTTGAATTATATGGAGATGTAGATATTCACAACCCTGCTACTTTAACAAATAAAGATCTAGAGAAAATTAGAAAGGAAGGATTTGTTTCTATTTATGGATTTACTAGTGATATTGCAAATATTTTTTCTAAAACAAATATTGTAGTTCTGCCATCTTATAGAGAGGGTCTACCAAAAGTACTAATAGAAGCCGCAGCTTGTGGACGAGCAGTTGTTACAACAAATGTGCCTGGTTGTCGTGATGCCATAGAAATTAATAAGACTGGTTTACTTTGTGAGGTGAAAAATACTCAAGATTTGGCAGAAAAAATTAAAAGACTTATAGTAGATGAAGAGTTAAGACATGGTATGGGAAGAGCAGGAAGAGAACTTGCTCAAAGAGAATTTGATATAGAAAAAGTCGTAGCTATACATTTTAAAATATATGAGGATATGAATGAATAATATATTACTAACAGGTTCAAATGGTTTTTTAGGAAGTTATTTTCAAAAAAAATATACTAATAAATATAACATTAAAACTTTTTCATTTTTAAAAGATAATTTTAACTCTTTGGATGTAAAAAATATTGATGTTATTGTTCACCTCTCAGCATTAGTTCACCAAATGGGTGGAGCAAGTAAAGAAGAGTATGAAAGAGTCAATGCTACACAAACACTTGACTTAGCTAAAAAAGCTAAAGAGAGTGGAGCGGGGCATTTTATATTTATGAGTAGTGTGAAGGTTTATGGTGAAGAGAGTACTGGTGTTTATAATGAGTTGACTGAGTGTCATCCTCAAGATGCGTATGGAGTGAGTAAGTTAAATGCAGAACTGGAACTTCACAAGCTTGAAGATGAGAGTTTTAAAGTCTCTATGGTAAGAACACCAATAGTTTATGGATATGGTGTTAAAGCAAATATAAAAAACCTTGTCTCTCTTGTCACGAAAGTTTCAGTATTGCCATTTGGCAATATAAATAATAAACGCAGCATGGTCTACATTGGAAACTTATGTCATTTAGTAGATGTGATAATTGAGAAAAAAGAGAGTGGTGTTTTTTTAGCAGCAGATGATAAGCCATTGAGTACTACAAAACTTATAGAACTAATTGCTCAAGAATTAGATAAAAAAGTCTACTTATTAAACATTCCGTTTTTCCCATGGTTACTAAAAAAACTTAAACCATCTTTTTATAAACGCCTATATGAGAGTTTGGAAGTTGATAACACTAAGACTAAGGAGATATTACATCTTAAAAATCCTTATAGTGTTGAAGATGGGATTCGTTATATGATACGAGGTGAATTAGTCTAAGTTTGACAATAGTATTTAATAGCAGTATAATAAATACTATAAATATAATAGGAGTAAATCATGATGACTATTAGTGCAAGTGACATTATAAAAAAACCATCTTACATAACCAGACCTACTGAAATCACTTTAGTAGAGGATGCAAAAAAACATATAAAACGCAGTGTAGTACTTCCCTATGAACTCTATGAAAGAGTAAGAGAGAAGATAGAAGATGAGGTCTACATGATGAACAACAAACAAGCTTTATCAAAAAAATCATATGATGAGTTTTTGAGTATAGAAACCATCAGTGAAGAGTTAGTCAAGTGAAACGAGCTGAAGTTTATCTTGTGAATTTTGGTAAGAAGTATAATAGTGAGTTTGGTAAAGTTCGTCCTGCTCTTATCATACAAAATGATGTAGCAAATAGAAACATAGAAAGAGTAGACTTTAAAGGTGTAACTGTAGTACCTATGTCAACTAACCTTTTTGGTGGTGATTTAAGAGTTCAGGTACCAAAGAGAGATAAGCTTGAACAAGTAAGTGAAGTATGTATAAATGAACTGTGTACTTTAGATATGAGCAGAATTTATCTTGATAATTTATTGACAGTGTTGACTGATGAAGAGTTAGAAGAAGTTGAGTTGAAGTTGAAAAATCATTTGAGTTTATAGAGATGTAAAGCTCTCTTGGAAAGATCGACCTACTATATTATATCATTATAATGATATAATATATCAAAAGACAACAAAGGATATATGATGACAATGGTAGTAGGAATGAGAGAGTTAGCTAGAAATTCTAATATACTAGATGGTTATGATTATGTAGATGTTGAAGATAAGAAAACACATAAATATAAGGGCCTTTTTGTTTCTCCAAAATATGCTGATGAATTTAAAAGATTTTTGGAAGATAAAATAGCTGATAATCTACAAGAACAACTTAATGAAATCGAAAGGTTTTCAGGTAGTATAGAGATTGAAGAAAGGTTTGTAAATCTTACAGATAAAGAGATAAAAGAAAAAATCGGACAAGAAAAATATGGAATCTAAAGAGTTGTGGAAAATAGCAGTACTTAAGAATATAAAAATATTGTTAAGTGAAGATATACTTACAAATGTTTTTTATATTTCTAAAGAAAAAAGAAAAGTTTTAGAGTTTTTTAAACTTATTCAACATCGATGGAAAATCGTTCCATTTGGAAAAGATGTTATACAAAAGTCTATTGATTTATCTTTAGAAAAAGATTTAGATTTAGAAGATGTTCTACAATGCTTATGTGCAAATGAAAATGGATGTGATGTGTTTATTACTAATGATAAAAAGTTTTATGATTGTGGTATTAAGATAATGAATTGTACAGAGTTTATAGAAATGGCATAGTTTATAAAGTAATTACACAAGAAGATGATAGAGGAGAGTAGATGAAAGCTAAAGATTTTACAGCTTGGAATACCACAAAAGAACAACTCCATAATGGAAAAATAAATTTTAGATTTAGAGAGCGAGATATATTTTTTATGTATGTTGGATTAAATATAGGGTTTGAGCAGGATGGAGATGAGAATTTTTTAAGACCTGTATTAGTTTATAAGAAGTTTAACAAACATGTGTTCTTAGGTATTCCACTTACATCCAAAATAAAAGAAGATAAATTTCATTATGAGTTTAATTACACTAATGAAACTAGGAGTTTTGCTATTCTTTCACAACTAAAATTATTTGATATAAAAAGAGCCAAGTATAGAGATGGACAGATTTCAAAAGAAAGTTTTTATAAGATGCAAGATAAATTATTAGATTTGATTGTTACCCCTTTGGAAGAACCAAAGGGTGCGCATAAAAGCGATTTGTAGAATGAGAGTATATAATAATAATAATAATATGTCAAGAAGGACTAATTAGATGATTTACTTATTTCTTTTTGTTATCTCTTTTACTTTGACATATTTCATCAAAAACTACTACATTAAACATGCACTCCTTGAAGAGATAAACGAGCGAAGTTCTCATACTGTTCCTACTCCTCATGGAGGTGGGATTGCTATAGCTCTTGTGTGGTTTGTTGGTCTTTTTTATCTCTACTTTACTCATGAGATAGACTCTTCACTCTTTTTTGCACTTCTTGTTGGTGTTATCATCTCGGTTGTTAGTTTTTTTGATGATCTGTATGACTTAAGTCCGAAGGTTCGGCTTATCGCTCAGGCTCTTGTGGCATTTGGAGGTCTTTACTTTTTAGGTGGTTTCGAGCAGTTGGATTTTGGTCTTTTTGCTATTGACAATCAAATAGTTACAAATATTTTTGCTTTTATTATGATTATTTGGTTTATAAATCTCTATAATTTTTTAGACGGTATTAATGGTTACGCTGGTGGAGAGGCACTCTTCTTAGCACTTGGAGGCTATTTGCTCTTTGGTGGCGGGCACTTTTTAGTGTTAGCCGCAGCAGTTCTTGGGTTCTTGTACTGGAACTGGGGGAAGGCGAAGATATTTATGGGTGATGTAGGTAGCACACTTTTAGGGTATAATGTCGCTATATTTACTCTATATTATGCAAATGAAGCATCAAATAACTTTTGGGTATGGATCATACTTTTTGGACTCTTCTGGTTTGATGCTACACTTACTCTTTTAAGACGAAAACTCAATAGAGAGCAGTTGAGTCAAGCACATAAAAAACATATGTACCAGAGGATCCAACAGAGTGGATGGAGCCATACAAAGGTAAGTAGTTTTGGTATGGGACTTAATCTTATACTTTTTTTACTTGTCTATTTTATCCCATCGTTACTTGTATCACTTCTTTCAGCATTTATACTCCTTGTGAGTGTTATGCTTTATGTAGAAAAGCAGAAAGGATTTTCATGATTTTACAACCTTCAGAATTAAAAAGGAAACTTTTTTTTATAGTTTTAGATTTTATTATTATCTCTTTTTCTAGTTTTTTTGCCTATGTATTGCGTTTTGATTTTACTATTGCACCTACATACCATAACTCCATTCTTTTGACTATTATGTTTTTAGCACTTGTCCGGATTCCTCTTTTTGGCTATTTTCGTATCTACAACATAAGCTGGAGGCATTTTGGTTTTTTAGATACTATTAGACTAACATTAGTAACGATTTTATCTACACTGCTGTTAGTGATCTTCTCTTATTTTCTTCGTGGGAGTGAGTATGTTATTCCGCGTTCTATTATCCCTATAGAGTTCTTTTTTTCTTTTTTCTTTTTTATGCTTCTTAGAGTAAGTAAAAGAATGTATCTTGAGATGATGCAAAAAAATGCAGATGCTAAAAGTACAGTTATTTTCGCTACCTTAGATAATGCAAATACTATTTTAAGAACGATTAACACAAAGGAAAGTGCTTACTATCCAGTAGCCATAATAAATGATGTACATAGAAATATTAAAGTAAATGGTATCGAAGTCTACTCTCTGAAAAAGTTTAAGACGATGGGGGTTACTTGCGAAGTGGCAATACTTGATGAGTCTATAGAAGTGTCAGATATATATGATGACTTAAGTGCATTAGAAATTACAGAGATTAAAGTCGCTAGTGATTACAATGATTATGGGGCAAAGATAAAAGATATCTCTGTCGAAGATCTACTTGCCCGTCATCCTCAAGACTTGGATAAACAACTTATAAAATCTTTTCTTACTGGAAAAGTTGTTTTAGTGACAGGTGCTGGTGGGAGTATAGGGAGTGAAATATGTAGGCAGTGTGAGAGTTTTGGGGTCAAAAAGTTGATACTGCTTGATCACAGTGAGTATAATCTTTATGCCATAGAAGCTGAAATCACGAAGGTAGAAACAGTTGCTATAATGCAAAATGTAGTCAATAAAACACTTCTTAATGAAACCTTTAAAACATATAAACCTGAGATAGTTATTCATGCTGCTGCCTATAAACATGTACCATTAGTAGAAGCGAATATACACGAGGGAATACTGAATAATGTTCTAGGTACTAAAACTGTTATAGACACTGCAATAGAGCATAATGTAGAAAAGTTTGTCATGATCTCAACAGATAAAGCAGTACGTCCTACAAATGTAATGGGAACAACTAAAAGAATCTGTGAACTGTATGCTCAGAACTCAAACGGGAAAGGTACGGACATAGTAGCTGTTCGTTTTGGAAATGTTCTCGGTTCTAGTGGGAGTGTTATACCTAAGTTCAAAAAGCAGATCCAAGAGGGTAAAAATATTACTGTGACGCATCCAGATATCACAAGATACTTTATGTTGATACCTGAGGCTTGTGAGCTAGTGCTTCAAGCAGGTGCTATAGGAACTGGTGGAGAGATATTTATACTCGATATGGGTGAGCCTATAAAGATAGTAGACCTAGCACAAAAGATGATAGATCTTAGTGGTAACAGTGAAGTGCAAATAGAGTTCAGTGGTTTAAGACCTGGAGAAAAACTCTATGAAGAACTGCTCATAGATGATACAGACTGTACTACCGAGTATGACTCGATAACAGTCGCCAAGCCAACACCATATGATCTTGATAAACTCTCTAAAGATATAGAAGAGTTGATAAGTTGTAAAGATCAACTCAAAAAGTTAAAAGAGATAGTCCCAGAGTTTAACCATCAGTTAAATTAGCATTATACAGAGGATATACATAAAAAAGGTCAATGTTGACATCTAAATATAATTTATGTATAATCGTTCATACTATTATATGAATAAGGAGTGCATAGTGCAAAAGATAAGAAGTACATTTACTATTTCAGATTTTATAATTGATGAACTTAACTCAGTGTCATTGGAATTGAATGAAAAAAAGAGTCATATTGTTGAAAAAGCTTTGAGTATGTATTTAGATTATATAGATGAAAAAATTGCAGATAAAAGATTAGATGAATTGAAATTTGGAAAAGAGAAGTTAATCCCTGCAGATGAAGTTTTTAAAGAGCTAGGTATTTAGTTTAATGTATCAACTCTTATTTTTAACGAGTGCAAAAAAAGAGTTTAAAAAGTTAGATACTATCGTACAAAAGAGCATCAAAGAAAAATTAATTCTATTATCTCAAAATCCTGATAGTGTTAAAAATAATATTAAAGCACTTCATGGAAATCATAAAGGTAAGTTTAGATTGAGAGTTGGAGATTATAGGGTTATTTTACAAAAAAAAGATGCTATTCTAATTATCACTATTATCTCAGTTGGACATAGAAAAGATATTTATAAATGATATAAAGGAGCATAGATTATGAAACTGTTTGCGCTACTCTTCCTCACTGCAGCACTTCTTTTGGCAACTGTAGATATTAACAATGCAAGTAAAAGTGAACTTATAAGTCTCAAGGGTATAGGAACAAAGAAAGCTGATGCTATCATCATCTACAGAAAAACTCACTGTTTCAAAGATGCTCAGAGTTTAACTGAAGTAAAAGGGATAGGTGTTAAAACTGTAGCAAAAAATAGGTCTGAGATAGAGGTCGGTGATTGTAATAGGTGATATCTTGTACTTATACCCATAAAATGTATATCTTAGTTGACATTTATAAAGTATAACAGTATTATTGTAAAATAACCTATACAAAAGAGTCATTTTATGATAAAGATATATCTTAACAAGAGATACATAGCCTCCTTTACAAAAGATAAAAAATCATATCTTATTGACTATAAAAACTTAGATATAATATACTAAATCATCTAGGATATGAACTAGATATAAAGCCAAGTAATCCTTTTATAAGCTCTTAATTTAGCATCTGCTTCACCCTCTCTTCACTTTTCATCTGCACACGAAACTCTACTCGTCTGGCTTTGTCTCCTTCTCCAAGTTTAGAAAAGGCCATGCCATTGGCACGGAAGTGTTTCTCTAACCACTCTCTTTGCTCCTTGACTACATCATCATCAAGACTATAGCAGTATGAGAGGACACTGTAGGCTCTCTCTTGTGAAAGTTTCATATTTTTAAGGTAGATCTCTTTTTTAGAAGTAGAGTTCTTCCATGTCTTGGAGGTATATCCCTCTACTCTTAGCTCTTCTATATCATCTTTGTATTTATCAGAGCTTACTATCTTTAAGTATCTTACAAAAAACTCATTGAGGATAGTTTTGAACTTGCTGTTTATCTCACTTTTTGAAACTGCAAAAAGCACTTCTGGGGATGAAAAGATGATGGCATTATCTGTAGTGATGGATGCATCCCAACTTTTGAAATCATCTTCGAATTCTGTAAAAAGTGCCTCATTGAGATCTGCTTTGGTATCTCTATACTCTATGGCTATATCTTTTATTTCCTGTTTCTCAGCATCAACCTTGACCATAAAACTAATGGCGATGAAGAGAAAGATTAGCATCAATCCTGACATCATATCGGAGATGCTCATCCATTCGTTACTTGATTGCTTACTCATTTTTAAATTTTTCTATTAGTGAGAGTATAGTTGAGAGACTCATTCCGACTATAGAGGTGAAAAAAGCAGTTTTAAGTCCTACTAATATGTCGTTAACACTATTTGTAATGTCATTAGGATCAAATGCCTGCAGACCTATAAATATTCCCACAAAAGTTCCAAGAACACCCATACTCACTATCTGACTCTTGAGATCTTTTTTTGTCTTGAGTTCTAAAAAGGTGAGGATAAGCATGAGAATAACAAAGGTAATGTTAACCGGGTCGATTAAAACATCTTTTAAAGAAGTAAGACTGGACTTGACTGTCTTTTTAGCTTTTGTGCAGACACCAAGAACAAGTGTTCTTCTATTGCTAGAGATGATTTTCTTACTGATACCATCAACACGAGCAAGTTCATCTACACTTTTAAAACAGCCATTGATTTCTCTATAGGTGATGATTTTTTGTGCTTTTGCTTTACCTATACCGTTGAGTTCTAGGAGCTGTGAGGATGTGGCACTGTTTATCTCTACTACAGCGAAGAGTTGTGATACTAGAAAGAGAAAGAGTAGTGTAAATTTTAAAATAACTAGCTCCTGCTTCCGCTATCTAAAGCGTTTAAAAACTTTTTGAAAGTCTAAACTCACACCACAAGTAGTCTCTTCAAAGAGATAAGTCTCAAGAGAAAAATCTCCCTGCTTATCATACTTTTTATCATCAAGTTTAAAAACTTTTGCAATGAGTTCTTCAGGGTAGATGATGATGTAGTACTTCACTTTTTCTTTCTCGTAAATCTCAAACTTATAGTTTTCATCT
Source organism: Sulfurimonas sp. (assembly GCA_027082875.1). Classification (GTDB taxonomy): domain Bacteria; phylum Campylobacterota; class Campylobacteria; order Campylobacterales; family Sulfurimonadaceae; genus Sulfurimonas. Next base: position 29,337 of record JALWTK010000144.1, on the reverse strand, counting down.
CTGTGAGCTGTAGAGGGAGAGATGATTTCGACTACTATTTCAGGTGCTTTGGTGAGGTGCATCTCATTTGTTTCGCCACAGCTGAGGGCTATGTCTGGTCGTAGCACTGTATCTTCGTTTACTTTGTAGTCAACTTCTCCAAGTACTTCACAAAGCTCACAATCATCAAGTTGATTTCTAATATTGAAGATAATTTCACTCGCTAAACTCTGATGTTTTCTCATCGGTGCAGGACTCATGGCAATGGCAATACCATCCATAAGTTCCCAACTCCCTTCCCAGAGTTTATAATCAGCATAAGTATAGTGAACATCTTCTAGTCGCAAAACACCCATATTTACTCTCCATCTCTCTTTATTTGGAAACTATTTTATCCAAACTATGCTAAATCTTTAAAAATTACTTCGTAGACTTCTCATAAAAGTAGTTTGTAGCCTCAACAAATCCATCGACACTTCCACAGTCAAAACGAGTACCATTAAACTTATATGCGATTACTTTACCGATCTTTGCCATCTCTAAAAGTGCATCTGTAATCTGAATCTCTCCACCCTTACCAGGTTTTGTTTTTCTAAGAACATCAAAGATATCTGGCGTTAGGATGTAGCGACCTATGATAGCGAGGTTTGAGGGAGCATCCTCTGGTTCTGGTTTTTCTACCATGTCATTAACACGGACAAGTGCACCTGCATCGTACTGAGTATCGTTGATGAGATCTCCAGCGATAACACCGTACTTATTACTATCCTCAGCAGGTATCTCTTCTACTGCAACAACACAGCATTTATACTTCTCATACAATTTCACCATCTGTTTAAGAACACCATCATTATTGCTATCACAGAGATCATCAGCAAGGACAACACCAAAAGGCTCACTGCCTATAAGTGTCTCTCCTGTAAGGATAGCATGGCCCAGACCTTTCATCTCTACCTGACGTGTATATGAAAAAGTACAAGAGTTAATAACACTACGGATCTCAGTAAGATAGTTCTCTTTAGCTGTTCCTTTTATCTGATGCTCAAGCTCATAAGAGATATCAAAGTGATCTTCAATAGAGCGTTTACCACGACCTGTAACTATTGCCATAGTCTCAAGGCCAGCTTCTATCGCCTCTTCAACGCCATACTGTAAGAGTGGTTTTGTGAGTACTGGTAGCATCTCTTTTGGGATTGCTTTTGTTGCTGGGAGGAAACGTGTTCCGTAACCTGCTGCTGGGAATAGACATTTTTTGATTTTGCTCATTGTAGACCTTTTTTTATAACACCGGTTTTAACCGATTCTATTATTTATTAGAAGAAGTATAGAGAAAAAGCACTTTTTTTCTGCTGAATTATTTTTGAATGTCAAGGTATTCTTGCAACCAAACGAGAGCTTCTTCTCTTTTAGTAAACTCTGCATGCATCTGTGCTTCATAGGCAGTATGTAAAATAGTTTTAAAATCTTTAGATGGTTTTAGTCCTTTTTCTAGTAGGTCTCTTCCCTGTAGAAGTGTAGGAGCTTCTCTCTCTAGTATATGTAGCTTTTTTGCTCTTTGACAAAGTAACTCTATCTCTTGAGTGTATCTTCTAAGTGTTTGAGTATCGAGAAAAAGAAAGAAGAGTCTGAGTTTTACTTTTGTAGCTAAGAAGTAAAGTTCGTAGTTGCTAACAGTATCAAAAGGAGTAGACAAATACTCTTTGTACTCTATAAAGGTAGTGATGTCTTGCAGTAACTTCACATCAGTAGTTATTTTACTAAGAAGGGGAAGTGTCTCCCTCTTGTAAAGGAGGGAAAAGTAGAGAAGTAGAGACTCCTTCTTTGTGGGTAATCTTAAAGGCATATCTCTAGTGTATTGGGCAAGTGTATCCACTGCATCCAGAGCTGTCCACTCTTTATAAAGCCCTAAATCATGCAAAAGTTTTATACCTATAGAGGGCTTAGGAGATTTCAGCAGAAGTTTTTTTATCTCTTCATAGACTCGCTCACGAGCTAACTCTTTAAACTCCTTTTCTTTCACCATTTCCTTACAAAGCATAAAGAGCTCTTCATCCGCATGCATTTCAAAACGAGTAGCAAACTGTACCAAACGCAGGACACGAAGAGGGTCTTCTACAAAGGTTTTTTTATCTACTGCTCTAAGCAGTTTTGCTTGCAAGTCAACAAGACCACCAAAAGGGTCAAGTATCTTCTGCTCAAAAATATCATAGCCAATGGCATTGATAGTCAAGTCTCTGCGTTTAGTGGCGTTTATGAAGTCAAGTGTAGGGTCTACTTTTACTTCAAACCCTCTATGCCCATCTGAGATTTTTGAGTCTTGACGTGGAAGGGAAAAGTCAAGATCCAAACCCTCGTAAGCTAACTTACAAACACCAAAACTCTTCCCAACACTGTTAACATCACCAAACTCTTGAAGTATCTCTTCAAGTTTTTTAAAAGAATTGACTCCATAAACTTCAATATCTATGTCATTTGAGCTACACTGAAGTAGAATATCTCGTACATAGCCACCAATAAGTATAGGTTTTATATTATTTATCTTTAGTTTATCAAATATTTTATCTAATTTATTTGGATATTCTATTATCACATGGAACCCCATATTTGATTTTTGTTTTTGAAAAAAACAATAAAATAATAAAGTTTATTTGATTTTTCAAACAAAACTTTAGTTATAAAAGATATAAAGTAGTGAAAAATCTTTTGTAAAAATAAGTATATCCTAAGTTTAACATAACTATTACATTTATTTAGGTATAATTCGCGAAATTTAAACCTGACATAAGGAAACACCTCTATGCAAAAAATAAGAAATATTGCCGTTATCGCTCACGTTGACCACGGTAAAACTACACTAGTTGATGGACTACTAGAGCAATCTGGTACTTTTGGTTCTCACGAACAACACGATGAACGTGCTATGGATAGTAACGACATCGAAAAAGAGCGTGGAATCACGATTCTCTCTAAAAACACTGCTATTACATATGGCGATCACAAGATTAACATTATTGACACTCCGGGACACGCCGACTTCGGTGGTGAGGTTGAGCGTGTTCTTAAGATGGTTGATGGTGTTTTAGTTCTTGTTGATGCATACGAAGGTGTTATGCCACAAACTAAGTTTGTTGTTAAGAAGATGCTTGCACTTGGTAAAAAACCAATCGTTGTAATTAATAAAATCGATAAGCCATCTGCTGAGCCAGATCGTGTTGTTGATGAGATGTTTGATCTGTTCGCAGATATGGGTGCAACTGATGATCAACAAGATTTCCCTATTATCTATGCTGCGGCTCGTGATGGTATGGCGAAGTTAGATATGGATGACGAAGATGGCGATTTCAAATGTATTTTTGACACTATCTTAGAGTCTATTCCTGAACCAGAAGGTTCACCTGAGAACCCACTTCAAGCCCAAGTATTTACACTTGACTATGATAACTATGTTGGAAAGATCGGTATTAGCCGTATCTTCAACGGTACTGTAAATAAGGGTGACAACATTATGCTTGCAAAAGCTGATGGCGAAATGGTTAAGGGAAAAATCTCTAAACTTATCGGTTTCCACGGTCTTAATCGTATGGAGATAGATCAAGCTGAAGCTGGTGATATCGTTGCATTCGCTGGTATGGAGACTGTTGATGTTGGCGATACTGTTGCTGATGTTAATAACCCTGTAGCACTTGACCCTATGCATGTTGAAGAGCCTACTCTTACTGTTATTTTCGCTGTAAATGACTCCCCACTTGCTGGTAAAGAAGGAAAGCATGTAACTTCAAACAAACTTCGTGAGCGTTTAGAGTTTGAGATGAACACTAATGTTGCTATGAAACTTGAAGTAGTTGGCGAGGGTAAATTTAAAGTTTCAGGTCGTGGTGAGCTTCAGATTACTGTACTTGCTGAAAATATGCGTCGTGAAGATTTTGAGTTCTCTATCTCTCGTCCAGAGGTTATTACAAAAGAGATCGAGGGTGTTAAATGTGAACCATTTGAGCATCTTGTTATCGATGTTCCTGAAGATTTATCTGGTGGTGTTATAGAGCGTCTTGGTAAGAGAAAAGCTGAAATGAAATCTATGCTTCCAATGGGTCAAGGTTTCCAACGTATTGAGTTTGAGATTCCTGCTCGTTCACTTATCGGTTTCCGTGGTCAGTTCCTAACAGACACAAAAGGAGAGGGTGTTATGAACCACTCATTTTTAGAGTTCCGCCCATTTAGTGGTGAGGTTGAGTCTCGCTCTTATGGTGCACTTATCTCTATGACTCCAGGAACAACTCTTGCATTCTCACTCTTTGGTATTCAAAACCGTGGTGTTCTCTACATCGGTGTTCAGACTGAAGTTTATGAGGGTATGATCATTGGTGAGCATTCACGTGATAATGACCTTGTTGTAAATCCTATTAAAGGAAAAGCACAGTCAAATGTTCGTTCATCAGGTGCTGATGAAGCTATCAAGCTTATTCCACCTCGTGATATGTCTTTAGAGCGTGCTCTAGAGTGGATCGAAGATGATGAGTTACTTGAAGTTACTCCTAAAAATGTTCGTATCCGTAAAAAATACTTAACAGAAGCTGAGCGTAAACGCCACTCTCGTGGTGGTAAACACTAGTTTTACCCTTCCATCTCTTTTTAAGAGGTGGACCCTTCTAAAAAATAATCCTTGATTCTTTTCTCTAACCAAAACTCTGGATTGAGTAAACTCCCTGCTATAAACCCAACATGACCACCATTTTCATAAAGTTCAAACTCAATACTACTTGAGAGCTCTTCAGCTTTTGGAATAACTTTTTCACTCATAAAAGGATCATCTTTTGCATGGATGAGTAGAGTAGGAGTGACTATATTTTTTAAAAATTGTTTCGAGCTACACTTCTCATAGTAGTTCTGTGCATTACCAAAACCATGGATGACTGAAGTATAAGCATCATCAAACTCCCAAAATGTTTTTATTTTCTGTATATCTTCGCATTTAAGTCCTATGAGTTTTTGCATATCATGGCATTTATACTTTTTTTGGAGTGCAGTGTTGAGTTCTTTAACCAGTCGATGTTGGTAATATCTTGAGACTCCTTCATTGATCCTATCGGCACACTCTTTTAAGTCCATAGGTGGTGAGACGGCTACACATTTATCAAAGGGAGACTCGTTCCCTGTTTCACCTAGAAGTTTTAGGAGCATATTTGCCCCAAGAGAGTAGCCTGCAGCATAGAGCTCTCTTTTTGGATAACGGTTTTTTAGTGCTCTAGCAAACTCCAATGCATCTCCAGTCTCGCCACTATGATAAGAACGAGATAGAAGGTTGTCATTTCCTGTGCATCCACGAAAATGCATGATAACACTCTCCAAACCACTTTTAGCAAGTTCGAGAACTGCACCTTGTATGTAAGGTGATTTGTAGTTACCTGCAAGACCATGAAAAAGTATAACTAGGGGTTGAGTAGAGCTCTCTTGTTTGCCTCCATACCAGTAGCACTCAAGAAAATCTCCATCGCTTAAAGTAAATTTTTCTATTTTGTAATTAAGACTTTGAGACTTCCGAAAGAGTGATGAGTAGACAGTTTGTATATGTCTGTTTTGTAAAAAAAAACTAGTTTTAAACTCTTTAGGCATAGATTCTCCTCAGCTATTATTTTTCTAATCTTATCAAATCTTTATGTATAGATGGGTATAATCATTTATTAAATTGAGCGGAGATACTTATGAACAGAAAAAAAATATATAACCCAGAATCGACTGAAGATGTAAACGATAGAAAGATTTTCGGTGGAAATCCAACAGGTATCTTCGAGCTCAACAACATTAAGTACCAGTGGGCTTATAATCTTTGGGAGATGATGTTAAACAACACATGGTTTCCAAAAGAGGTCGATATGACACGCGATGTCAACGACTATAAGCAGCTCACAGAAGCAGAAAAAACTGCTTACGATAAAGCACTTTCTCAGCTTATTTTTATGGATTCACTCCAGACCAATAATATTATAGACAATGTAAATCCTTATGTGACTTCTCCAGAAGTAAATCTTATTTTAGTTCGTCAGAGTTTTGAAGAGGCTCTTCACTCTCAGTCTTATGCAGTAATGGTAGATAGTATCTCTACAAACTCAGCAGAGATCTATGATCTTTGGCGTCGTGATATGATGCTTAAGGGGAAAAATGATGCTATTGCTAGAGTCTATCTTGAGCTTGCAAAGAACCCGAGTGAGGCAAACTTTGTCAAAGCCTGTTTTGCGAACCAAATTTTAGAGGGTATCTACTTCTATAGTGGTTTTACTTACCTCTACACACTTGCTCGCTCAGGAAAGATGCTCGGAAGTGCACAGATGATTCGCTTTATCCAACGCGATGAAGTGACACACCTCGTACTCTTTCAAAACCTTATAAATACACTTCGAAAAGAGCGTCCAGACCTTTTCACGGAAGAACTCAAAGCTGAAGTGATAGAGATGTTCAAAGAAGCAGTAGAGCTCGAAACACAGTGGGGAAAATACATCACACAGGGACAAATATTAGGTCTTACTGATGATATCGTAGAGCAGTATATTAAGTATCTTGCAGATGATAGACTCACATCTGTTGGTTTTGAAAAACTTTATAATGTTGAAAACCCTATTAAATGGGTAGATGACTTCGCGAAGTTTAATGACCAAAAAACAAACTTTTTTGAGGGAACCGTGACAAACTACTCAAAAGGTTCTCTCTCTTTTGATGATGACTTCTAAAGAGAGTCTGACTCTCTGCTCTCTTCTTTTTGAGACAAAACCTAACTACGAAGAGAATCTCCAAACACTACTCTCTTTAGTAGAAAAAACTTCCAAAAATTCTTTCATTTTAGCACATGAAGTCTCCCTCACAGGATTTGATTATACAAATATGGAGAAAGCTCTTGCCTTTAGTGTAAATGCGACAAAAGCACTTCTTCATGCTTCAAGTGAACGATGTATCATCACTAGTATGCTTGAAAATATAGATGGAAAAGTTTTTAATCTTGTAAAAGTTTTTTATAAGGGAAAAGTCGTACACCAAAGAGCAAAAGCTCGACTCTTCAGGCTTGGTAAAGAGCATAAGTATATGAGTGAGGGTGTGGATGAGCCAGTAGAGATCATAAAAGTAGCTGGTGTGAAGATAGCCTTTCTTATCTGTTTTGAGTTGCGTTTTAAAGAATTATGGAAGAGGTGTGAGGGGGCAGATATCATTTTTATTCCCTCCTGGTGGGGAAAACCTAGAGCAAAACATTTTAGATTACTAACACAAACATTAGCTATTATGAACGAGTGTTATGTTATAGCAAGCGATGGCAAAAACAGAGATTGCACAGCTTTGAGTGCTATTATAACTCCTCAAGGAGAAGCACATTATAATGGGAATAAGCCTTGCTTAGAGAGGGTATACGACAAAAAAGAGATAACAAAAATGCGAAGATATCTTAACATAGGCATAGAATAAAGTGGATAGAATAACAGCAACAAAAACAGCAAGAATGGCAGAGGAGATAGCAAAGATCTTTCCTCTCTCACCTGAGATAAAAGAGGCGATAGCCAAGACAAATCGAGAGGCTTTTGTACCTGCTGGTTTTAAGCATAGTGCTTATAAACTTGATGCCCTCCCAATAGGGGCTGCACAGTATATCAGCTCTCCTCTTACAGTGGCAAAGATGACAGAGTATCTTTTTCCTCGTGGAGCAGATAGAGTTTTGGAAGTAGGGTGCGGTAGTGGTTATCAAGCAGCCGTACTTTCACATCTCTTTCGTGGTGTTTTTACTATAGAACGCATAGAGCCACTTATTCTTGAAGCTAAACAGCGTTTTCGCCATCTTGCTATCAACAACATTCACACAAGAACGGATGATGGACAAAATGGTTGGATCTCTTATGCTCCTTATGATCGGATCCTTTTCTCAGCAACAGCAAAACAGATACCTCAAAAACTCTTTGATCAGCTTGCAGATGGGGGTATACTTGTAGCTCCTGTAGAGAAAGATGGCAAGCAGGTTATCACTCGTTTTATAAAAAATGGCGATCGTATTGAAGAGGAAGAGCTAGAAGATTGTGACTTTGTACCTATTCTCGATGGTGTGCAGAAGTAATGAAAGAGCTCCTTATAAGTCTACTCTTTCTCTCCACACTCTATGGTGCTACTGAGTTTGATGATGCTTATGCCTACTATAAAGCAGGAGAGTTTCAAAAAGCACTTCCACTTTTTAAAAAACTTGCAAGTACAAACAGTGATAATGATGCTGCCTATATACTTGGCTATATGTATGAGCATGGAGAGGGTGTAGATATAGATAAAGCAGCTGCAGCAAGCTGGTATAAACGCTCCTCACATGGCTACTATTTTGACATAAAAAAAGATGCAAGTAGAGAGACTGTTAAGGAGACGAAGAAGCTGTATAAAAGCATAGATAAGGACTTTGATGAAGAGACACTCAAGACTATTGAGCAGTATTCTCAGTCTATTTATAGTCTTAAAGCATATGCTACTAACTACTTTATTCCTCTCAGCTATCGAGCTGATGGTGATCGCTATGATGAAACATATGGACACAATGCTCAAGCAGTGGAGACAGAGTTTCAGATAAGTGTACGCTATGACTACGGTGCAAATATCTTAGGACTCAATGAGGTCTACTCTTTTGCCTATACTCAGCACTCCTTTTGGCAACTTTATGAGAAATCAGCTTATTTTAGAGAAACAAATTATAATCCAGAGGCATTTGTAACTATTCCTGTAGGCTACACACGAAACTTTGATTTTTTTAAGATGATACGTTTGAGTTTTGCACATCAGTCAAATGGTCGTGGGGGAGCAGAAGAGCGTTCATGGAACTATGTAGAAGGGAGTCTCTACTTTCAGTTTGGACCTACTTTTCTTAATCTCAAACTTTGGAAGGATGTGGGTGACCTCTCTTACAATACTGATCTAATGGACTATATGGGTTATGGTTCTCTCACACTCCTAGTTCCTTATAAAAAACATCTTTTCAAGCTAACAGGTCGAAATCCCTTTAATCATAAAGGCTCAATAGAAGGATGTTACACCTATCCACTTACAAATGAAAAGAACCTCTTTTTATATCTCAAAGCTTTTCATGGCTTCGGGGAATCACTTATAAGTTATGATGAGAGAGTCAGCAAAGTAGGTATAGGTTTTAGTATATCTAGGTAGTATTTTAAGTTAATTTGATATAATTTTACTTGACAATGTCTAAGAAAAAGGGATAAAGATATGGAAGAGATGTATGGCATAGAGTACTCAAGACCTGAGGTCGTTTTACTACAAGATACTGGCATTGGTGTAGCTGAGTCTGCTGCTCGTACTTGTTATGACTCTTTTACTAACAGTGAAAATAGTGTTATACAAGAGATAGAACATGCACTTCCTAATAGTGCAATGTGTGATGAGATAAATGCTATTGAGGAGTCGGCTCTTTTAGATGACCTGGCTTGGACATACTTTCACCACTCTATTTTAGAGCATGCCAACCTCTCTTTTCTCATCCGTGGCACCTCTCGTGGCGTTTTACAAGAGCATGCACGGCACCGTATACAGGCTATAAGTGTACGAAGTACACGCTACACTATGAGCTCACTTATCAATGCCTTTGTTGCTTCAAAGCAGGGTGGTGGTGAAGAGTTTTTTATAACAAAAGTTTTAGGTTTTAATATGTTTGTTACAGCTAATGAAGCTTATAACCGTGTAGAGATAGCTGGTATGTATAACAAACTTAACTTCCAGTATAACAAGTTAGAAGACTTCTATGCTATCTCTGTAGCAAAAAGTTCACTCCCCTTTTTAGAAGAGTGTGCAGGAGATAGCGAAGGACTCTACACTGCTCTGCAAGCTGGCAAGAAAAAACGCAATGTCGGCGATGCTTTTAAACACATTATCTCTGATAATGTTAAAGTAGATATGGTAGTCACCTTTAATCTTCGTAGCCTAAAAAACTACTTCACTCTTCGCGAGAGTGGAGCTGCATTTTTTCAGATACGCTGGTTAGCACAAGAGATGATGAAAGTTACACCAAACAAATATCTTGATCTTATTATAAAGAAGAAATAATGTATAAAATAGCGATTTTACTAGTACTCAGCTTTAGTGGCTGTGCTTATTTTACTTTTAATGCTGCCATGTGTGAGCAGATAGCAAGTGATCCAAATGCTGTTATGCCACAAGAGTGTCAAAATTATGATGAAAAAAAGGCTGATAAAGCATTTAACAAAGTGGTAAATGAGAAAAAAACATCAAATAAAGATATAGAATTCGAGAAAGACGATGAAAAGTAGTATAATTGCAAAAATCAAATAAGGAAATAGAAAATGGCTAGAAGTGAAGTATGTGAGTTATGTGGAAGTAGTGAAGATGTAAGTGTTTTAGAGTTACCTATTAGTGATGGTAGTGAAGATCAGAGCATTTATGTTTGTGCTAACTGTAAGGGACAGATAGAGAGTGGTGAGTTAGATGAGATACACTTTAACTGTCTTAATGATGCTATGTGGAGTGAAACGCCAGCTGCAAAGATAATGAGCTACATTTTATGGAACAAACTTGGTCGCCAAGATATGGTAGAGATGATGTACCTAGAAGAGGATGAGTTAGCACTAGCAGAGCAGGCGATAAATGCAGAAGCTAACAAGGTGACTTTCCGTGATGCAAATGGTGTAGAACTTTTAGCAGGTGATAGTATCGTAATTCTTAAAGACTTAGATGTAAAAGGTGCTGGTTTCACTGCAAAACGTGGAACTACAGTAACTCGTATCTCTCTACCACATGATATGGATGACCATGTTGAAGGTCGTGTGAATGGTACAAAGATCTATCTCAAAACTGAGTTTATTAAAAAAGCCTAATGCAGCCTCAAGAGAGATTTCATAAGATAGATAAGGATTTTCGTAATCCTTATGCACGTGATAGAGATCGTATTATTCACTCAGGCTCCTTTAGAAAGCTAGAGTATAAAACACAGGTTTTTTTAAATCATGAGGGTGATTTTTTTCGAACTCGACTTACTCACTCTATAGAGGTCTCTCAAATCGCTCGCTCTATCACCTCAGAACTTGGACTTAATGAGTCTTTAGCTGAGGCGATAGCACTTGCTCATGATCTAGGGCACACTCCTTTTGGGCATGTCGGTGGAGATACCTTAGATGAGTGTTTAAAAGCTGATGGTTTTTCTAATGGTTTTGAGCATAACTTTCAAAGCTTTCGTGTAGTGACTACTCTTGAGCAGCGTTATAAAAATTTCGATGGACTCAACCTCACTTTTGCTACACTTGAGGGTATTTTAAAACACTCCTATCCCTACCATAAATCCTTTTTACCTCCTATAATCCATGAACAGTTTAACCTTGATAAACATCCATCTTTTGAAGCGATGATAGTTGACCGTGCCGATGAGATAGCTTATACTAGTCACGATATAGATGATGGTGTAAACTCTGGACTTATAAGTTTTGAGGACTTAAAGGAGAGTGAACTTGCTCGTGAGATACTTGCTAAAGTAGAGGCTGAAGGTGTTGGCGAAGAGAATGATGAGATGTTTCGTTACCGTTTTAGCTCTCACCTTATAAATCATCTTGTCTACTCACTCCTAGAGTACTCTACACCGCGTTTAGAAGATACAGATAATGAGATGCCTATAGGACTAGAAAAAGAGCTAGAGACACAACTCAAAAAACTTAAAAAATTGCTTTTTCGTAAAATGTATCAGCATAAAAATATAGTGAGAAAAATGTATGCTGGAAAACAGGCGATCAAAGGTCTTTATCATGGACTGATGGAAGATGAGAAAATGCTTCCAGAGTTTTACTATAAACAGCTCCAAACACGAAAAAAACATAGGGTGATAGCAGATTATATAGCAAGTATGAGCGATAGATATGCACTCAACTTCTATAATGAGATGTATGGAAAGCTTTAATTAATGAAACAGCTTCTTCTTCTACTTATCTCTCTCTCCCTCTATGCGGAACATAATACTACAACAGCTACACTTGATGATAATAGTAGCATATCTACTCAAGAGGATATAGAGAGGCCAAGTGAAGATGTTATAGTGGTCAAAGATGAGTCGGGTTTGAGTGATGATGCCATTCGTAAAAAAGCTAAAGAGTCCGACAAAAAAAAGCTCTCCCGTGTAAAACTAGAAGATGTAGTTGAAAACATAGATAAGCATGGTACTGTAGATATATCAAAAATGCAAGAGCGATGGGAGGATCTCTCTCCTAGCCCTGTAAAATATGACTGGATAAAAACAAAGAGTGGAGAGTGGTTTAAGGGAGAGATTAAAGCATTATTTGACAAAGAGTTAGAGTTTGATAGTGATGAGATAGGGCTTTACACATTTGACTTTGATGATGTAGTGGAAATTAAAAGTTATCATATTATTAATGTAAATATTGAGAACCTTGCCTCTTTTCCAGGAATTATGCGCATGAAAGATGGACATGTAACTATTATTCAAGGGGATAATAGTTATGAGTTTAAGAAAAAAGATATCATATCTTTTGCCCCAGATGGAGATCATGAGCGTAACTACTGGAGCGGCAATATTAGTTTTAGTTTTGATCTTCGGAAGGGAAATTCTGACCAATATGACTATGCTGCTAAAGGAGACTTCAAGCGAAGAACAGCGACATCATGTCTTGAATTTAGTTACCTTGGGCGTGTCTCTGCCAAAAATAATGTAGAGACAAGTAGGGATCATAGACTCAGTCAAAAATATGATATTTACCTTACGAGAAAATACTTTTGGACACCACTATTCTCAGAATACTATACCGATATATATAAAAATATAGCTACTCAGATGACTGCTGGTTTAGGTGTTGGGTATACACTCTATGATCGTAAATATTTTGAGTGGAGCTTCTCAGGGGGCCCAGCATTTTTATATACGGAGTATGTAACTGTTCCTAATGTTGATACTGCTAAGGTTAGTTCAGCAGCACTAGAGATGAGTACAAAAATGGATTTAGATCTTAATAAGATCAGCGAGTTAAAGTTTGACTATAAAATGACCTTAACTAATAAAAATGCTGGTCTATTTAAACACCATATGCTTTTAACCTTAGAAAATGAACTGCTCTCATGGCTTGATTTTGATATTACTGGGATTTGGGATTATGTGAATGATCCTGAAGCCAAGTCAAATGGAGAGATACCATTTAAAAATGATTTTCAGATACTAGTAGGTCTAGGCATAGAGTTTTAGGAAGAAAAGATAGTCTTGAAGTTTTTTGTTGTAGAGAAACGAACTCCCGAAGGAGAATCGTTTACAGGCGTGATTCGTAACGTCTCATCATATAAAGACGCTTAAGCATTTTTTTGCGAGAAGCAATTTTGAACTTTTTACGTTTTTCAGTTTCCGTTTCGTGGAAACGGCGAGCACGAGCTTCAGTAACGATTAAGTTACGGTCAGTCTGCTTTTTGAAACGTCTGTAAGAAGCGTCAAAGTTGTCATCATGGCGTAGTATAATACCTGGCATATCACATCACCCACTTTCTTTGAAATTTGACCAGAATTATAGCGTAATAATTCCACATAAATTTGAAACTTTAAGATTTCTTTTGAAGTTTCTCATTTGCTTCTCTATTACAGTCAGCTTTATCCCCAAAAATACACTTACGATTTTTGATCATACGGTAGGTGAAAAAGCCATACAGTAAAAAGGCAATTACTGTGCTAATAATTGCCTGTAAAATATATCCATCCATGTAAAAGCTATATGCTCCAAATAAAATAGCACTTGCAATAAGTAAGCACATAATAGACTCCTCGTATAATTTCTTTTATGAGTAACCCATCTTTTTTCAAAGTTTTTTTGACTTTAAATCAAAGATGTATTACTCTGTTAAGATTGAAGTACTAACTTCAAATCTTGTAACTATCATAGTCTATGACTTTAGATATAACAACATTTTTCTCCTTATAGCAATAGACGTATATTTCTATTGACTACATCAATTAAGCCTGTTGATATCTTTAGTTGTTAATCACTTATAAAAAAGCTGTGGGAGTAGCTGTATTACTTAGCACTCACTGCATATAGATTAACGAGGCTGTGAATCCAGATAGAAGTATCTGGACAACTAAAGATTACACGACAAGGATTAATAAGATGTATTATGTAGGAATTGATATTGCCAAGAGTTTCCATGTTGTTTCAGTCATTGATGATGATGAGACCAAAGTTATTAACAAGCCTTTTAAAATCAACAATGATGCTAAAGGGTTTGAGAAGTTACTTACGATACTTGATAGTATCACTTTAGATAAAAGTGAATTTACTATTGGGCTTGAAGCGACTGGAATATATGGTGAAAATCTCCAAGAGTTTCTAAAGTCTAAAGCATATCTTGTTAAACTATTGAATCCATTCCAGACAACTAGGTATAGAGAGCAGATAACATTGAAAAAAGTAAAGAATGATGAGATAGATTCACTTGTGATAGCACTACTTCTAAAAAGTGGTAAATTCAGTTCTGGTTATATCACAGATGATGAATATCAATCTCTTAGAACACTCTATCGCAATAGAAGTACTATCCAAGCTGATATGAAAGATGTTAAGAAGAGAATACTTACTCAGATAACTGTAACCTTTCCAGAGCTTGAAGGGTTTTTAAAGCCATTTAGTGTGACAGGGTTAGTGTTACTTGATAAGTATCCTACTGCGCATCACTATAAGCATAGTAGTGTCGACAGAATCTTAAAGTTGTTTCGCCATATTCAGGGGAATAATTTTACTCAGAGCAAGGCTTTCCAGCTTTTAGAACTCTCAAGGGAGTCTATCTATTCAGGTAAGGCTAAAGATGCTAGAGCAATAGCTATTCGCAGTACTATTAGGCTTCTTAAGATGTATCTTAGTGAACTTGATATTATTGAGTCAGAGATACTCTCACTTCTTAAAAACTCATCAGTAGAAACTACTGTTGATGAAGCTGGTATTGAGATTCAAAAGGCTGATAGTTTGCTAGCTAATCTTAAGACGATACCTGGTGTTGCTGAAAAAACTATTGCTGCACTTATTAGTGAGTGTGGAGACCTGACGAGGTTTCCAAGCATACCTAAGCTTATAGGATATCTAGGACTCTTTCCAACTGAAAATAGTTCTGGTAACTCTAAACATATAGGTCATCTCTCAAAAAGAGGTTCGCCACTAGCAAAACATGCTTTATATATGAGTGCTGTGAGTTGTTTAATTCATAACACCCAACTAAAGCAACTCTATGATACTAAACGCTCACAAGGTAAGTCTAAAAAAGAAGCTCTTATTGCAGTATCTAGGAAGATAGCTGTAATCATCTATTCTATAGTGAAATACAATGTACCTTACGATCCAAATCGTGTATTTTTAAAGTCATAAACAGTGATAATTTAAAGATCCCAAGTTAGTACTTAAATCAAATCATAATAGCAATATTTATAAAGCTATTACATACTAAATTGTTAACCAAAATATCGCCCGAAGGGTTAATCCCTTGTGGAGAAAAACTATATAGTTTTCTCTATAGTTTGATTATCAAAATACTCTTGACTCAAATTCTAGAAACTGAGTTAAAAATAGAGTATTTAAAAAATCAAACTCTGCAAGAATTTCATCTTGCATCGTTCTTTGAAATATAATTGTCATAAACTGATGTCTATTTCTTAACTTCTTTGTTTTTTAAGTTATCTCTTATAAAAAGGCTTGAAATAATGTGTTGGCATTTTAATTGCTTTTGTAATAGTATCTAAAATGTAGAAAATTTATGCTCTAAAAAGCCATATAATAGGTACTTGTACAAGTTTGTAGTTTTCATAGTGATAAATATAACATAAATTAATGGTATAATTAATGAATGATAGTCTCTAAAATGCGAGGTATAATAGTATGCAAAATGTTAAAAATTCTGAAGCAGTAGTTTACGACAATAAAAAAATAGTTATCAAAGATCTCCCTAAAGCGGGTGAAGATATGCAGGTCTTCGTTCGTCCAAGTGATAGCATTGATATTATGCAAAATATGGACAAGGCCACTTACCAGATAGTAGGGGGAGATATAGTCGCAAAAATCCCTTCTGGTGGTACACTTACCTTTGTTTCAATGGGACTTCTCGCATTTACTAACAATGATGTCTCAGTGAATTTCCCTTCAGGATCAATAAGCATCAATGACATACTCTCGCAAATAGATGACGTAAAAGAGGCACCTGTAGAGTCTGTAGTAACAGATGATTTCGTAAAACTTTCAGATGATTTTTCTGACACAAAAGAGAGTGCTCCCGCTGAAGAGAATCAGAATTTTTCGATGATTTTAGATAATTCTCAAGCAAAGACACAAACGAAACTTAAAGATAATGATGCACCTGCACAGGAGAGTGCAAAGCTTCAAGAAGAAGCCCCTGTAAATGATTTTAATGCGATTTATAAACCAACAGATGATAATCCTGTAAATATCAACATTAGTGCTGTAAATAATGCTGTAGAGGCTGGGCTAAAAGCTACAGGTATATCAGTAAACACTGCAAAAAGTGAAACAGTGATTGATGGTGTGGTTACCGAAGTGGATGGAGGTAGTGGAAGTGCATCTGGATCACTGGATGGTACACCTGAAGTACAACTACAAGGAGAATTTTTAGACTACTCAAAGAGTAGTGCCCCTATACGCATTAATGCAGATAATCCTGAATATTTTACAGATGATGGTGTCTGGTTATCCCGTGATATTTCTATTCTTCCAGAGCAACCACAAGGTTTTGGTATTAGTAATATCAAGGTCTCTGGTCTTACACAAGAGATAAAGATAATAGGTGCAGATAATGGGATACTCTCTCAAGTTGATGGTCGTGCAGAGAATGGTTTTTATGTAGATAAAACTACAGGAAGGGCATACTTTACTATTACATATCGAGCAGATATCTCTCTTGCAGCAAAAGAGTTAAGTGTAGATTATACTTCTACATTTGATAAGGCTAATCTAAGTCCTGGACAGGTTGTAGACACTCCTGATATTACAACACTTAAAGGTGAGACACTAAAAATGTTAGTGACACCAAAAATTATTATTTGGAATAGAGAGGATTTTACGGGAAGTGATCAGGAGTATCTTGCACAGTTTGTACCTAATCCAGCCGGTGAAAATAGTTTTAATGTTATTTTTCCAAAAGATGCTAATAATAATGAAATTTTAGCTTCTCATGGTAATTCTGAAGTGTATGGCGGTGTTGGTAATGATACTGTCACCTCTTTTGAGGGGAAAGATACACTAGTAGGTGGTAAGGGTAATGATACACTCTCCTCTGGTGCAAATGATGATATTCTTCATGGTGGAGAGGGTGATGATATTCTCAGTGGGGATAGTGGAAACAATAGTATAGATGGAGGAGATGGTCTTGATACTATTGATTACTCCTTTGTAAGTGATGCAGGTGGTGTATCTATTGATCTTAATAAGCATAGTGCCGTGAGTGCTGGAGTAAGTGACACTATTACTACTATTGAGCGTGTTATTGGAAGCAATCAAAATGACACTATTATAGGAGATGCTCTAATAAATACACTGCTCGGTGCAGATGGAAATGATTCTCTTGATGGTGGAGCAGGAGATGATCTGTTACGTGGTCAAGCAGGCGATGATGATCTTATCGGTGGGCAAGGGAATGATACACTCTTAGGCGGTACAAGTGCTGATACTCTTTTAGGTGGAGATGGAAATGATACTCTTCTTGGTGAGTCTGGGAATGATACACTCTATTATGATAAAGGTAGCGATACACTCGATGGTGGAACAGGTTCAGATACATTAGACTTTAAAAACTTTACGGGTGGGGTAGAAGCTAGTCTTTATCAGGGGAGTGTGACGATAGATAATGGACCAGATGATGATCTTATAACAAACATAGAGATTCTTAATGGTTCTGTAGAAAACGATACCCTCACAGGCGGAAATGATAACAATACTCTCTATGGAAATAGTGGCGATGATACCCTCGATGGTAGTGATGGTAATGATGTGTTACATGGAGATGATGGTGAGGATCGTATTATCGGTGGTAAGGGTGCTGATACTCTTGATGGTAATGATGGAGATGACTACTTAAAGGGTGAAGAAGGTGCCGATCTTATTGATGGTGGTGCTGGTGTTGATACTGCGGACTACTCTGGAGAGGGTGCTATTACAACAACTCTCTTTGATAATGGTGGTGTTTCTACAGTCAATGTTGTTGGTGGAGATAGCGACCAGATACAAAATATAGAAAATATTAAGGGTTCTGCCTTTGGTGATGATATCATAAGTGGTAACTCAACTATCAATATCTTGAATGGTGCAGCAGGGGATGATACACTTTTGGGTGGTGCTGGTAATGATACTCTCATAGGAAGTGATGGTGATGATCTTCTGAGTGGAGAAGCTGGGAATGATAGACTTGAAGGTGGAAGAGGAAGTGATACTGCTAGTTTTGAAAACGAAGGGGCAGTTACTGTAAATCTCTCTGATGCAGATGTTAAAGCGAGCATTGCAAATGCGACAATAGAGACAGACACTTTAATAGACATAGAAAATATTAGAGGTTCAAAAGTCCAAAGTGATACTATCACAGGAAACCAATTAGACAATACATTGAGTGGGCTTGGTGGTGATGATACCTTAGTTTCTCTTGGGGGAAATGACTCCCTTTTAGGTGGAGATGGTAATGATATTTTAGATGCTGGTGATGGAGAAGATACTCTACGTGGAGATGCTGGAAGTGATACTCTTTCAGGTGGAAGAGGAAATGATATCATTGATGGTGGAGCAGGTATAGATACTGTTTCTTACTCTACAAGTAGCAGTGCAGTTGAGGTAGATCTTACTTCTGGAACAGCCGATGGAGATGGTAGAGATACGCTTCTTGATATAGAAAATATCATAGGTTCTCTAAATGGGGATACCTTGGTTGGTAACAATGATATTAATATTATTAACGCAAGTGATGGCGATGATAGTATAAGTGCCAGTGGTGGTGATGATACTGTTTTTGGTGAAGCTGGCGATGATACTCTCAGTGGTGGTCGTGGTGATGATACCTTAGATGGTGGAGTAGGAATCGATACGGCCGACTACACAGGAGAAGGAAGTGTTATCATTAATCTTAATGATGATGGTGCTCAAACATTTGCAAGTGTGAGTGGAGCAGATACAGATAGTTTAGAAAATATAGAAAATATCACAGGTTCAGCTATAGCAAATGATACTTTGATTGGAAACAACCTCTCAAATACTTTGACTGGAAATGGTGGAAATGATACTCTTGATGGGGATAAAGGAGATGATATCCTTTTTGGTGGAGATGGCAATGATCTCTTTATTAATAGACAAGGTAATGCAGGCTATGACTCTATAGATGGTGGGGCAAATATAGATACAGTTGACTACTCTGCTGTTACAAATGCCATAAGAGTAGACTTAAGTTTAGGTGGAGCAAATGTAAGTGATGATGGAGAGGGTACAACAGATAGCCTCTCTAATATAGAAAACATTATAGCTTCAGCCAATAATGATAGTGTGAGTGGAGATGCTCAAGCCAATGTCCTAACTGGGAATGCTGGAAGTGACATACTTGTTGGTAATGATGGAGCAGATACACTGTATGGTGGTACAGAGGATGATACTCTCTCTGGAAACCTTGGAAATGATCTTCTCGTCGGTGGAATAGGAAAGGATACAGTAGACTACAGTACTTCAGCGACAGGAATAAATCTAGATTTAGTGAGTGGGACAGCTATTGGTGAGGGGACTGATGTTGTTAAAGAGATAGAGAATGTTATAGGTTCAGAGCTCAAAGATACACTCTCTACAGATAGTGGAGTCAACACTATAAATGCAGGATCAGGAGATGATACTGTTTTCGCTCTTGGTGGAGCAGATGTTATTGATGGTGGAGCAGGTAATGACCTTCTCAGTGGTGGAGATGCAAATGATGTCATAACAGGAGGAAGTGGAGATGATACACTTCGTGGAGGATTAGGTTCTGATACTCTTGATGGTGGTACAAATGCTACCTCAGGCATAGGTGATACAGCAGACTATAGTGATACAAACTTTGCTATAGATAATAGTACAGCATTCACAACTGTAACACAAAGTATAGATACAGATACTCTTACAAATATAGAAAATATAAAAGGTTCTACAGCTAACGATACTATACAAGGTACCTCTGGAGATAATATTTTAGAGGGTTATATAGGCGATGATACACTTATTTATGACTTAGGAAATGATACTATTGATGGTGGACAGGGTCTAGATGAGATAGACTTTAGCTCCTATGATAGAGATCTTATTGCCTCCATAAATGGTGGAGTAGTCTCTGTTACAGGTGGGCCAGATAGCGATACTATTACAAATATGGAAATTGTAAGAGGTTCTACACATAACGATACCATCACAAGTGGAGCGAATGATAATACTCTCTTTGGTGGGAGTGGAGATGATAGGCTTACAGGAGGAGATGGAGCAGATGAGTTAGATGGTGGTGCAGATATAGATACTGCTGTCTACTCCTCTGAGGGTGCTATAACTCTTACGCTTGATGGTGCTAACTTTACATCTGTAAATGTAAGTGGTGGGAGTAGTGATAAGATAAAAAATATAGAAAATATTGCTGGGTCAAACACAGGAAATGATACTATCATCGGAGATAGTAAGTTGAATATTCTTGAGGGACAAGGTGGTAACGATGATCTCTCAGGTGCCATAGGCGATGATACACTTGATGGCGGAGAGGGTAATGATACACTTACTGGTGGAGCTGGTGATGATCTCTTAAAAGGTGGTACGGGAGTAGATACTGCAAACTATGCTGATGAGTCTGCTATTAGTGTCTCTTTGCAAGACAGTGGCGATACTACGGTGACCATAAATAATCCTACACCAGATACAGATACTCTATCAAGTATAGAAAATATTACAGGATCAAACTCTGGGGATGATATTATCCGAGGAAATGATCAAGACAATATATTTAAAGGTTTAGCAGGCGATGATACTCTTGAGGGGAGAGCAGGCGATGATACTCTTGATGGAGGTCTTGGAAGCGATACGGTTAGTTATGAGAATGCAACAACTAGTGTAGATGTAAATCTTGTAACAGGAGTAGCTACAGGTGACGGTACAGATACTCTTATAGCTGTAGAAAACATCATAGGTTCCGTTCAGTCAGATACTCTTGTTGGAAATACATCAGCAAATATCATTGCTGGATTAGCAGGTGATGATAGTATAGTTGGTGATAAGGGTAATGATACTATTGATGGTGGTGATGGAAGTGATACTGTAGACTTTAGAACAGAAGGTAAGATCATTGCAACACTTGGAACTGATGGTTCTGAAACAACAGTTGTGATAGAAGGTGGAGATCAAGATAAGATACGAAATGTAGAGAATATTATAGGTTCTGCTATCGCTGATGATACCATAACTGGAAATAATCTAGCAAATGTACTTCAAGGTCTCGGAGGAAGAGATACTTTAACTGGTGGAGCTGGTACAGATTCGCTAGTTGGTGGTGATGGAAATGACTCTCTTGATGGTGGAGCCGATAATGATACTCTTGTAGGTGATGCGGGGAATGATATACTTAGAGGTGGTTCTGGTGATGATATCATCAATGCAGGTGCAGATAGCGACCTCATAGAGGGTGGAGCAGGTCTTGACACAGTTGATGGTGGTGATGGTCAAGATACTATGGACTACACAAATGCAGCTGTAAGCAATATAGAAGTAGATCTCTCCCAAAATGGAGTGAATGTTACCAAAGATGGTGATGGTAGTACAGATGAGCTAACTGCAGTTGAAAATATCATCGGTACAACAAATACATCAGGGGATACTATAATAGGTAGCAGTGAGGATAATACTCTCTCTGGTTTAGCAGGGGATGATACTCTTTACGGTAAGGCAGGTGCAGATGCACTTCTAGGTGGAGATGGTGCAGATATACTCCGTGGAGGTTTAGGAAGCGATAATCTCGATGGAGGTAATGGTCTTAATGATACTGCAGACTTCTCAGACTTAAGTAACAGTGTTACTCTTACTCTTGATGGTTCTTCAAATAGTGTCGCTCAGATTCTTGGTGGCGATAATGATCTTGTTGTAAACATAGAAAATATCATAGGCTCAAGTATAGATGATACCTTAAGTGGTGATACAAATGTAAATAAACTCGAGGGACTTGCTGGTGCAGATACTCTTCGAGGAAATGCAGGCTCTGATACACTCCTTGGTGGTGCTGGAGATGATACACTCTTTGGTGGTACAGGAGATGACTTCATTGGTGGAGGTAAAGATACTTTCGCAACTTCTAACAGTGGAACAGATACTGTCAGCTATAGTGATGTAAGCTCTTCGGTGAATGTAGATTTAGTCGCCGGTACAGGAACTGGAGCGGATATAGGAAGTGACACACTTGTCGAGATAGAAAATATTACGGGCTCCACAGCGGGAGATATCTTACGTGGTGATAGTGGCAAAAATATTATAACTGCTGGAAGTGGAAGTGACACTATTACTGGACTTGGTGGTGGTGATACACTCTATGGTAATAGTGGAGATGATGTCTTTAGAGATGATATTTCAGGTGCAACAATCATTGGTGGTGTGGATGGTCAGCTATCTGGTGATACTGTAGACTACTCCTCTGAGGCAGATAACCTAAGTGTCTCTCTTCGTATAGGTAGTGCAACAGATGGAACACTTGTTGATACAGTAAGTGAGATCGAAAATGTAACAACTGGTAGTGGTGATGATACCTTAATAGGTGATGCAAACGATAATACCCTTGATGGTACGAGCGGTGTAGATACCGTTGACTTCTCAGGTGCTTCATTAGCAGTAACGGCAAATCTTACGACAGAGACAGCAGTAGGTGATGGTATAGATACTCTCCTCAACATAGAGAACCTTATAGGTACAAGTGGTGCAGATAATTTTACTGGAGAGAGTGGAGCAAATGTTTTAGAAGGGCGAATAGGAAACGACACCCTTTCAGGCGAGGCGGGAGATGATACTCTTAAAGGTGGAGATGGCGATGATCTTCTCAAAGGTGGAGCTGGTAAGGATTATATCTACGGTGGTGATGAAAGCAGTGACAGTAGCTCTCAAGATACTGCCGACTATAGTGATCAAAAAAATAGTGTAGACATTGATCTTACAAGAGCTCAAACAGATGATGCAACAGCAAAAGTACAGGATGATGGGAGTGGCAGTGTAGATTATCTTTATGGTATAGAAAATATCACAGGATCTACAGCAGGTGATAGTATTGTAGGTGATACAAATGCCAATACACTCAAGGGTGGCACAGGCGATGATATCTTATCTGCAAATGCAGGGGATGACCTTGTAGAAGGAGAAGCCGGAGTCGATACCCTAAGTGGTGGTGATGGTTCCGATACACTTCAAGGTGGAGCGGATAATGATACTCTCTTTGGTGGAGCAGGAAATGATCTACTTGATGGTGGTACAGGCAGTGCAGACTGGCTTGACTACTCCGATGTCAATAGTGGAGGATCAGGAGTAAATGTTGATCTTTTAGCAAATACAGCAACAGATGGACAGGGTGGTAATGACACCGTAAATAACTTAGAAAATGTCCGTGGAACAAGTGATGGCGATACCGTTCAGGGTGACTTGAAAAATAATATCCTTGAAGGTTTGGCTGGTAGTGATATCCTTAAAGCTGGGGGTGGTGATGACACTGTACTTGGTGGAACAGAGGATGATATCATCTATGGTGAAGCTGGTTCAGATAGCCTCTTAGGAGAAGTAGGTGATGATACACTAAGTGGTGGTGATGGTGTTGATTATATTTATGGTGGTGATGTAACTACAGATACAGGAAATGATACAGCCTCTTATGCAGATGTCTTAGGTTCTGGTATTAAAGTTGACCTTACAAATGATAACTCTAGCCCTGCAAATGCGAAGGTAACTAATGATGGTTATGACAATGTTGATTATCTCTACGGTATAGAAAATATTACCGGAACTAATAGTGTAGATACTATAGTAGGTGATAGTATTGCCAATACTCTTCTTGGAAGTGATGGTGCAGATACACTCTATGGTGGGGCAGGTGATGATAGTATAGATGGTGGTGCACATGATGATATACTTCGTGGTGATGCTGGAAATGATACTCTTGTCGGTGGTTCTGGTCTTGATACTGCAGACTATTCACAAGCGACTAATGCCATAAAAGTTGACTTAGACAATCCGGTAGGTGGCTTTAATGTCACAGATGATGGAGAGAGTGGTCAAGATAGTCTCTCTGGCATAGAAAACATCATAGGTTCAAATGTAAATGCTTCAGATACTATTGTTGGGGATGCTACGAACAATGTTATCAGTGGCCTTGATGGAGATGATACTCTTAAAGGTGGAAGTGGACTTGATACTCTTGATGGTGGTCTTGGGAATGATACACTTTTTGGTGGAGCAGATGCCGACACTCTCGTAGGTGGTGCTGGATCTAATGATATAGTAGACTACTCTGATGTGACTGCAAATGGTGTAAAAGTAGACCTTGAAGCGGGAACTGCTACAGGTGATGGAAATGACATACTCAGTACTATAGAAGATATAAGAGGTTCCGCACAAGATGATACACTTACGGGAAATACAGGTATAAATACTATCTTTGCAGGTGCTGGAGATGACCTTTTAGAGGGTGGAGAGAAAGCTCTCCTCTCAACAGATGATGATCTCTTCTATGGTGAAGATGGAGATGATACCCTTAGAGGAGATGCTGGTAGTGATACACTCTATGGTGGGGATGCTACAACGGACACGGGAAGTGATACTGCTGACTACTCTAATGTCACAACAGCAACAGGGATAGATGCAGACCTAACACGAGCAACACAGCAGGTAGCCGAAGATGGTTACGGTACAAAAGATACACTTTATGGTATAGAGAATATATCAGGTTCTAACAATGATGACCTTATAAAGGGAAGTGATATAGCCTCAGAACTTAATGTACTCTCTGGAAACGATGGAGATGATAGTTTTAAAACCTCAGATGGACAAGATAGTATCATCGGTGGTGCAGGAAAAGATACTATTAACTATAGTGCTATTACATCTGGAACTGGTATCGTTCTTGATTTTGATGTTTTAGGTGAAGAAAAGTCCATTACAAAAACTACTGGAACAGGGAGCTATAATGACCTTGTTCAGACAGTAGAAGTTGTTGTAGGAACGGACTATAAAGATACCTTTACTGGTGGAAGTGGTAATGATGAGTTTTATGGTGGCAATGCAAATGATACCTTTGGTGGAAATAGTGGAGCAGATACTTTAGTTGGAGAAGCTGGAGATGATATTTTAAGAGGTGATGCTGATAATGATGATCTTCAAGGTGGAGTAGGCAACGATACACTTATAGGTGGTTCAGGTGATGACCTCATGGATGGTGGTACAGATCTTGATGGCAAAGATGTTGATGTTGCTGACTATACAAGTGCTGCTACAAAGATCTCACTAGATTTAGTCAATAGTAAAGTGGTAGGGTCAGATACAGGGACAGATACTCTCTCAAATATTGAGCTTATTTTAGCAACAAACTATGAAGATACTCTAGTTGGTGATAGTGGAGTAAATATTCTCGATGGACGTGGTGCAAATGATACTATTGTAGGTCAAGGTGGAGATGATACTCTTATAGGTTATAGTGGTGGAGATACTATCAACGGTGGAGAAGGAAGTGACCTTCTGATCGGTGGAAGTGATACAAATGATAAGGATACAGTAGGCTTCAATGAGTTTAGTGGGACAACTGATGTTCAAAATGTAGTGAGTGTTGACCTTGAGGGCAATAGTGCCTCTGTGATCTCTATAGTTCGTACAGACAATACTACTACAGATACTTATAGTTTTGATATTAATGGACAAACTATATCTTATGCTGCGCAGAGTGGAGATACAGGAAATCTTGTAATCTCTAAACTCTATGATGCTTTAGTAGCTGCAAATCTTACAGATATTAAACAGGTAAATGATATAAGTAACACTCCAAATATAGACACTTATGAGCAGTCTCATAGACTACTCATTATGGATACATCCTCAGGACAAACAGGCTTTACAATAGCTAACGTGACTAATCTAGTAGAGACTGCTTCAGGAACAGCAAATGATGGTACTTCTATAGACTACCTCTTTGACTTTGATAACATCAAAGGGAGTGATATCCAAGGGGCAAATGTAGGGGATACACTTACAGGAAACAGTGGAGATAATAAAATCTATGCAGGAGAGGGTGATGATACTATCTTCTCTACAACAGGTGCTGATTATCTTGATGGTGAAGGTGATACAAAAGGGCTTACAAACCCAGATGGAGGAGACTGGGTAGACTACTCAAATCAGTCTACATCTCGTGTAAATGTTCAACTAGATGCAGGAAATGGAGATGGAACAGGAGTAGATAACTTCACAAATACTCTTATCAATATAGAAAATATCCGTGGAACTGATGCAGTTGTTGGAGATACTATTGTCGGTGATGCAAATAATAATATTATTGAGGGTGGTGATAATAACAATAATGCTGACACTGATGCAAACTATGAAACACTTGCTGGTGGAGCAGGGGATGATACTATTTATGGTGAAGGTGGTCGAGATATTATTTCTGGAAATAGTGGAGATGATACCCTCTATGGTGGAGATGCTAGTGATAGATTTTATGGTGGAACAGGTGCTGATACTTATGTTGGTGGTGCAGGATATGACTATGTTTACTACAATGGTGATGATGGCACAAATACAGCAATATCTATAGATCTTACTACGAATACTATCGATGCACATGGAGATAGTGGTGATGGTACTGTTGTTTATCAAGAGGTAGAGTATATCTTTGGAAGTGATGGCGGAGATGATTACTTTAAAGGGGATGCTAACTCTACAAATGCTATAGCTTTTAATGGACTTAATGGTGCTGATACTATTATAGGGGGAGCTGGTAATGAAAGACTCATTGGTGAAGATGGTAATGACTTACTTACTGGTGGTGATGGCAATGATATTCTTAGTGGGCAAGCAAATGATGACACTTTCTTTTCGCAAAAAGGTGTAGATACTATTAGTGGTGGTAGTGGAACTGATCTTATAGATTTTAAAGATACATCTACTATAGGCACAGCAGGTGCAACAGCGATAGAAGTTGACCTAAGAGCGACATATGATATAAATGGAACAAACTACGGAACGATTACAGATAATGGGTTTGGTGAAGCAAGTTATATTTTAGGGGTAGAAAATATTAATGCTACAGACGGAAATGATATTTTTACTGGTGATGCAAACAAAAATATTGTCAATCTTTACGGTGGAGATGATACTTTCTTTATCAGTGATGGTGCTGATACGGTAACAGGAGGAAGTAACAATACAGTACTTGCAGGAAGTATTAGTGGTAGTACTTATAGTGATGGAAATGGAGGAGACTGGATAGATGGTTCACTTGGTGGTTCAGGGTCCATCTTCTTAAACTCTTTTGATGGTATAGGCTCTCCTAGTGGATCTCATAGTGGTTTTGAAAATATGAGAGGTTCAAGTGGAGCAAATACATTAAAAGCGGATAATAACGATAACTCAGTAATTGCACTTGGTGGTAATGATACACTACTAGGACTTGGCGGTAACGACTATCTTGATGGTGGTTCAGGAAATGATAAAGCAGCATATGATGGTTACTTGTCAAGTGGAGACTCCCCTAGTGGTATAGTCTATCATGGTGATGATCTCATCACAAATAGTGCTGGAGATGCTGTTAAAACAGTAGCAGATGGTTTTGGCACTACTGACTACTTAGTGAGCATAGAGACTATAGAAGGCTCTACAAATAGTGATACTTTTTATGGAAGTTCCACAACAGATGCTGCTACAGGAAACAGTGCAAATGATACTTTCTTAAGTGGTGGAGGTTATGATAGTTTTGTAGCTTCTCTTGGAGATGACTATATAGATGGTGCTGTCTCTGGTGGTGCTGCAAATAGTGTAGTAGACTACTCTCTAATCAAAGACGGATCATCAGTAGTTGTGAGTGATGCAGCTCTAGTGCTTGACTTAAGTGCCCAGAGTGCAGCAGTGACAACAGCAAGTGGTGATTTTACAGATACATTAATAAATA
Source organism: Sulfurimonas sp. (assembly GCA_027082875.1). Taxonomy (GTDB): domain Bacteria; phylum Campylobacterota; class Campylobacteria; order Campylobacterales; family Sulfurimonadaceae; genus Sulfurimonas. Next base: position 1,191 of record JALWTK010000144.1, on the reverse strand, counting down.
TGAAAAATGTTATCGCAACGAACAACGATGATACACTAACAGGAAGTACAGCGGACAACTCTCTCTATGGTTTAGATGGGAATGATACCTTTATAGCAACAGATGGGAATGATACCTATGATGGAGGGGATGGACTTGGTGACTGGGTTGATTATAGTGCTGCAACAACACAAATAAAAATAGACTTAGCTGTAGGAAGTACTTCTAAGGGAATAAACGGTTCAAGTGACGGCTTAAATAGTATAGAAAATGTAGAAACAGGGAATAAAAGTGATAAAATAGTAGCGTCAACAGCAGATAATATAATCATAGCTAATGCAGGTGATGATAGCATTACTTCAAATGATGGAACGAACATTTTTTATGGGGATGATGCAACAGATACTACTACAAATGATGGTACCCAAGACACTATTTCGTATGACTTTGAAGATACTGGTCGAGGGGTTACTGTAGATCTAGCAAACTCCACAGCAACAAATGCTTATAATAAAACCGATACACTCTATAACTTTGAGAATGTTGTTGGTTCTGCAAATGCAGATACTATAGTAGGGAATGACTTGAGTAATAGCATCATAGGCGGTGCAGGTAATGACACTATCACTGGAGGAGCAGGAAGTGATACCCTACTAGGGGCCGCTGGAGACGATATCTTTAAATTTATAAATAGCGAATTTGGTGGAGATGTTGAGGTAAATGGTGGTGATGATATTGACACAATAAAAATCACAGATACTGCTGCTATACTCGATGGAGACTTCGCAAATGTTGCACAAGTAGAAGCAGTAGATTTAACAGCAAATGCTGATAGTGTAGAACTTGGTGTTAATGCACAAGCAACAGGAATCTCTACAGTAACAGCAGGAGCAGGAAATGATACTATCTCTTATACAGATGCAAGCAGTGTCTCTGCGGATAATATAGATGGTGGCACAGGCACAGATACACTGTTTGCGAACTCTGCTGAAGCATATGACTTTTCTGCTACTACACTTACAAGTATAGAGGAGCTAAAGTTTTATCAAGGTGCTACGGATCAAGCGATCACTATAGATGCTGATCAAGCATCAGGAGTAAGTACTTTTACAGGAAATAGTGGGCAAATAAATAGTATTGATGTAGAGACAACTGCTACAACAACAGATGTTGACTTGAGCAGTGGACTGAGTAATGTAGAAAAAACTATCA